>NZ_JARVTC010000017.1:0-159144 GCF_030208875.1 Pseudarthrobacter sp. MEB009
GCTTCTCCGACACCCGCGCAGCAGCACGCCGCTTCTTCAAAAACGACACCCACTCGATTGTGGTGAAAACCCTGCAGCTGCTCGCGGCGAGGGGCGACGTGGAGGAGGGCGCGCCGTCGTACGCCATGGACCGCTACAAGCTCCTGGACGTGCGGGCCGGCACTACAGGCGGCGCCGGCGGCGACTCCTGAGCGGGAGCCGCGCCGGATAGTCTGGGCCCATGAAGTACAACGGCGAACCGCGGACCATCGGCGTGGTGCTGGCCGCCGGCAGTGGCAGCAGGCTGGGGCTTGGCCCCAAAGCCCTGCTGCCCTACCGGGGCCGGCCGCTGGTGGAAGCCGCTGCCGCCGCCCTGGCCGGTGGCGGCTGCAGCGACGTGGTGGTGGTCCTGGGCGCCGGCGCGGACAAGGTGGCGGCGGCCGCTGACCTCGCCGCCTGCCGCGTGGTGGTCAACGCCGCGTGGGAAACGGGCATGGGCGGCTCCTACCTGCTGGGTGAACACACCGCAGGCCCGGCCGGCCACCTGCTGATCGCACTGGTGGACCAGCCCGGCCTGCTGCCGGATACGGTCCGGCGCCTCCTCGGGCAGCACCGGCCGGGCCGGATCACCGCCGCCGCTTATCGGGAACCTGCTGCCCCGGGCGGGCTTCGCCGCGGCCATCCGCTGCTGATCGACGCCTCGCTGCGTACTGCGGTGGCAGCAACGATAACGGGCGACGCCGGGGCGCGCGGCTTCCTGCGCGCACACCCGGAGCTCGTGGACGAGGTGGACTGCAGCGACCTGTCAGACGGACAGGACGTGGACACCCCGGACCAGCTGCACCTGTTGGCCGGTCCGGAGGCGGCCGGTTACCAGCGCGGGTGAATGGCCTCGCGGAAGTAGTGGTCGTAGATCCAGCGGACGCCGCCGTCGAACTCTTCATCGATTTTGACGGTGGCCGCGGCAGCGTTGGCCGTTGCCTGCTCCACGGAACGGGCACCGGGAATCACGCTGGTGACGCCGTCCTGGGCTGCGATCCAGGCGATGGCTGCCTGGGCGGTGCTGGCGCCGGCCGGGACCAGCTGCTCGAATTCCGCCACGGCCTTGAGGCCCAGGGCGTAGTCGACGCCTGAGAAGGTCTCCCCCACGTCGAAGGAGCCGCCGTCGCGGTTGTAGTTGCGGTGGTCGTTGTCCGCGAACGACGTGTCCTTGCTGTACTTGCCGGACAGCAGGCCGGAGGCGAGCGGGACGCGGGCGATGATGCCCACCCCGGCTGCCTTGGCGGCCGGCAGGACCTCGTCCAGCGGCTTGAGCCGGAAGGCGTTGAGGATGATCTGGACCGAGGCGGTGCCCGGATGACGGATTGCTTCGAGTGCTTCGTCGGTGCGTTCGACGCTGACGCCGTAGTTCCGGATGGCGCCTTCCGAGACCAGGGTGTCCAGGGCGTCGTAGACCTCGGCGTTGCTGTAGACGGGCGTGGGCGGGCAGTGCAGCTGGACCAGGTCCAGGGTGTCCGTGCCCAGGTTCTTCCGCGACCGGTCAATCCACTGGCGGAAGTTGGCCAGGGTGTAGTTTTCCGGCTTCTGGTCCATCCGCCGGCCCATCTTGGTGGCCACCGTGATGTCCAGGCCCGGGTTGTCCTTGAGGAACTTGCCGATGGCCTGCTCGCTTTTGCCGTCACCGTAGACGTCAGCGGTGTCAAAGAAGGTCACGCCGGCTTCGGCCGATGCCGCCAGCAGCTCCTGCGCCTGCGCGTCGTCCACGTTGCCCCAGTCCGCGCCGAGCTGCCAGGTGCCCAGCCCCACGGTGGAGACGTTCCGTCCGGTCCTGCCTAAAATCCGCTGTTCCATCCCCCGACTATAGGGGTTGGCCCGGCGGCGGCTGAATTCCGGAAACCGCCCCACCCCCTGTTGCCCTATCAGTTATGGTCCCCATCCGGCCGAATGGGGACCATAAGTGATAGGGCAACGAGGAGGGGTGATAGGGCAACGAGGAGGGGTGATGGGGCGACGGGGGTCAGGAAACCAGGTGCCCCTGCCCCACCCCCGCTTCCGCCGCCGGGACCTTGCCCGCTTCCCGGAGCCCCAGGTAGATCCGGTCGCGGGCGATGGGCAGTTGCGCGAACCGCACCCCGGTGGCGTTCCGGATGGCGTTGGCCAGCGCGGGTGCCACCGGATTGAACGGGCTTTCGCTCATGGATTTGGCGCCCAGCGGGCCCGTGGAGTCGTTGGTGTCAGCGAAGTAAACCTCGCTCCGGGGCACGTCGGCGAAGGTGGGGATGTGGTACTGGCGCAGGATGTCGGTGGTGACGCGGCCGGCGTCGTCCACCACCACCTCCTCATACAGCGTCGCGCCGATCGCCTGGGCGATCCCGCCCTCGATCTGCCCCCGGCACTGCCGTGGGTTGACCACCACGCCGGCGTCGGCTGCCTGCACGCTTTGCAGGATTTTCAGCTCGCCCGTGTTCCGGTTCACGGCCACCCGGAAGCCGTGGACGTTGAACGCCACGGACCGCGGGGTGCCGCCCCAGCGCCCTTCGGCGGCAAGTTCGACGCCGGCTTCCGCGGCCGCCGCCGCAAGCTCCGTCAGTGGCACGTCGGTTCCGTCACACACCACCGTGGCGCCGTGGATGACGCAGGCCGAGGCCTGGGTTTGCCGGATCCCGGCGGCAAACGCCCGGATCCGGACGGCCAGTTCCTCCGCCGCGGCCAGGGTGGCTTTGCCGGCCACCACCGTCCCGGCGGAGCCGAAGGCCCCCGTGTCGTGCTCGATCAGGTCCGTATCGGACTGCCGGACCTGCACACGGGTGGACTCCGTGGCGAGCGCGGTGGCCGCCAGCTGGGCGTGCACGGTGGTGGTGCCGTTCCCGAATTCCGCCGTGCCGACGTCGGCCTGGTACGTCCCGTCCGGCAGGAGCCGGATCTTCGAGTGGGCAAAGTGGCCCCGCGGCGGGACGGTGTCAATCATGGACAGCGCCTGGCCCTCCCCCACCAGCCAGTCCGGGCCAAGGTCATCAAGTCCGGCCTCGCGGTACCTGTCCTGGCCGCGCTGCAGCGCATCCCGGACCAGGTCCAGGCACTGGTCCAGCCCGTAACTGCCGTAGTGGACGTCCTCCTCCGGTTCGGGCTGGGTGGACAGCATGTCATCCCCTTCCCGGACCATGTTCCGGCGGCGGAACTCCTGCGGATCCATGCCGATGCCCGTGGCCAGCTCATCCATTGCCGATTCGATGGCGAAGATCATCTGGCTGAGCCCGTAACCGCGGAACGCCCCGGCCGGGACGGTATTGGTGTACACCGAGTGCGCGTCCACCTTTTTGTTGGCGCATTTATAGACACTGAGCGATTCGCCGCAGCCGTGGAACATCACCCCCGGACCGTGGTTGCCGTACGCGCCGGTGTTGGTGACCACGTCCAGTTCCAGTGCTGTCAGCCGGCCGTCGGCGCTGGCACCGGCCTTCAGTGCGATGGTGAACGGATGCCGGGTGGTGGTGGCGGTGAACTGCTCGGTGCGGGTCAGTTCCAGTTGGACCGGCCGGCCCAGCTGCAGGGCCGCGAGCGCCACGAGGTCCTCGGTGAGGACTTCCTGCTTTCCGCCAAAACCGCCGCCCACGCGGCCTGCCACCACATGGACGCCGTCCTCGGGGAGCCCGAATATACGGCAGAGGGTCCGCCGGACCAGGAAGGGGACCTGGCTGGAGGTGCGGACCTGGAGCCGGCCCGCTGGGTCCACGGAGGCGATGGCTGCGTGGGTTTCCAGCGCCACGTGCTGGACGCGCTGGGTGCGGTAGGTCTGTTCGTGGATGAAGTCGGCAGCTGCGAAACCGTCCGCCACGCTGCCCAGCTCAGAGTGGAGCTCGGCCACCACGTTGCGGTCCGGCCGGGAAATCCGGGCGATGGGACCGTCCTTGTCGCCGTGGACCTGCGGGGCGCCGGGCTGCAGGGCGTCCTGCGGTGAAAACACGGCAGGCAGCACCTCGTAATTAACAGCCAGGGCCCGGACGCCGGCCTCCGCGGCGGCCACCGTTTCCGCAACGACGGCGGCCACCCGCTGCCCGATGAAACGGACCACGTCGTCGAGGACCCGGGTGTCGTCCGGGTCATCGGTGAAAAGTTCGTGCTGGGCGGTGGAAAAGAGCTGCTCCGGGGCGTCGGCCGAGGTCAGGACGGCCACGACGCCGGGAATTTCCAGCGCAGCGGCGGCGTCGACGGACAGGACCCGGGCGGAGGCGTGCGGGGAGCGCAGGATCTTCAGGTGCAGCAGCGCCTGCTGCTCCGCCACAGGGAGGTCCAGCGTGTAGCGGGCGGCGCCGGTGACCACTGCCCGGCTGGCGGGCGCGGGGACGTCGTCGCCCAACTGGCCGGGGACCGGATCGGGCTGGCTGTCCCCGGCGATGCCCGAGCCGGGCCCCTCCGGCGCGGGGTGCCCGGCGTGGCCGCAGATCGCGTCCCCGATGGCCCGGTAGCCGGTGCACCGGCAGAGGTTGCCCTTGAGACTGCGGGGCAGGTTGCTTTCCTGCTCGGCGTCGAAGGTTGCCGCTGTCATCAGCATGCCGGCGGTGCAGAACCCGCACTGGAAGCCTTGCCGCTCCATAAACTGCTGCTGGACCGGGTGGAGCCCAGACTCCGAGGGTTCGGCCGCGGTGGCGGCCAGCCCCTCGATGGTGGTCACGGCGTGGCCCTCCGCCCGGACTGCCGGGTAGATGCAACTGTGCACCGGGGTGCCGTCAACGTGGACGGTGCAGGCGCCGCAGTCCCCGCCGTCGCAGCCCTTTTTGACGCCGGAGTTGCCTTGCTCGCGCAGGAACGTCCGGAGGCACTGGCCCGGGCGGGGCGCAGCGTCTGCGGCCGTTCCGTTGATGCTGATGGCCATGCTCAGGCCCCTTCCTGGTTGGTGGTGCCGGACGCAGGCGGGATCGATCCAGCCGGGATGGGCCCTGGCGGGACCGCTGCGGTCGGCGTGGACCCGGGCTGCGGCGGCCAGAAGTCGCCGGAGACCTGCAGGCCGGGCGTTCCTTCCGGTGCGCCGAGTTCGGCGCGGATCTCCTCGGCGAGGAGGTGAGTCATGTCGCGGCGCCAGTCCGGCAGGCCGTGGATATCGGAGTGGTACAGGTCGGGGGCGATCGCGTCATCCAGGGCAGCGGCCAGGGCCGGGGCCGCCGGGATGCCCTCGAACCGCAGCTGGACGGGCCGGGTAGTGGCGGCGGTGACGGTCAGCACCAGGGCGGTCCCGCCGTCGAGCCTTCCCACCAGCAGCACCCCGGACCGGCCCAGGTTGCTCAGTGACAGTCGCCGGAATGCCACCCGGCCAGACAGTGCCGACGCCGGCAGGTGGATGCTGCGCAGGAGTTCGCCGGGTGCCAGCGCATTGGTGGCGTCGCCGGTGACCAGGTCAGCCACCGGCAGGGTCCGGCTGGAGCCGCCGGGGCCCAGGATGGTGGCCACGCCGTCCAGTCCCGCGCACAGTGACGTGACGGGGCCCGCCGGCAGGGAGGTGCAGATGTTGCCGCCCACGGTGGACATGTTCCACACCTTGAAGGAGGCAACAAAGGAGTCGCAGCAGGGCCGGATGAGGTCCAGCCCGGGCCAGGAACGGCCGGTCACGGCCGCGGGCAGCGCATACAGTTCCGCCACCGTGCATGTGGCGGCGAGTTCAATTCCGGTGTCCGTTACAGTGACCGGCGTCCACCCGGCGCTGCCCAGGTCGAGAAGGCGTGTGAGCGGCTCGGGGCCAAACGCGTAGCTGCCGTAGGAGAAGAGGACGGTGCCGCCGGCCAGCCAGGCATCGCCGTCGCGCCACTGCGCGGGGTCATCGGTGGGAACCACTGCCTCAATGGTGTTCATGTCCATGCGATCTCCTGCTGGGTCATAGGGGCTGCAGATGCAGCGAGTAGGTGATGGATGGGACCGCTTGCCTCGCGCAGGGGCATGCCGGTGGCGGCACGGCTGCGGGCGGCGATCAGTTCGGCGGTGATGGACACTGCCACTTCCGCGGGGGTTTCGGCGCCGAGGTCCAGTCCGATGGGTGAATGCAGCCGGGCGATCCGGTGCGCCGGGATTCCCGCGCCAAGCAGGTCGTCCACCCGTTGAAGGTGGCTCCGGCGCGACCCCATGGCGCCAACATAGGCGAGGTCAAGGGCCAGCGCCGTTTCCAGCAGCGGCAGGTCGAATTTGGGGTCGTGGGACAGGACGGCGGCCACGGTGCGGCCATCCAGCCGGCCGGCCGCCGCTTCATCGGCCAGGTAGCGGTGCGGCCATTGCGCCACCACCTGGTCGGCGGCCGCGAAGCGGGGCTGGGCGGCAAAAGCCGGCCGGGCGTCCACCAGGGTGACGTGGTAGCCCAGCAGCTTGGCGGCGGGGAGCAGTGCGGCGCCGAAGTCGTTGGCGCCAAACACCAGCATCCGGGGTGCCGCGATGCGGGATTCCACCAGCAGGACGGCCGACGCCGGCTCCTGGCTGTGCAGGTCCGGCGGGCAGGAGCCTGCCTGGGTCAGCCCCACCAGCCCTGCTCCGCCGCGGCGGAGCAGGGCAGCGGCCTGGGCCAGCGGCGCCGGCCAGGCTCCGGCCCGGCGGTCCTGCTGGTTGCACAGTTCCGCCAGGCCGGGCAGGACAGCAGATGCTTCACCGGGATTGCTGACCACCACTGCCTGGCCTGGCCGGCCGGGGACGGCCAGCCGCCGGACCAGTCCCACGGGCTGGTCCGGGCCGGTTGCTGCCAGGGCCACAAGCGCGGTCCGGAGCGGCTGGCAGGCAGCCATCCCGCCCGGATCCACGGCGGGGACGGGCTCGACGTGGATGTCCAGCTCGCCCCCGCAGGTGAGCCCGGCGGCGAAGGCATCAGCGGAACTGAAACCGAACCGCTGCCGGCGGGGGCCGGCGTCGTCCATTGCCGCCATGGCCAGCGCCACCACGGCGCCTTCCACGCAGCCGCCGGAGAGGCTGCCCAGGATGGACCCGCTGCCGGCGACCAGCATGGACGTTCCCACGGGCCGGGGAACCGATCCGGTGGCCGCCACGATGGTGGCCACCGCGAACGGTCCGCTGGCAACGGTGGGCACCCAGCCGCGCAGTGAAGGGATCAGGTCAAGCATGTCGGTGCTCCTTCTGCCGCGCGGCGGTGGTGTCCATATTGTCGTCGGTCAGGGGTGGTTGGGGGAAGGAACCGCGCGGGTCAGGCGCCCAGCAGGGCGTTGATGGGCCCGCGGGCGAAGTAGACCAGGAAGCCGGCGCTGACCACCCACATCAGCGGATGGATCTTTTTCGCCTTCCCGGATGCCGCGCCGATGATCGCCCAGCTGACGAAGCCCACCCCGATGCCGTTGGCGATCGAGTAGCTCAGCGGCATGGTCACGATGGTGAGGAAGGCCGGCAGTGCCACCGTGAACTTGGTGAACTTGATCTCGCGGATCTGGGCCATCATCATGGCGCCCACCACCACCAGGGCTGCGGCCGCCACCTCAATCGGGACCACGCTGGTGAGCGGCGTGAGGAACATCGAACCCAGGAACAGGACACCGGTGACCACCGACGCCAGGCCGGTGCGGGCGCCTTCGCCGATCCCTGCCGCGGAGTCGATATAGACGGTGTTGGAGGATCCTGAGGTTGCTCCGCCGGCCACGGCGCCGAAGCCTTCCACAATGAAGGCCGACTTGAGGCGCGGGAACGTCCCGTCCTTATGGGCGACGCCGGCGCTCTTGGCCAGGCCGGTCATGGTGCCCATGGCGTCGAAGAAGTTGGTGAACACCAGGGTGAAGACCAGCATGGTGGCGGCGAGTCCGCCGATCCGGCCGAACGCACCGAACACGTCGAACTGGCCCACCAGGCCAAAGTCCGGTGCCGAGACCAGCTGGCCGGAGAGGACCGGCGTGTTCAAGTGCCAGCCGCCGGGGTTGGTGGCGCTGGCCGGGCCGATCTTCAGGAAGGCTTCCACGACGGCTGCCAGGAACGTGGTGGCCACGATGCCGATCAGCAGGCCGCCCTGGACCTTCCGCGCCACGAGGATGCCCATGGCGAGCAGGCCCACCACAAAAACCAGGGTGGGGATGGAGGTAATGGAGCCGCCGTCGCCAAGCTGGACGGGCGGGCCGCCTGCCGTGGGCCGGACGAAACCGGAGTCCACAAAGCCGATGAAGGCGATGAACAGGCCGATGCCCACCGTGATGGCGGCCTTGAGTTCCTTGGGGACGGCCCGGAAGATCGCGGTCCGGGCACCGGTGACGCCGAACAGGACGATCAGGATGCCGTTGATCACCACCAGTCCCATGGCCTCGGCCCAGGTGACTTCCTGGATTACGGAGACGGCCAGGAAGGAGTTGATGCCCAGCCCGGCGGCCAGTCCGAACGGCAGGTTTGCCACCAGCCCGAACAGGATGGTCATAACGCCGGCGGTGAGGCCGGTGACGGCGCCCACCTGTGCGGCGGACAGCCAGCCGCCGGCCACATCCGTGGGGGCGTTGTCCGCGCTGAACCCGCCCAGGATCAGGGGGTTGAGGATCACGATATACGCCATGGTGAAGAACGTGACCAGGCCGCCGCGGAATTCGCGGGCCAGGGTGGATCCACGCTTGGTGATCTGGAAGAAGCGGTCCAGGAAATTTTCCGGCGGCGTGGGCGCCTGGGTGGTGCGTGCCTGCGGAGCCGGTTGCTCCCCGTGTGAATTGTCCAAAATAGTCATCTCAGCCACCGGGCCTAGTAATCAATCCTGGATTCGAGCGTGTTCCAGGTGTTGAACGGCTCCAGCGGCGCCGGGGCGTCGGGGCCGGCCAGCACCAGTTTGGACACGGGCATCAGGGCATCCCGGTCCTGGTTTTCGAAGTACTCGTAAAAGACTGCGTCATCGAATCCCACGGAGGCGGCGTCATGCCGGCCGGCGGCAAACACCACCCGTTCCACGCGGGCCCAGAGGGCCGAGGCGAGGCACATGGGGCACGGCTCGCAGCTGGTGTAGAGGACGGCTCCGCTGAGGTCGAACGTGCCGAGCTCCCGGCACGCGGTGCGGATCGCGGTGACTTCTGCGTGGGCCGTGGGATCGTTGTCCGCGGTGACCCGGTTGACGCCATCAAACGTCTTTCCGTCCGCGGTGACGATCATGGCGCCGAAGGGCCCGCCGCTGTTGAGGACGTTGGCTGTTGCCAGCCTGATGGATCTGGCCAAAAACTGTTCGGCCGTGACGGTGGTACTCATGATGCGACTCCCTTTGCCGGGAAGCCGGATAGCCGGGTGCAGGACCAAGGGGACCAGGTGCGACGGTTACCAGGCTTCAGCATTTGCTGTGAAGGTTAAGTTGCGCCTGGTAGATAGCTTCCCGGGGTCCGGGTGCCCGCCTTTGGCAAATTGAGATTAGCACCACACCTGTGGTCCGCGCCATAGTTTCTGGAAACTTAATTTCGCAATGTGAAATTCATGTTTCGGCTGGCTCACGGCGTGGGATTTCCGCCGCCGCTTCAAGCCGCCGTTCCAGGCCCCGGTCCGCCCGTCCCTCCCGCCAACAGACCGGCCGGTCACATTCGGGCCGTTGACGGCCACCGCCGGCGTTCCCTACGCTGGACCCAGCCGCACATCGCTGCGGTCACCTGGATCAGCAGACAGGGCTTCACTGAGCTGGATTTACCGCCGCTTCGCTCAGACAAGGACAGCCCCATGACCCAGCCCACTCCTTCCGCCGGCAACCAGCGCCTCTGGATCCGGAACCCGCAGGCGGCTTTCACCGCCAACCACCTGGACGCCTCGGGCGGCATAGTGGTCAGCGGCGGCGTGATCGTGGAGGTCCTGGCCGCGGGCCAGCAGCCCGCCACGCCCTGCGAGACCACGTTCGACGCCGGCCGGCACGTCCTGATGCCGGGCCTGATCAACACGCACCACCACTTTTACCAAACGCTCACCCGCGCCTGGGGGCCCGTGGCCAACGCGCCGTTGTTCCCGTGGCTGCAGAACCTGTACCCCGTATGGGCCCGGCTGACACCGCGGGACCTCGAACTCGCCGCGACAGTGGCCCTGGCCGAGCTCCTGCTGTCCGGGTGCACCACCGCCGCGGACCACCACTACCTCTTCCCGGACGGCCTGGAACACGCCATCGACATCGAGGTGGAGGCTGTGCGGCGGCTTGGCATGCGCGCCACCCTTACGCGCGGGTCCATGACGCTGGGAACGGACGACGGCGGCCTGCCGCCACAGTCCACGGTGCAGGCTCCGGAGGTGGTGCTGGCGGACAGCGAACGGCTGATCGGCCAGTATCACGAGCGGGGTGCGGACGCCGTGATCCAGATTGCCCTGGCCCCGTGCTCTCCGTTCTCGGTCACCAAGGAAATCATGGCCGAAAGTGCCCTGCTGGCCGGCCGCCTGGACGTCCGCCTGCATACGCACCTGGCAGAGACCCTGGACGAGGAAGACTTCTGCCGGGAGATGTTCGGCCTGCGGACCGTTGACTACCTGGACAGTGTCGGCTGGCTGACGGACCGCACCTGGCTGGGCCACGGCATCCACTTCAGCGACGACGAGATCCGCCGGCTGGGCGCCGCGGGCACCGCCGTCGCGCACTGCCCCACCTCCAACATGCGGCTGGCCTCGGGCACCGCCCGGGTCCTGGAACTGGAGGCCGCCGGCGTCCCCGTGGGGCTGGGTGTGGACGGTTCGGCGTCCAACGATGCCTCGAACATGATCCTGGAAGCACGCCAGGCGCTCTACCTCCAGCGCCTCCGCTACGGCGCGGACGTGCCCGTTGAGCGCGCCCTGGGCTGGGCCACCCGTGGCTCGGCGGCGGTCCTGGGCCGGCCGGAACTGGGCCAGCTGGCACCCGGGATGCAGGCGGACCTGGCCCTGTTCACCCTGGATGAGCTGCGGTTTTCCGGCAGCCACGATCCCATCGCTGCCCTCCTGCTCTGCGGCGCCGACCGTGCGGACCGGGTGATGGTGGGCGGCCAGTGGCGGGTGGTGGACGGCCAGATCCCGGGCCTCGACATTGCCGGGCTGATCGCGGAACATTCGACGGCGGCGCGAAGGCTGGTTGCCGGCTGACCTGGCTGCTAGCGTGGCCGCATGACCCCGTCGAAGACGCCGGCTGAAGTCCTCACCATTAACGGTGCCGAGGTCCGCATCTCGAGCCCGGACAAGGTGGTGTTCCCGGAACCCGGGCTGACCAAGCTGGATGTGGTGAAGTATTACGTGGCCGTCGCTGAGGGTGCCCTGCGGGGCGCCGGCGGCAGGCCCATGGTGCTCAAGCGCTTCCCCAAGGGCATCGACGCCGAGCCGTTTTTCCAGAAGCGGGTGCCGGAGAACCATCCCGCCTTCATTGACACCACCACGCTGCACTATGCGTCCGGCACGTCGGCGGAGGAGGCAGTGATCCGGGACGCTGCGGGCCTGGCGTGGGTGGTCAACCTTGGCTGCCTGGACCTGAATCCGCACCCGGTGCGCGCGGAGGACCTGGAACACCCGGACGAACTCCGGGTGGACCTGGACCCGATGCCCGGCGTGGACTGGTCGCGGATCGTGGACGTCGGGTATGTGGTGCGGGAGGTGCTGGACGACGTCGGCCTGGCCGGCTGGCCGAAGACCAGCGGTTCCCGGGGACTCCACATCCTGGTGCGCATCGCCCCGGAGTGGTCCTACCGGGACGTCCGGCTGGCTGCCGAGACCCTGGCCCGCGAGGTGGCGAACCGGGCCCCGGGCCTGGCCACGGCGCGGTGGTGGAAGGAGGAGCGCGGCGAGAGCGTGTTTGTGGACTTCAACCAGAACGCCAAGGACCGCACCGTGGCCTCTGCCTATTCCGTCCGGGCCCTGCCGGACGCGCGGGTTTCCACGCCGCTGACCTGGGACGAAGTCCGTACCGCCCTGCCCGCGCAGTTCACCGTCCGCACCGTGCTGGAACGGTTCGCAGCCATTGGCGATCCCCACGCCGGTATCGCTTCCTCGGTGGGCCGCCTCGACGGGCTGCTGGCGCTGGCCGCAGAACTCGGGCCCGCGGAAAAGCCGCCGCGCAGTGGGGACGGGTCCGGCCGGCGGCAGTCGGTGATGCCCCTGGTGGAGGTGGCCCGCACCCGGACCAAGCCGGAGGCGCTGGCCGCCCTCGGGGAATGGAAGTCCCGGCACGCCGGCATCGTCGCCGCGTTGCAGCCGGCGGATGTCCTGGTGGACGGGATGCGTGGCTCCAGCTCGCTCTGGTACCGGGTCCGGGTGAACCTGCAGCACATTCCGGAGGCGGAGCGTCCGGCTCAGGAGGAACTGATCGCCGACTACGACCCCTGGGCCAGCCGGCAATGGCCGGGTAAGCCGGGATCCTGACGCAGTTTACTTTTCGACGCGCAGATTCCCTGGCGCCCCCGTTATTCCGGGTGCGCCTGGGAATATGCGGGTCGGCAGTGAATTTGCGCGTCGGTTTCAGCTGGGGACGCCGGACCCCAGCCGGTGCGCCATCAGATCCACAAACACCTGCCGGTTTGTTTCGAACGCGGCGGCGGCGTGGGCCAGTACGTCGGCGCGTTCCGATCCGGAGAGCTCCACGTCATCCAGGCGCTGCCGGTAGGCGTCCTTGTAGGCCTTGAGTTTGCCGACGCCGTCGAAGGCGTAGAAGTTCAGCCCCTCAGGACCCAGTCCGTAGTGCCGCTGGACCAGGGTGGAAATGATCTGGCCACCCGAAAGATCCCCCAGGTACCTGACGTAGTGGTGGGCCAGGAGATATGCCACGGACGTGGGCCCCATCGCGGCCAATTGGTCCGCATACGCCCGGGCGCCGGGCGTCACGTACAGGTTGGCCTCGGCTGGCAAGCTCTCCCAGCCTGCACCGAAGTGCACCTGGAGGTCCTGTTCCAGGGCGGGCACCCGTGCCAGTGCCGGATCGGCGAACGCCTGCAGGCGCGGGTCCTGGTTGGCAGCCAGCGCCTCCTCGAGGGCGCGGTAGATGATCAGGTTCTGCAGCAGCAACGCGCCGACCTGGCCCCGGTCCAGCCTGCCGGCGAGGAGTTCGGTGACGAATCCGGCGTCCTCGGCGTGCTGGTGTGCGGCAGCCGTATGCGCCTTGAGCTGTTCGGAAAATTCTGTCATGGAGACTCCAGTGAGGGTGGTCGGATCGCCACGGTCGGGGCGTTTGATGACACTCTGTCACACTCTTCGGAGTTAGGTAAGAGTTTTGTGACGTAATGCTGAAACTTAATGTTAGGCTAGCCTCACCTTAGCGCCAGCAGGACTGCATCATGCCTGTTCAGCGGCCTGAATCCAATAAAACACACGTCCAGGTGCGGCTTTAGCATGCCCATCTTCGGGGGAGAACCATGCTCAAAAACCAGCCGCAACGACCGGCAGTGCGTGCTGTCAACGCCGCAGCACGGCGTGCGACAGCAGCCCCTGCCCGCCGGCGCGGGACCCTTCGGTGGGTGGCCGCCGTCGCCCTGTGCCTTGCCCTGGCCGGTTGTTCAACTGCCGGGGCAGGCGCTGGCAGTAAGCCGGGCGTGGCCCTGCGCGATGCCGTGGTGCTCGAGGATCCCCAGGCCTATGTGGGGCCCTCGACGGCCGTGCTCAACAGCCCGGACCTTGACCCGCTGGATTCCCCCCAGGAGCAGGTCCTGCCCGCGACGGTCACGGACAGCCAGGGCACCACGGTGACGGTGGCGGACACCAGCCGGATCCTGGCCATCGACCTGTACGGCACCACGGCCCGCACGGTCTTCGAACTGGGACTGGGCGCCAACGTGGTGGGCCGTGACGTGAGCTCAGGCTTCCCGGAAATCGCCGGCCTGCCGCTGGTGACGCAGAACGGCCACGAACTCAGCGCCGAAGCCATCCTGGAACTCGCACCAACAGTGATCATCACCGATTCCAGCCTGGGGCCGTGGAATGCCGTCCTGCAGATGCGGGAAGCCGGGATTCCCCTGGTGGTGGTTGATTCGCACCGGTCCATGGACAACGTGGGACCACTCATCAAGCAGGTGGCCGACGCCCTGGGCGTGCCGGCCGACGGCGATCGGCTGGCCGCGCGGACCGCCGACGCCATCAGCGCAATCACGGCAGCCATTGCCGGGATCACGCCGCCCGACGGCAGGAAGCTGCGCATGGTATTCCTTTACGCCCGCGGCCAGTCCGGCATCTACTACCTGTTCGGGCCCGGGTCGGGTACCGATTCGCTCATCACGGCGCTGGGCGGAGTGGATGTGGCAGCGGAAACCGGCATGCAGGGCATGCAGCCGCTGACGGATGAGGCGCTGGTGGCGGCCAGGCCGGATGTGGTGCTCATGATGACCAAGGGCCTGGAATCGGTGGACGGCGTGGACGGGCTGCTGACCAGCGTCCCCTCGCTTGCCCACACCCCGGCCGGGGAAAAGCGCCGGATCGTGGACATGGCGGACAACGACGTCCTGAGCTTCGGCCCCAACACCGCCAGCGTCCTGGAAGCCCTGTCCGTTGCCATTTACGCGCCGGCCAGCACGTCCGCGGCGGTCGCAGGATGACCGGCGTCGGGCTGCGCCAATCCGTCACGGCGCTGCCGGCGCCCCTGAAGCTCGACGCCCCCGGGACCCTGCCTGCACCATCGGGCACCGGAACCGGCGCAGCACAGGCTCCAACCACGCCGGCCGGAAACCGTACCCGCACCGGCCTCCTGTTCGGCACGCTGGCCGCGGCGCTCCTGGTCCTGGTCTTTGTCTCCGCAGGCTTGGGCCAGATGGGCATCAGCGCCGGTGAGGTGCTGGGCTCGGTCCTGCACCGGATCGGCATCCCCGCCGGCCCCCTCCCCCAACAGCAGTATGCCGAGTCCGCGCTGTGGTCCATCAGGTTCCCCAGGGTGGTCCTGGCCCTGGCGATCGGCAGCGCCCTGGCCACGGCAGGAGTCCTGATGCAGGGTGTGTTCAGCAACCCGCTGGCCGAGCCCGGCGTGGTGGGCGTCTCCTCCGGCGCAGCGGCCGGCGCCTGCATTGCGATCGTTTTCCAGCTGGACTTCCTGGGCAACTGGACCCTGGTGGTGGCCGCCTTCCTGGGCGGGCTCGCTGCCACGGCACTGGTCTACGTGACGGCACGGCAGGGCGGCCGCACGGAGGTGGTCACCCTGGTCCTGACCGGGATCGCCGTCAACGCCGTGGGCGGAGCCATCATTGCCTTGATGACGTTCCTGGCCGACACGTCGGCCCGCGAGCAGATTGTCTTCTGGCAGCTGGGCAGCCTGAACGGCACCCGGTGGGAACATGTGGCCATCGTTGGGCCCATCACCATTGTTGGCATTGCCCTCGCCCTGTTGTTTACGGGGAAGCTCGACCTGCTGTCCCTCGGCGAGCGCCCGGCCCGGCACCTTGGCCTGAATGTGGAACGCCTGCGGATCCAGGTGGTGGTCCTGGTGGCCATCCTGACCAGCGCCGCCGTCGCCTTCGCCGGCATCATCGCGTTTGTAGGACTGGTGGTGCCGCACATCATCAGGATGGTTGTGGGCCCCGGACACCGGGTCCTGCTGCCGGCCAGCGCCCTGGGCGGCGCGCTCCTCCTGCTGGCGGCGGACACCTCCGCCCGCACCCTGGTGCCGTTCGCTGACCTGCCCATCGGGATGCTGACGTCCCTGGTGGGCGGCCCGTTCTTCTTCTGGCTGATCCGGCGTACCCGCCGCGGTGCGGGCGGCTGGCAGTGAGCGCCGGAACCGGGGCGCCGGCCGCCGTCGTCCCTGCTGCCCGGGCCAACCCGGAAACCCCGCCCACCCGGGAGACCACGGCCGCGCCTGCCCTGGCAGCCTTCGGCGTGGGGGTCACCCTGGCCGGAACCCGCATCCTGGCCGGCATCGACCTGGCTGTGCATGCCGGCGAGGTCGTAGCGCTGGTGGGCCCCAACGGGGCCGGCAAGTCCACACTCCTGGCGGCACTGGCCGGGGACGAGGCCTGCTCGGAAGGCCACGTGGAACTCGGCGGCACCAGGCTGGACAAGATTCCGGTGGCCCACCTGGCGCGCCACCGTGCCGTCCAGCTGCAGGAAGCCAGGGTGTCGTTCGCGTTCACCGTGGCCCAGGTGGTCGAGATGGGTCGCGCACCCTGGCACAACACCCGCCACGAAACCGGCGACAGCCGGGCCGTCAGCACGGCAGTGGCCCGCACCCGGACCGGGAACCTCACGGGGCGCAGTTTCCCCTCGCTCTCCGGCGGGGAGATGGCCCGCACCTCGTTTGCCCGTGCCCTCGCGCAGGAAACGGCGGTGCTGCTGCTGGACGAACCAACCGCGGCCATGGACCTGCGGTACCAGGAGCTGGTGCTCAGCGAAGTCCGCCGCCGGGCCGACTCAGGAGCCGCCGTTGTGGTGGTCCTGCATGACCTGTCCCTCGCCAGCGCGTACGCGGACCGCATCGTCCTGCTCCAGCAGGGCAAGGTCCGGGCCGTAGGCAGCCCCCGCGAGGTCCTGACCGCGGAGCTGCTGGAAGAGGTGTACCAGCATCCTGTGGTGGTTATCGACCACCCCGGCTCCGGGGGCCTGGCGGTCCTGCCGCTGCGTCCCGCCGCACCACTCCCTGCACCCCTTGTCCCTGCATCAAAGGAAACGCCATGAAGTTCCCCCTCCGCCGGCGCGCCGCCGCGGCTGCGGCAGCCATCACCCTGGGCGCCATGGCCCTGCCTGTCGCCCAGCTTGCGGCCGGCACGGAAGCCCGGGCCGCCGGCAGGGTCAGCATCAGCTCACCGCTGGGCGGCAACCAGGCGGCCGCAGGCAGTCCCACCACCGTGAGCCTCACCGGCAACGGATTCCAATCCATCCAGGGCGGCTTCGGCGGGGTCTACGTATTTTTTGGCTGGGTCAGCGACGGCGCCTGGCAGCCCAGTGCGGGCGGCAAAACCGGCACTGACCTCCTCTACGTTCCGGACAGCGAAGCCAGGGACAACCAGGGCTACCAACGCTTTATCGCCTTTCCCGGTTCCGGTACCGCCGCTTCAGCCAATGGCGGGACGCTCGGTACTGACGGGGCCTGGTCCGTCCAGCTGACCATCCCCGGGGCCTCGTTCTCCGCCCTGGACAGGTCCGGCGCCAGCAAAACCGTGGACTGCCTGGCGGTCACCTGCGGCATCATCACCATCGGCGCCCATGGCGTGGCCAACCCGGAAAATGAAAGCTTTACGCCCATCAGTTTCACGGGGCAGGCAACCGGGGAAGCGAACACGGCCCCCGGCAGAGCAGCCCCGGGCGGAACGGCGCAGGCCGGCGCGGCCCAAGGAACCGGCAGCTCGGTAGTCCCCGGCGCGGCGGCTGCACCGGGTGCGGTCCCGGCGGGCCCTGCTTCCCTCGGCGTGGACAGCAAAACCATCATCGCCGGACGGGTGTTGACCTTCAACGCCCGGGGCTTCCTGCCGGGTGAACAGGTCAGCGCCAGCGTCAGCGCCGGCCTGGTGGGAGCGGGGGCGCTGGTTGCCGGGCAGCATGGCGAGGTGGCCGGCGCCGTCCAGCTTCCCGCAGACATGCGCGCCGGAACCCACGTCATCAAGGTGGCTGCCGCAGCGTCCGGGACCACGGCACAGGCGGAATTCTCCGTGGTGGCCGACGCCGCACTCCTCAACGCGCAGACCTCCACCGCAGACGCCGGGACGGGCTGGTCGTGGCCGCTTTCCGCCGTGCTGGCAGCGGGCGGGATCCTGCTCCTTCTGGTGCTTACGTCGCTGGTCACCGCCATCCTGCGGCGGCGGGCAACCAAACCCCGGCGCGAAAACACCCCGGCGGCCACAGCGTGAGCGCCGGATGGTGGCGGCCCGCAACGGCGGCAGCCGCCCTGGCCCTGGGCGCCCTGGCCGGCCTGGCCCCGCCGGGCGCAGCTGCCAGCGATGGCAACGCCGGGGATGGCACCGGCAGTGGATCCGCCGTCGAAATTTCCGTGACCATCCCCGCCACCGGTGACCGCAACACCACCACCGGCCAGCTCCGCTGGGGCATCAACACCGAAGCCGGCAGCGGCTCCTTCTTTGGCGGCTGCAACTTCCTGTCCGCCGGCGTGCCCGGAAACTCAGGCAGTTCCCGGCCCTGGACGGCGGCCGACGGCTTCTACAGCCCCCAAAGCGGCAACGTCACCATCCAGAAACCCACCAGCAGCGGTTCCTGGGAAACATCCACGTGGAACGACAGATGCCAGGACCCTGCCGGCCGTGCGGTGGGCACCGGTCCGGCGGAAAAAGGCACCGGCGCGCAAGTGGTCTTCGGCTCCGGCTCCGGACGGGTGGACGTCGCCGCCGGCACCGCACAGCTGGGGTGGGAAGGTTCCTTCAGCGTGGTGTTTTACGGCGGCCTGACCTATTGGTGGGCCACGGATCCGCAACTGAACATCGCCAACGGCAAGGGAACCCTGACCGCCACGGCCTCCGGTTACGGCTCGGACCGGGCCAACGCCGCCAAGTGGGTGGAACTTGCGCCCACCACCATCACCCTGGCTACCCTCTCCAACGTGGAGCTTGGCGCCAACGGCATCACCGCCATCCCGGACTACCGCGGCGTTGCCACCACCCCCGGAGCGGACGGACCGGCCCAGGCCAGGACCGGAGCGGACTGGGGCGCCTTCCCACAGGACTTCATCGATTTCCAGGGCAACACCGGGCAGCAGGCCTACTGGTACTCCTCCGGGGGCCTGCGCGACTACGCCAAACCGGCCCTGCCCCTGTACGTCAGCTATGACGCGGCCAACCCCGTCCCCGTCCAACCGCCGGCCGTTACGCCGCCGGAAGCGGCACCGGGCACAGGCTCCGCGTCCGGCCAGGATCCGCGGCCGACGGCGGTCGGCCCCGCCCCCGTTCCCCGCACCGACGCAGCGGCCCCGACAGTCCTGCCCGCCGTGGCCGGGCCGGTCACTGCCGTTGCAGCCGCCGCGACCTGGCTGGGCAACAGCCTGATACCTCCTGCCACGGCCCAGGATCTGGTGAACCTCCGGGACACCTTCCTATGGGCACTGGCAGGCCTTCTCGCCCTGGCCGGCATCGCCGTGCTGGGCTTCCGCCGGGGCTGGCTGGTCCTGCCCGGCACCAAAAGACCTCCCGCCGCTGTCCGCGGCGGGGCTTCAGGAAAACCATCGCATCCCGTAAACGCATCAACGGAGGAACCATGAAACGACATTCCGCAACCGGCCGCCTTGCAGCAGCCCTCGGCACAGCGGCCGCTGTGGCCGCCCTCAGCGGGGTTTTTGCCCCCGCAGCACAGGCCGCCGAAAGCTCGATCACCGACGTCACCCTGCGCTGGGGCCTGAGCCAGGAAGCCGGCGGCGGCTCCTACTTCGGCGGCTGCAACTACCTGTCGGCAGGCAAGGCCGGCAACACAGGTTCCAGCCGTGTCTGGACCGAGGCGGACGGCTTCTACGCCGCATCGGCCGGGAACGTCAGCATCGAAAAGGACGGCGCCAACGCCACCAAGGTAGCCCCCACCTGGGCCACCAAATGCATCGGCGCCGCGGGTACCCCCGTCACGCCGGCCCCCGGCAGCAGCACCAATAACCAGGTGGTCCTCTCCGCGGGAACCGGTGTGGTGGACGCCGCTGCCGGTACCGCCAAAGTGCAGTGGGACGGCGACTTCACAGCGGTGTTCTACGGCGGCCTGACCTACTGGACGGCCTCCGATCCTGAACTGACGGTCAACGCTGACGGCACCGCCACCCTCACCGCCACCGCCAGCGGTTACGGCGCCAGCATGGAGGACACCACCAAGTGGGAGGCCATCAGCCCCCGCGTGATCGACCTGGCCAAGTTCACGGATGCCAGCCTGACCGCGAGCGGCTTCAGCGGCACTCCCGTTTACCGCGGCGTTGTGGTGACCGGTGTGGACAACCAGGTCACCACCGGCGCCAACGCCGGTGCTTTCCCGCAGTCGTACATCGATTTCCAGAAGCTGACCGGCCAGGCAAGCTACTGGTACTCCTCCGGCGGCGGCGCCGATCCCAAGAAGGTCGCTGCCCCGCTGGCGGCCTCCTGGACGGCACCCACCACCCCCAGCCCGGAGCCGTCCGACGACTCACAGGCAGTGGAAATCGGTGTCGACGTCCCCGTCACCACCCCCACCACTCCCGAAGAGTTCAAGTGGAGCATCGCCGGCACCGGCGCCGTGAACCTGGGCAGCGCCCAGCAGAACCAGGCCGGATCGTTTGCTGCCACCGGCGCCCTGCCCACCATCACCGTGACGGACACGCGCTCCGGGCAGTCGGGCTGGTCGCTGAGCGGCAGCGTCTCCGGGTTCACCTCCGGCGCCGGTTCCTTCGCGGCATCCGCCCTGGGCTGGGCCCCGGCGCTGGCCAACAACACCGTGGGTGCAGCCGCCGGTGCGGCAGTGGCTCCCGCCGCTCCGGGCCTGGGCAGCTCCGCTGTCCTGGCATCGGTGGGCAACGGGCACACCGCCGGATCCGTTGACGTCAACGCCGCGCTCAACCTGCTGGCACCTGCCGGCACGGCTGCAGGTTCCTACACCTCAACCCTCACCATCACCGCGCTGAGCGACTGATACAAACCCATGGCCGGGGCCGTCCGATTCCGGGCGGCCCCTGCCCCCTCCCCCTTGAAGGACCCATGTACCGTACAGCCGCCGTCGTCCTCATCAGCCTCCTGGCCCTGTTGGCTGGCGCGTTGCCGGCGCAGGCACTCGCCGCCACCAGCACCACCGCAGACGGACTCTCCTGGAGCATCCGGCCCGGCAGCACCGACGCCGCGCAGCGCAGCAATTTCTCCTACACCCTGGACCCCGGTGCCACCATCCAGGACACCCTGGTGGTGACCAACCTGGGCAGCACGCCGCTGGACCTCGCTGTTTATGCGGCCGACGGCGTGACGTCCGCGAGCGGGCATCTTGACCTGGAACCGGCCGCCACAGCCGCGGCCGGCGTGGGCAGCTGGTTCGCGGCAGACGCCGCAACCATCACCGTTCAACCCGGTGCGGCCCGGGAAGTCCCGTTCAGCCTGGCTGTCCCCGCCGATGCAAGCCCAGGCGACCATGTGGGCGGGGTGGTGACCTCGTTCGTTTCGGCTGCTGCGCAGGGCACGGTGAAACTTGACCGGCGCCTGGCCACACGGCTCAACGTGCGGGTGGCCGGTGAGGAAACCATCGCGATGGCCATCTCCGACGTCACCGTCAACTACCCGGCCGCGTGGAACCCGTTCGCACCGGTGGCACCCGAAGTCACCTATACCGTGACCAATAACGGCAACGTCCGCGCGCGGGCCGACGAAAACGTGGACGCGTCCGGCCTGCTGGGGGCCGGAGCGGCCTCCGGCGCCGTGGCGGAACTGATCCCCGGCGGAAGCAGCACCCGGACCGTGACCCTGCCGGGGACCTGGCCCATATTTGCCGGGAACGCCACAGTAGTCCTTCAGCCGTGGTCCGTGGCCGGCAGCCCCGGTACCGAGGTAACGGCCGCCGCATCGACGGCAGCAGTGCCGTGGGGCCAGCTGGCAGTCCTGCTGGTCGTTGTGGTGCTGGCAGTGATCCTGGGCCGCCGTCGGGCGCGGCAGGCGCGGGCCTGAATCGCTCTGCCCCGGCGGCGCCGTTGCCTGCGACGCGCTCCCTGGCCTGCGACGCGCAGATTCCCTGACGCCCCCGTTATCTGGGGCGCGGCAGGGAATCTGCGCGGCGGGAGTGAATTTGCGCGGCGGGCAGCGGCCCGGACCCGCGTTGCCAGGTGTACTGCGCTAGGAGCGCTGGCGGCCGAAGCCCGGGATCGCGGCGATCCAGCGGGAGATCCGGCCGGGAACGTGTTCCCTGTCCGCCGGCACGTGGAAGTCCGGATCAATTCCGCCGCCCCGGGGAAGGTAGAACTCCTGGGCGGCGGGTGCGGTGGCCGGCGTCGGGGTCACCGGCGTCGTATTGTGCTGGAACATCTAATCCTCCTCGTTATTTCGTATTGCGGAAAGTATTTATTGCTATACGAAATAGTAGGATCACCGCCTCCACCCAGTCAAGGGGTATCCCGAAGCGGCGCGGCCGGCAGCCGGTCACAATCCGGATTTTCATTTTGTGATGTACACCACCGATTTGCGGGAGTACGCTGTTAGTCAACTCGTGGCCCAGGTCACGTAACCTGGGAGCAGCAGGCAGGGTCGTAATGAGCTGGCATCAATCGATGCCGGCTCTTTTTTTGTTGGGTCGGCAACACCGGAAACGCGCACGAAATGCGCGCTTAATTTCAGTGAAGGAACCTAGGTTCCACTACCGGAAGTTGGGAACAGACCATGAGCAGCAAGATCATCCTCGGCGAAAACCAGTACGGCAAGGCAGAAGTCCGGGTCGTCAAAATCACCCGCGACTCAGCCCGCCACGAAATCGAAGACCTTAACGTCACCTCGCAGCTCCGGGGCGATTTCTCGGCCGCCCACCTCGAAGGCGACAACGCCCACGTGGTGGCCACCGATACCCAGAAAAACACCATCTACGCCTTTGCCCGCGAAGGCATCGGCTCCCCCGAGGAATTCCTCCTGCGCCTCGGCGGGCACTTCACCTCCAGCTTCGACTGGGTCACCGGCGGCCGCTGGGAAGCGGAGGCCTACAGCTGGGACCGCATCCAGGCCCACGGCAGCGAACACGACCACTCCTTCGTCCGCAACGGTCAGGAAGTCCGCACCGCGGTCCTGGTCCGCGACGGCGGCACCAGCCACCTGATCTCCGGGCTGAAGGACCTCACCGTCCTCAAGTCCACCCAGTCAGGCTTCGCCGGCTACCCGCGGGACAAATACACCACCCTTCCCGAAACCGCCGACCGCATCCTGGCCACGGATGTATCTGCCCGCTGGCGCTTCAAGACCGGCACCGACTTCAGCTCGCTGGACTTCAACAAGAGCTACGACGACGTCAAGGGCCTCCTGCTCGAGGGCTTCACCGAGAACTACTCGCACGCCCTCCAGCAGACCCTGTTCGACATGGGTACCAAGGTCCTCGAAGCGCACAGCGAAATCGATGAGATCAAGTTCTCCATGCCCAACAAGCACCACTTCCTGGTGGATCTCTCCCCCTTCGGCCTGGACAACCCCAATGAGGTTTTCTTCGCCGCCGACCGCCCCTACGGCCTGATCGAGGCCACCGTCCAGCGCGACGACGCCGAGGCCGCCCCGGTGGCCTGGTCGGGCATCGCCGGCTTCTGCTGAGCCCGCACCAACACCCGCACCACCCCGCTGCACCACCAGCCTGGAAACCGGTGGCCGCGCCGCATCCCGGCCCGGCCACCGGCACCACAGGCAGCACCACGTCAGCCAGACAACGTTAGCCAGACAAAGACGTCTGCCATGAACCCAGAAAGTCTGCCATGAACCTCAAAAAGAAGCCGGCCGCTGCTGCCGCCGGCAAACGCACGTCCCATACCGGCCGCCTCGAAGACCAGCGACTGTCCCTCGGAAGCACGTTCGCTTACGGATTCCAGCACGTCCTCACCATGTACGGCGGCATCATTGCCCCGCCGCTGATCATTGGCGCCGCTGCCGGCATGAACTCGCAGGACATCGGCCTGCTGATTGCCGCCTGCCTGTTCGTCGGCGGCCTCGCCACCATCCTGCAGACCGTGGGCATCCCATTCTTCGGCTCCCAGCTTCCCCTGGTCCAGGGCGTCTCCTTCGCGGGCGTCTCCACCATGGTGGCGATCGTCAACGGCGGGGGCGGTATCCAGGCGGTGTTCGGCGCCGTCATTGTGGCGTCCGTTATCGGCCTGCTCATCACCCCGCTGTTCTCCAAGATCATCCGGTTCTTTCCGCCCGTGGTTACCGGAACCGTCATCACCACCATCGGCCTGACCCTGATGCCCGTGGCAGCCAACTGGGCCATGGGCGGCAACAACAAGGCCCCCAACTACGGCAGCGTCTCCAACATCGGCCTCGCCGCGGCCACCATGGCAATCGTCCTGCTCCTGAGCAAAGTGGGCAGCGCCGCGATCTCCCGGCTGTCCATCCTGTTGGCCATGGTCCTGGGCACCCTGATCGCCTTCCTGTTCGGCATGGCTGACTTCTCCAAGGTGGGCCAGGGCGAAATCGTCGCCTTCCCCACCCCCTTCGCGTTCGGCCCGCCCGTCTTCGAAATCGCCGCCATCATTTCCATGTTGATCGTGATCCTGGTGACCCTGACCGAAACCTCCGCGGACATCATCGCCGTGGGCGAAATCGTGGGCACCAAGGTGGACTCCAAACGGATCGGCGACGGCCTGCGCGCCGACATGCTCTCCAGCGCCATCTCCCCCCTGTTCAACTCCTTCACCCAGAGCGCCTTCGCCCAGAACGTGGGCCTGGTGGCCATCACCGGCGTCAAGAGCCGCTTTGTGGTCAGCGCCGGCGGTCTGATCCTGGTCATCCTGGGCCTGTTGCCAGTCCTGGGCCGCGTGGTGGCGGCCGTCCCCACGCCCGTCCTGGGCGGCGCCGGTGTGGTCCTCTTCGGCACCGTTGCCGCCTCCGGCATCCGCACGCTGTCCAAGGTTGAATACAAAAACAACATGAACCTGATCATCGTGGCCGCGTCCATCGGGTTCGGAATGATCCCCATCGCGGCCCCGTCCTTCTACGACCAGTTCCCGTCCTGGTTCGGCACCATCTTCCACTCCGGCATCAGCTCGGCAGCCGTCATGGCCATCCTGCTGAACCTCCTCTTCAACCACCTGCGGGCGGGAAATTCGGAGAACCAGTCGGTGTTTGTGGCCGGCACCGGCCGTGTGGTCAAGGAAGAGGAACTGAAGTGCCTGGCCGACGGCGACCGCTTCGAAGGCGGCAAGCTCATCGACTGCGACGGCAAGGAAGTCCCGGTCCAGTCCAGCGAAAAGGCGTCAGAGCACTAACCCCCCACGCGAGATGGCACTTCGCGGCAATGTTTTCGAAGAACATTGCCGCGAAGTGCCATCTCGCGCTTCGGCGGTGGGGGCACAACGCCGGCAGCCGTGGTTCCGCGGCAGCTTCACACCACCAGGGGAACCGGATGGTATTCGTCGGCGGGATGCCCGGACCGCTCGTGGATCCGTTTCACGGCTTCCACGTCCGGCGCCTCGGACAGGCAATACACCAGGCCGGAGTCGGGATCAGCCCACGCCTGCTTGAACTCCACCTGCTCGTCCGCCTGGATTGCCAGGTCGGCGTTGTGGGCTTCGTGCAGTTGCTCAGCGGTGATGCCGACCATGTTGTGATGCACGTCCATGAAGGTTGCCATGACAGCGCTCCCAGGGTTGATTTCCAATGGATGCGCTGATGCTACGCCCGGGCCCGGAGGGGGTCAACGGCCGTGGCTGACCCGTGCCGGAAGCCCGGACAGGCAGGCTCCACCCGCCCGTCCGGACCGGCAGGATCAGTTGCGGTTGAGCTCATCCGAGATGGCCTGCGCGGCGTCCCGGAGCATGGGCACTGCCCGTTCGCCGAAGGAAAAGTCCACCCGGGATACGGGCCCGGACACCGAGATGGCAGTGGGGGTCGGCGCGTTGGGCACGGCCATGGCGAAGCAGCGCACGCCGAGCTCCTGTTCTTCCTCATCGATGGAATAGCCGCGTTCCCGGATCCGGCCCAGGTCCGCCAACAGCGCTTCGATGTCGCCGATGCTTTTGGCCGTGGGGGTGGGCATGCCGGTGCGGGCCACGATGCCGCGGACCACCTCGTCGTCCAGCTGGGCCAGGATGGCCTTGCCCACGCCGGTGTCATGGGTGTGGGCGCGCCGGCCCACCTCGGTGAACATCCGCATGGAGTGCAGCGAGGGAACCTGCGCCACGTAAATCACCATGTCAGAGTCCAGCACAGCCATGTTGGAGGTCTCCCCCAACCGGTCCACCAGGCCCTTGAGCTGCGGCCGGGCCACGGCGCCGAGCTGTTTGTTGGCGCCTTCGCCGAGCCGGATCAGCCGGGGCCCCAGCGCATACCTGCGGTTGGGCAGCTGGCGGATGTACCCCAGGGACACCAATGTCCGCAGGAGCCGGTGGATGGTGGGCAGCGGCAGGTCCGTGGACGAGGACAGCTCACTCAGGGTGACGTCGCCGCCAGCGTCCGTGATCAGTTCCAAGAGTTCGAACACGCGTTCAACGGACTGAACGCCTCCGGCGGCTTTCTCAGCCATGTACCAGTCTCCTGTGGACTCGGATTCCGACAAGTCTTATCCGCATGGTGAAAAAGACGTGCCCTAGTTGTCCCAACTTACAGCACGGCCGCGGCCGGACGCCATGAAACACCTCGGGGCTTGTATTTCCACAAAGTAGATAATAATATCCATAATACGAAAACTTTTCGAAAGCAGAAAGCCCGCTAGGGCCCTACAGGAGGACATTCAATGGCGAACCCGAGCCCCGGAAATTCGATCACCCTGCGCGTGGAAGCACCCTCAAGCTTCACGGCCACCAGTGAACTGGCCGCCGCCGTCGGCGCAGCCGGCGCAGCCATCACCGCACTGGACGTCACCGAGTCCCACCACGAGACCCTTGTAGTGGACGTCACCTGCAACACCACCGACGACGACCACGCCGGCCGCGTGAAGGACGCCCTGAACGCGCTTGACGGCGTCACGGTCCAGCATGTCTCGGACCGCACGTTCCTGATGCACCTGGGCGGCAAGCTTGAAGTTGTCCCCAAAGTAGCCCTGCGCAACCGCGATGACCTGTCCCGCGCCTACACGCCCGGCGTCGCCCGCGTCTGCATGGCCATCGCCGAGGACCCCGCTGCTGCCCGCAACCTGACGGTCAAGCGCAACACCATCGCTGTGCTCACTGACGGTTCGGCGGTCCTGGGCCTGGGCAACATCGGCCCGGCCGCGGCCCTGCCGGTCATGGAAGGCAAGGCGGCACTGTTCAAGCAGTTCGCCAACGTTGATGCCTGGCCGGTCTGCCTGGATACCCAGGACACCGAGGAAATCATCATGATCGCCAAGGCCATGGCCCCCGTTTACGGTGGCATCAACCTCGAGGACATCGCCGCCCCGCGCTGCTTCGAGATTGAGAACCGCCTCCGCGAGGAACTGGACATCCCGGTGTTCCACGATGACCAGCACGGCACCGCCATCGTCACCCTGGCAGCCCTGGTCAACGCCCTGCGTGTGGTGGGCAAGACCCTCGCCGAGGTCAAGATCGTTGTCTCCGGCGTTGGCGCCGCGGGTTCCGCCATCATCCAGCTCCTCAAGGCCCAGGGCGCCCAGCACATTGTTGCTGCCGGCCGCTCCGGCGCCATCCACTCCGGCGAAACGTACAACGACAGCCACCGCAGCTGGATTGCCGCCAACACCAACGAGGAAGGCTTCGCCGGAACCCTGCACGAGGCGCTCAAGGGTGCCGACGTGTTCATCGGCGTCAGCGCACCGCACGTCATCGGCGAGGAGCAGGTCGCCTCGATGGCCGCAGATGCCATCGTGTTCGCCATGGCCAACCCCACGCCGGAGATCGACCCCGTCATCGCCGCAAAGCACGCAGCAGTAGTGGCCACGGGCCGCAGCGACTTCCCCAACCAGATCAACAACGTGCTGGCGTTCCCAGGCTTCTTCCGCGGCCTCCTGGACGCCGGCGCATCGGACATCACGCCGGAGATGCTGGTGGCCGCCGCGGATGCCATCGCCAACCGGGTAGCTGACGACGAGCTGAATGCCAGCTACATTATCCCCAGCGTCTTTGATCCCCACGTGGCCGCCGATGTGGCGGCAGCGGTGGCAGCAGCCGCCCGTTCAGCCCAGGCGGCAACAGCGGCTGGCCAGGCAACGGAACCGGCGGCCGAGGCCGCTTACGCCAACGCCTGACACACCGCCTGACCCGCAGCCAAGGAAAGGACCAGAAATGGCCATCACAGTCACAGACCCCACGCCGATCGAGCGCGCGGAGGAAATCCTCACGCCCAAGGCGCTGGCTTTCGTGGAGGAACTCCACAAACGTTTCGCCGGCACACGCGACGAGCTCCTGGCTGCCCGCGGTGCCAAGCGCCAGCGTGTTGCCGAAACCGGCAAGCTCGATTTCCTGCCGGAAACGCAGGAGGTGCGCGCCGGCGACTGGAAGGTTGCCGCCGCACCGGCAGCCCTGCAGGACCGGCGCGTGGAAATGACCGGGCCCGCTACGCCGGCCAAGATGGCCATCAACGCCCTTAACTCCGGTGCCAAGGTGTGGCTCGCGGACCTCGAGGATGCCAGCACCCCCACGTGGGGCAACGTCATCGACGCCATCCTCAACCTCCGCGACGCCGCCCAGGGCACCCTGGCCTTCACCTCTGATGAGGGCAAGGAATACCGGCTCCGCACCGACGCGCCCCTGGCCGTCGTGGTGGCCCGCCCCCGCGGCTGGCACATGGCGGAAAAGCACCTGCTGCTGAACGGCCAGCCGGCCGTAGGCGCGCTGGTGGACTTCGGCCTGCACTTCTTCCACGTGGCAAAGCAGCTGGTCCTCAACGGCCAGGGCCCGTACTACTACCTGCCCAAGATGGAAAGCCACCTCGAAGCCCGGCTGTGGAACGACGTGTTTGTTTTCGCGCAGGACTTCCTGGGCCTGGGCCAGGGCACCATCCGGGCCACGGTGCTGATCGAGACCATCCCGGCTGCGTTCGAGATGGACGAAATCCTGTACGAACTGCGGGACCACGCGTCGGGCCTGAACGCCGGCCGCTGGGACTACCTGTTCAGCATCATCAAGTACTTCCGGGACGCCGGCGAGGAATTCGTCCTGCCGGACCGCGCCTCCGTGGCCATGACCGCACCCTTTATGCGGGCCTACACGGAACTCCTGGTGAAGACCTGCCACCACCGGGGCGCCTTCGCCATGGGCGGCATGGCGGCCGTTATCCCCAACCGGCGCCACCCTGAGGTCACCGAGGCGGCCTTCGCCAAGGTCCGCGCAGACAAGACCCGGGAAGCAAACGACGGCTTCGACGGGTCCTGGGTGGCCCACCCGGACCTCGTCCCCACCTGCCGCGAAGTCTTTGACGGGGTCCTCGGCGACAGGCCCAACCAGCTGGACAAGCAGCGCCCCGAGGTCACCGTCACGGCAGCCCAGCTGCTGGACGTCTCCTCCGCCGACGGCCAGGTCACCGAAGCCGGCCTTCGCCTGAACCTCTACGTGGCCGTCGCGTACACCGCCGTGTGGCTTTCGGGCAACGGCGCCGTGGCCATCCACAACCTGATGGAGGACGCCGCCACCGCGGAAATCTCCCGGTCGCAGGTGTGGCAGCAGATCCGCAACAAATCGGTGCTGGCCGATACCGGCAACACCGTCACCAAGGACCTGGTGGAGCGGATCCTGGGCGAGGAAACCGAACGGCTCCGCACGGAGGTGGGCGACGAAGCGTTCCTCCGCTACTACCAGCCGGCCAGCGGGCTCATCGGGGACATCTGCCTTTCCGATGGCTACACCGACTTCCTGACCACCCCTGCCTACGAACTGGTGGGCTGAGGCATGGCGGCAACACCTTCTCTCTCTGCTGCGGACCTGGCCCACATCGACGGGCAGCTCGCAGCCACCGACCGGTTGCTGGACCGCAACTACCCGGGCGACGACGGCTCCCGCCAGCCCGTCCATACGGTGTACGTGCCCGCTGACCGTTTCTCGCCGTCGTTCGCTGCGGACTGGGGCGCCGAGGCGCTGGCTACCGTGGCAGCCAAGGGCGGCTTCGGTAAGCTCGCGGACCTCCTGGGCCAGGACGCCGGGCTGGCCGAGGCCGTGTCCACCCGGGTGGCGGCCAAGCTGGCCAGCGAACCCATCGAGGACCTGCGGCTCGACTTTGAGGACGGGTTCGGCGACAGGGGCGACGACGCCGAAGACACCGCCGCCGTTGCCGCGGCTTCCGCCGTGGCCGCCGCAGCCGCGGCCGGGACCGCCCCGCCGTTCATCGGGATCCGGTTCAAATGCTTCGAGGCCGCCACCCGGGCCCGGGGGCTGCGGACCCTGGACCTGTTTGTGTCCGGCTTGGCCGCTGCCGGCGAACTTCCCGAGGGCCTGATCCTGACCCTGCCCAAAGTCACCACCGTGGCGCAGGTCCAGGCCATGGACTTCGCGGTCTCACGCCTGGAAACAGTTCACTCCCTGCCTGCCGGCAGGCTCCGCTTCGAGGTGCAGGTGGAAACACCGCAGCTGATCCTCGGACCGGACGGCACCTCGCCGGTGGCGCAGCTTCCGCACGCCGTGCCCGGCCGGATCAGCGGCCTGCACTACGGCACCTACGACTACTCCGCGTCGCTGCAGATCGCGGCCGAGTACCAGTCCATGGAGCACCCCGTTGCCGACTTCGCCAAGGAAGTCATGCAGCTGGCCGTGGCCGGCACCGGCATCCGGCTCTCCGACGGGTCCACCAACATCATCCCGGTGGGCGACAACGTGGAAAACGCGTGGCAGCTGCACGGCCGGCTGGTCCGCCGTTCGCTGGAACGCGGCTACTACCAGGGCTGGGACCTGCACCCGGCCCAGCTCCCCAGCCGGTTCGCCGCCACCTACGCCTTCTACCGGGAAGGCCTGCCCGCAGCTGCCGCCCGCCTGCGCAACTACGTTGAGCGGACCGAAGGCGGTGTGATGGACGAGCCCGCCACGGCCCGCGCCCTTGCGGCGTTTGTCCTCCGCGGTGTCCAGTGCGGCGCTGTTGGTGCCGACGAGGTCCTTGCGGGGACCGGCGTCGACATTTCCCACCTCACGGCCCTTGCCCACCCGCGGCTGGCCGCTTCCACCTCCTAAGCAAAGGACTTCCCCATGGGCAAGTACTACACCCCCCAGGGCGGCCTGCCGCCGCAGAGCCACCTGACCACCGAGCGCGCCATCGTCACCGAGGCCTACACGGTGATTCCCAAAGGCGTGATGACGGACATCGTGACCAGCAACCTGCCTGGCTTCTCGAACACCCGCTCCTGGATCATCGCCCGGCCCATCTCGGGCTTTGCCACCACCTTCTCCCAGCTCATCGTCGAGGTGGGCCCCGGCGGCGGCGCACCGAAAGCTGAATTCGAGCCGGGCGTCGAAGGCGTGGTGTTCCTTACCCGCGGCAGCCTCAGCCTCACCCTCGACGGCGAGCTGCACCAGCTGGAGGAGGGCGGCTACGCCTACCTGGCCGCCGGCTCGGAGTGGGGCGTCGAGAACAACTCCACCGAACCGGCGTCGTTCCAGTGGATCCGCAAGGCCTACGAACGCCTGGAAGGGCACGAGGCCAAGTCCTTCGTGACCAACGAAAAGGACGTTGAGCCCACCGCGATGCCGGACACCAACGGCGCGTGGAAGACCACCCGCTTCACGGACTCCAGCGACCTTGCCCACGACATGCAGGTCAACATCGTGACCTTCCAGCCCGGCGGCGTGATCCCCTTCCCGGAAACCCACGTGATGGAACACGGCCTCTACGTCCTCGAGGGCAAGGCCATGTACCTGCTGAACAACGACTGGGTGGAAGTGGAGGCCGGCGACTTCATGTGGCTGCGCGCGTTCTGCCCGCAGGCCTGCTATGCCGGTGGCCCGGGCGAGTTCCGCTACCTGCTGTACAAGGACATGAACCGCCAGGTCCGACTCACCTAGGAACTTCTTCTTCCCCACCTGAGTAGCGCCAAGTGTCGTTGTTAACCCTCATGACGGCACGTGGCGCTACTTGGTTGGGTTGGGGCTTATGCTCCGGGGTTGAGGACCACCTTGATGCAGCCGTCCTCTTTCTTCTGGAACTTCTCATACAGGGCCGGCGCACCGTCCAGCCCGGACCGGTGGGTGACCAGGTCCATCACGCCCAGCGGATCGGCGTCGTCCTCCACCAGCGGCAGGATGTCATCGGTCCAGCGCCGGACGTTGCACTGGCCCATCCGCACCTGCAGCTGCTTGTCGAACATGGTCATCAGGGGCATGGGGCTTGCCTCGCCGCCGTACACGCCGCTCAGGGAGAGCGTTCCACCGCGCCGGACGGCGTCGATGGCCGTGTGGAGCGCCGCGAGCTTGTCCACGCCGGCCGTTTCCATGGCTTTCTGTGCCAGCTTGTCCGGCAGCAGCCCCAGCGCCTGGTGCGCGAACCCGGCAAGCGGGGAACCGTGTGCTTCCATGCCGACGGCGTCAATCACCGCGTCAGTTCCGCGGCCGGCAGTCATCTCCCGCAGTTCGTCCGCGATGCCTTTGCTGTAGTCCAGCGTTTCCACGCCGTGCCTGGCAGCCATGGCCCGCCGTTCAGGTACCGGATCAACGCCGATGACCCGGACGCCGCGGTGGGCGGCGATCCGGCTGGCGAACTGGCCCACGGGACCCAGCCCGAACACCGCCAGCGTTCCGCCCGGCTCAACGTCTGCGTAGTGCACACCCTGCCAGGCGGTCGGCAGGATGTCGGAGAGGAAGAGGTACCGCTCATCCGGCAACTCGGTTCCCACTTTGACCGGCCCGTAGTCGGCGTGGGGAACGCGCAGGTACTCGGCCTGCCCGCCCGGGACGGACCCGTACAACTCAGAGAACCCGAAGAGGGAAGCTCCTGAGCCTTTTTCCTTGACCTGGGTGGTTTCACATTGGGACTGCAGCCCCTGGCTGCACATAAAGCAGTGCCCGCAGGAGATATTGAATGGGACCACCACCCTGTCGCCCTTGCGCAGGTTGGTTACCGCGCTGCCCACTTCCTCCACGATGCCCATGGGCTCGTGGCCAATCACATCCCCCTTATGCATATATGCGCCAAGGACTTCATAAAGGTGCAGGTCCGAACCGCAGATGGCGGTGGACGTGATCCGCACAATGGCGTCAGTGGGTTCCTGGATGACGGGATCCGGCACTTCCTCAACACTTACTGATCGTTTTCCCTGCCACGTCAGTGCTCGCACTGTCTTCTCCTTTACCTCGGGTCCGGGCCGGCTGCCCTCGTTTCGACGCTATCGGATTCCGCCCAAAAAAGTAAGCATGCTGATGAAAACCCTTGTCGTCCGCGCCACAGGCTCTTAGCGTAGGAAGAACAGATCCGTACCGCAGGAAGGGGAACAGCCATGACGCTCTACCAGCCGGAACCAGTCGAAATTTCCACCCGGATACGGCCCGGCGAATGGACCGAGGAAAGCCTTACGCAATTGGTGGCGTCGTACCGCACCAGGATCACGGAGATGGGGGCCGTCCCGGCCGACGTCGGAACGAACGTCCAGCGCAACGGCGACGGCTCCGTCCATGTGCTGGTGACGTGGAACAAGCCGCCCGACGCCGGCGATGAGGACGCTGCCACGGCCGGGCCAACTGCCTGACCCACCGGGAGAACCGCTGTTTACTGCCCGGGATCCGGGGTGAGGAGCCGGCCGATCGCACTGGCGCCAAGCTTGTCCAGCAGCTCACGCGGCCCGCTGTAGACCTCCACGGCCCCGGCTTCCCGGAGCGCTTCGGCGGGGATGCCGCCGCTGGTGACCCCGATCGCCGGTATGCCCAGCGCCGCCGCAGCCTTCATGTCCCACACCGCGTCCCCCACGTAGACCGCGTCTGCAGCTTCCACCCCGATGGCGGCCAGGGCGGCCACCAGGATGTCCGGGGCAGGTTTGCTGCGGCTGGCATCATTGGCGCTGGTAGCAGCGTCAATCGCATCGCCGGCGCCCAGGACGTCCCGCATGACCGCCAGGTCCTCGGTGCGCGCGGACGACGCCAGTGCGACGGCGAGGCCCGCGGCGTGACAGCCGGTCAACAGGTCGGCAGCGCCGTCAAAGGCCCTTAGTGCGGGCCAGTTGGCGGCGTACAGGGCACCGTGGGCGGCCAGGACGTCCGCAGTGGCCGGGCGGTGGGGTCCAGCCGGAAGCAGAGCGTCCACCAGGCGCGCGCCGCCCATGCCCACATGCTGGTGGATCGCGGCCATGGGGATGTCCTGGCCGTATTGGCGGAACGCACCCCACCACGCCACGGTATGCAGATACGAGGAGTCAATCAGCGTCCCGTCCACATCAAAAAGCACCCCCCGGCGCAGGCCGGAGGGCGCCTGGTCTGCCGCCTTACTCACACTGCCGCCCGCCGGACGTCCGGCGCTTTACGGCGCAGGGCCGCTTCCTCCTTGGCGGAACTGACGGGCCGGACCCGTTCGCGGAGCACAGTTCCTGCACCGCCATGGCTCTTGTCCCGGATCAGGCCGGTGCCGGCCACCTCGCGGGCCATGGCAATGCCGGCGGCGGCCGCCCGCTTGGTGGGGAAGGTTACGGAGATGGCCATCAGGTTCCCCGCCCCATCCATCATCCGGACCCGATAGCCGCCGTCGGGCGCATCCACGAGTTCAAAATATCCGGCCATTCGTATCACTCCTCCGTTAATCACGGCACTGTGCATCTGGAAGCACTCCATGAAGTACTAGTAAGTATACTTACCGGTTGGCTGATGGAAAAGCGGCGGTTCAGCCGGCGGGAACCGTTTCGGGCGGGATGGGCCTGTCGCTGCGGCGCATGGTGTCCTGGTGCAGCTCCAGCGCGCTGGTCACCAGGGCGAAGTGGCTGAAGGCCTGCGGGGTGTTGCCGAGCTGGCGGCCGGCTTTGACGCCCCACTCCTCACTGAGCAGTCCCACGTCATTGCGCAGTTCCAGCAGGCGCTCAAACAGCTGCCTGGATTCCACGTGCCGGCCGGCGCCCAGCAGGGCCTCCACCAGCCAGAACGAGCAGGCCAGGAACACCCCCTCGTCGCCCGGCAGGCCGTCGTCGCTCTCGTCGGGGCGGTAGCGCAGCACGAAGCCGTCCTCCGTCAGGTCCCGCTGGATGGCCTCGATGGTCCCGATCACGCGGGGATCATCCGGCGGCAGGAACCCCACCCGGGGAATCAGCAGCAGGCTGGCGTCCAGCTCCGGCCGGCCGTAGGACTGGACAAAGGTGTTCCGTTCGGCGTCGAACCCGTTGGCCATCACTTCCGCGTGGATGGTGTCCCGGAGCTCCTCCCACCGTTCCACCGGACCGGGCAGCCCGTAATCCCGGACGCCCTTGACCATCCGGTCCGCGGCAACCCAGGCCATCACTTTGGAGTGCGTGAAGTGCCGGCGGGGACCGCGCATTTCCCACAGCCCGTTGTCCGGCTGGTCCCAGATGGTTTCCAGGTGGGCCATCAGGGCCAGCTGCACCGCCCAGGCCTCGTCCGAGTGCTTCAGCAGTGAATTCCGGGTCAGCGCCAGGCAGTCCAGGACCTCGCCCCACACATCCAGCTGGAACTGGTCAGCGGCACCGTTGCCGATCCGCACCGGAGCGGAGTTTTCGTAGCCTTTCAACCAGGGCAGTTCCATCTCGGGGAGCCGGCGTTCGCCGTGGATGCCGTACATGATCTGCAGGTCTGCCGGGTCGCCGGCCACGGCGCGCAGGAGCCAGTCGCGCCACGCTGCGGCCTCGGCCGTGTAGCCGGCGGCGAGGAGCGCCTGGAGCGTCATGGCGGCGTCGCGGAGCCAGCAGTACCGGTAGTCCCAGTTGCGGGGGCCGCCCAGCTGTTCCGGCAGGGAGGTGGTGACGGCAGCAACGATGCCGCCGGTGGGCGCATAGGTCAGCGCCTTGAGTGTCACCAGGGAGCGGACCACGGCGTCCTGGTACTCGCCCTTGACCGCGCACTGCGATGTCCAGCCGCGCCAGAACGCGAACGTGGTGCCCAGGACCTCTTCCGCATCCATCATGTGGGGCCGGCCCACATGGCTCGGCGCCCACGTCAGGACGAACGGGATCCGCTCCCCTGCGCTGACCGTGAAGTCGCTGACGGTGTGCATGTTCTCGCCGTGCAGCGGGGCAGGGGTAACCAGGTAAACCGCGTCCGGGCCAGCGATCGCGTGGAGCCCGTGCTTGTCCCGGCGCACCCAGGGAATGATGTGCCCGTAATCGAAGCGGAGGGTCAGCTCGCCGTGCATTTTGACGGTGCCGCTGATGCCTTCAACGATGCGGACTATATCGGCCACGGAGTCGCGTGGCGGCATAAAGTCGATGACGCGCACCGTGCCTTCCGGCGTCTCCCACTCCGTGTCGAGGATGAGGCTGCCGTCCCGATAGCTGCGCCGCGTGCAGCTGCCGCCGCCTTCGGGCGCGAGGAGCCAGCGCCCGGCGTCGGGAGTGTCCAGCAGCGCGTTGAAGCACGCCGGCGAATCGAACCGCGGAAGGCAGAGCCAGTCGATGGAGCCTTCCTTGCTGACCAGCGCCCCCGTGTGCAGGTCGCCCACTACCGCATAATCCTCGATACGTGCCATGGTCCCACCCTGCCATATGCACCTGCGGCCAGGGCCGGTTCCGGCGTGTAGCCTGACAGTTGGTGATGCAACAGCCTTCCAGTCCGGCCCGCCCGCGGCGGGCCCACCACTAACGGCAGGTACCATGGCAATCCACATCGGCACGTCCGGCTGGAGCTACGACCACTGGGAGCATGTCCTCTACCCTTCCGGGTTGCCCGCCCGCGATCGGCTGCAGCAATACGTGTCCCGGTTCAGCACGGTTGAGTTGAACGCCAGCTTCTACCGCTGGCCGCGGGACACCGCATTCGCTGGCTGGAACCGCCGCCTGCCCGCCGGCTTTGCCATGTCCGTCAAGGCGCCGCGGGGACTGACGCACGGCAGGAAGCTTTACGGCCCGGAGGTCTGGCTGGAACGCATTGCCCGCTGCTGGCACGAACTGGGCGACAAACGGGCTGTCCTGCTGGTCCAGCTGCCGCCACAACTGGAACGCGACGAAGCGCGGCTGGACTACTTCCTGTCCGCCGTCCCGCCGTGGATCCGGGTGGCAGTCGAGTTCCGCCATCCCAGCTGGGACTGCCCCGGGGTGTACGCCCTGCTGGCGCGGCACCAGGCCGCGTACTGCGTCATGAGCGGGGCCAACCTGCCTTGCGTCCTGCGCGCCACCGCGCCGTTCGCCTACGTCCGGCTGCACGGCCCTGACCAGCACCATCTGTATGGAGGTTCCTACCAGGATCCGGACCTGCACTGGTGGGCGGACCGGATCCGTGAATGGGACGCCGCGGGACTGGACGTGTACGCATATTTCAATAACGACGGCGGCGGCCACGCCGTGCGCAACGCCGCCACGTTGCGGGGGTTCCTCGGCGTGTGACGCCGGGGTGGCTGCCTGCACCTTCGCCACCCATGCAGCACCGTGTGAGGCATCGCCCTGTGGCAGAGTGGAGGGATGGACCAGGCCCCGCACGACGTGCCCCCGAACGCAGCTCCGCAGCCCCACCATTTGCCGGACGGGAATGGGTTGGCCGGTAACGGGTTTTTCCGGCTGGCCCACCGCATCTCGGACGCCGTCAACGGGGTCAGGATCAAGCTCGCCAAACGCTGGGACTTTGTGCCCCAGACCATCGCCTACCAGGGCTACGGCTCCACCAGCCGGGTGCGGGTGCTGGGCCGGGTGCTGCTGACGCAGCGGCCGCTGCCGGGCAGCCGGGCCGAGCGGGAGGCCGGCAGCGGCATGCAGAACGTCCGGGGCTGGCGTGCGTTCACCAGCGTGCCGCTGCAGTTTACGGACGTCGAAATCACCATCGGCGATGTGGTGGCCCGCGTCAAAGCGGACCGGGGCGGCCTGGTTGACACGGAAGTGGACGTCCGGCTTTCACCGGGCTGGCATACCGCAGTACTGCAGGCCGAAGGCACCGAACCGTACGAGGCGCTGATCCAGGTGGTGGCTCCGGAGGTACGCTTCGGGATCGTCTCGGACATAGACGACACTGTGATGGTCACCGCCCTGCCCCGGCCTTTCCTGGCACTCTGGAACACGTTTGTGCTGAGCGAACGTGCCCGCATGGCCACCCCCGGCATGGCGGTACTCCTGGACCGGCTCAGGATCCAGCATCCGGAGGCCCCGGTGATCTACCTATCCACGGGCCCCTGGAACGCGGCGCCCACCCTGGCCCGGTTCCTGGTCCGCAACATGTACCCGGCCGGCGCCCTGCTGCTGACGGACTGGGGCCTGACGCAGGACCGCTGGTTCCGCAGCGGCCAGGAACACAAGCGCCGGAACCTGGAGCGGCTCAGCAAGGAGTTCCCGGACATCCAGTGGCTCCTGATCGGCGACAACGGCCAGCACGATGAGGCCATCTACAACAGCTTCGCCGCGGACAACCCGGACCGCGTTGCGGCCATCGCAATCCGGCAACTGTCCGTCAGTGAGTCGGTGTTCGCCGGCGGCCACTCGGAGGACGGCGACCACTCAGCGTCCCGGGTGCCGTGGATCTACTCCCCGGACGGCGCCGGCATGGCGAAGCAGCTGGCCACCCTGGACCTGCTCTAGCTAGGCCATGGCACCCACGGGCGTGGCGCCGTCGTCCGGAATTGCAGCGCCTTCCGGGACCGCTGCCTGTGCCACCGCCATCCCTGCGGCCTGCAGGAGGTTGCGTTCCTCGATCAGCTCCTGGAGCCAGTAATAGGAGGCCTTGGGCGTCCGCTCCAGGGTTTCGAAGTCCACGTGGAGCAGTCCGAACGGCTGTTTGTACCCGGCTGACCACTCAAAGTTGTCCAGCAGCGACCACACGTAGTAGCCACGCAGCTCGATGCTCTCCGCGATGCCTCCCGGCGCCGTTGCCTTTACCGCGGCCTCGATATGGTCGGACAGGTACTTGAGGCGGCGCTCATCGGGAATGGACACGGTGTTGGTGGCTTTGTCCCGGACCAGGATGTCCTCGAAGCTGGCCCCGCCCTCGGTGATGTACACGGGCGGCAGGTTGGGGTACCGGGCTGCCATTTCCTTCAGCGCCACCCCCATGTACTCCGGCTTGACCGGCCAGCCGTAGGCAGTAATGTCAGCCTCCGGCCAGGCTTCAACGTGGAACGGGGCCGTACCGCCGGTGGCGCTGATGTCGCTGCCCATGGCTTCGGCCATGCTGGCAGGCACCGCACCGCTGCCTGGACCCACTGCGACCTTGGTGGGCATGTAGTAGTTCAGGCCGTAGAAGTCCAGGGGCGCGGAGATGAGTTCCAGGTCTTCGTCCGGGTGCTCGAAGGAGCTGAAGAACTTTGCGGCCCGGACCAGGTCAGGGTATTTGCCCTTCAGGACGGGATCCGCGTAAAGGGTGTTTTGTGCCAGGTCCATCAGCCCGGCCGCAACCTTGTCCAGGGGGTTGATCGAGTTGGGCACCATGGGCGAGTAAACGTTGGTCATGCCGATTTCCCCGCGTACCCCTGCAGCCCGCAGCGCCTGCAGTGCCAGGCCGTGGCCCAGCAGCTGGTGGTGGACGGTGGGGAAGGCGCCCAGAAGCAGATCCTTCCCAGGGGAATGCAGCCCCAGCGTGTAGCCGTTGGTGGTGACGGTGGCGGGCTCGTTGATGGTGACCCAGCGGTCCACCCGGTCCCCGAACGCCTCGCCAAGGATGGCTGCGTATTCACCCAGGCGGTAGGCCGTGTCCCGGTTCATCCAGCCGCCGTCGTCGTCCAGGGCCAGCGGGGTGTCCCAGTGGTACACGGTGGCCATCGGCGAGATCCCGTTGGCCAGCAGTTCGTCCAGGAGCCGGTCGTAGAAGTCCAGGCCGGCGCGGTTTGCCGGGCCCTTGCCCGTGGGCTGGATCCGCGGCCAGCCAAAGGAGAACCGGTACGAATCCACGCCCAGCTGCTTCATCAGGGCCACATCCTGGGGCATCCGGTGGTAGTGGTCGGTGGCCACCACGGGGCTGTGGTCCCCCACGATGGTTCCGGGCCTGGCAGCGAACCGGTCCCACCCTGCGGGGCCGCGGCCGTCCTCCTCCAGTGCCCCCTCGATCTGGAACGCAGCGGTAGCCACTCCAAGGGTGAATCCGGAGGGAAGGAGGGCGGCAAGATCCTTGGCGGTGATGTGCATGCGGGGCTGCAACTTCCTAGGCTGGGGCGTAAACTGTACCCCCCAGAATCTCACACCGCGGGGATGCTGACGAGTGGCAATCCGGGCCTTCCTGCTAGGGTCTGGGCATGGATGGAAAACTGGGGAAGTTCATCGACGATTTTGCTGCGCTGGTTAATCTGGCGCAGTCCGCAAGCCATAAACCGCAGGCCGGAACACAGCTGGTTGAAGCCCTGACCGGGCATCTCGGCGTGGCTGCCGGGGAGCTTTCGGTGGTGGTGGAACAGATCCCGCCGCACCGGTTTGTGGATGCCGACATTGTGATGGCAGGCCTGGTGGAAAAGGACCCCGCTGGCCGGCTGGTTGGCATCGGCGGTGGGTGCCAGCGGCATCACCAGTCCCTGAGCGACATGGTCCAGGAATCACAGCTCTACCCGCAGTTCCCGCTCGCCAAGCCGGACTTCGCGAACCTCGCGGTGGGCCCGGACAGCCACCGCCAGGCCGTGGCCCTGGGCCTCTGGCTGTTCAGCTTTGACGGCAAGCCACTGGCCGTCCTGCAGCGCGACAGCAGCCCGCAATCCGGCCGCCCGCAGGCGACGCTTGAAGTCCTCGCCGCGGACCGGGATGCCGCCACGGGGTTCCTCGCAGAGTTCCGGCGCCGGATGGATGGCAACAGCGTCCTTAAGGGGCAAGTGATTTCCCTGGTGATGAACGAATACGGCCCCAGCGCCGCGGGCGTGACGTTCCATCACCGGCCAAGCCTCCCGGCGTCGGACGTCATCCTGCCTGCAGGACTCCTGCAGAAGGTGGCGGACCATACAGTGGGCATCGCCACGCACCGCGCTTCGCTCAGGGACCACGGCCAGCACCTCAAGCGCGGCATCCTGTTGTACGGGAAGCCCGGGACCGGAAAAACGCACACCGTCAGGCACCTGCTGAGCCAGAGTGCAGGCTCGACGGCGATCCTCCTGTCCGGCGGGTCCCTCGCCAGGATTTCCGATGCGGCGCGGATGGCCCGGGCGTTGCAGCCGTCCATTGTGGTGATGGAGGACTGCGACCTGATTGCCGAGGACAGGAGCTTTGGGCACGGCCCGCAGCCGCTGCTTTTTGAGGTGCTGGATGCCATGGACGGGCTGGACAACGACGCTGATGTGGCGTTTGTGCTCACCACAAACAGGCCGGACATGCTGGAACGGGCCCTGGCCCAGCGCCCTGGCCGGGTGGACCTGGCCGTGGAGGTCCCGTTGCCGGGGCGTGCGGAGCGGATCCGGTTACTGGAGCTCTACGCCCGCCACGTTGGCTTCTCGCCGGCTGCGCTGGCGGCTGCCGCCGAACGGACGGAGGGCACCACCGCGTCCCTCGCCCGCGAACTGGTCCGCCGCGCGGTGGTGGCGGCCGCGTTGGAGGGCGCAGCGGTGTCCGACGCCCACCTCGCCGCCGCGGTGGAGGACCTGATGGCCGACGCCGAATCCCTCACCCGCAGCCTGCTGGGCAGCTGTGGGGAACCAGCCGGAACCTAGTCGCCCGGCGCATCCGCTTTGGAGAGCTCGCCGGTGATCCGTTCGCCCGGGATCCGGGCCGTGCGCCACGTGTCGAGCGCGATGACCGCACCCAGGATAAGCAGCGACAGCGACAGCGACGCCAGGGCGTCGGTGAACCAGTGGTAACCCAGGTACAGCCGGCTGAGCGCTGCCAGCACAATCCCGACGCCGGCACCTATAAAGCCGAGCACGGCGGCCCGGGTGTTGGTGCGCCGCGAGACGATCAGGAAAACGCCCACCAGCAGGAAGTCGCAGGCACCCAGGACATGGCCGGAAGGGAATGAGAACGTGTGGTCGGCACCGAACAGCATCAGTTCCACAGGCGGCCGGGACCGCCGGACGATCTGCAGGATGATCTGTGAAATCACCACCCCCGTGAGCATGCCGCCCGCCAGGAGCATGGGCCGCCAGGCATGCTTGGCCGCGAACCCCCAGACCAGGATGATCACCAGGACGATAATCGGCAGGGCTATGGGTCCAAAAACCACGGCCAGGAAGATCATCACCGCTGTGAGCACCTCCGACCGGGTGGAGAGCAGCCAGTTCCGGGCTGATTCATCGGCCGACGCCAGCCCATCCCGCTGCAGGACCCCAAGCAGGGTTACCACAAACAGGACGGCACCCACTGCCATCAGGATCACGGCCCAGCGGTACAGGGCTGTTCGCGCCGCGGGGTCCATGTAGCGCTCTTCCACAACGAACTTGTCGTGGAAGCGGCGCCACCAGTTGGGGCCCCTGCCGGATGTTCGCTGTCCTGGTTCCTGTGCCACGTGTGTGTTCCGCCCTTGCGCCGATGATGAGACCTACGGTGAAGATTATCCCCGTTGGCCGCCGTGGGGTGGTGATTGGCGCCGCGGGATAGCCTGACGGCATGGGTGCGATGAATGAGCTGATTAGCCGGCAGGCGGTAGGCGTGCTGGCCGGGATCCTCGCAACCGCAGCGCCCGCCGCCCGGTGGCCTGCGATGGCCGGGGCCGGCACGGGACTGGCCGAACTCAGCCTGCGTCAACGCACTGACCAGGTCAGCGCCGCGCTGGTGGCGGACCTGGGCCGCCTGGCGGACCCCGGCTACGCGACGGCGGCCCATGTGCTCCGGAAGGCGCTGGCTGACCCCGGGTTGACCGGATGGATCCTCTGGCCGGTCTCCGAGGCCGCCGTCACACTGGCCCTCGAGTCGGATGATGCCCGCGATTTTGGCGACTGCCTGGCCTTTCTCGCTGAGCTGACGCCCCGGCTGACCGGGGAGTTTGCCATCCGGCGGCTGCTGGCCCGGGATCCGGACGCGGCCCTGCAGGCCATCCGGACCTGGACGGGCCACCCCGACGAACACGTCCGCCGCCTCGCCAGTGAGGGCACCCGGGCCTACCTGCCCTGGGCTGTCCGTGTTCCGGCCCTGGTTCAGCGCCCTGAAGCCACCCTTCCCATCCTCGACGCCCTGTACCGCGACCCGTCGGAGTACGTGCGCCGCTCCGTGGCCAACCACCTCAACGACCTGGCGCGCCACGCACCCGCCGTAGTGGTGTCGACGGCGGCAGGCTGGCTGGCCGCGCCGGACGCCAATACGGCGTGGGTGGTCCGGCACGGACTGCGGACTCTGGTTAAGAAGGGCCATCCGGAGGCGTTGGCGCTCCAGGGCTTCGAACCGGCGTCGGTGGCTGTCTCGGAGCTCCGCCTGGACCGGATCGAGGTCGCCATGCCAGGGGACCTGGGCTTCGAATTCGAGATCTCAAACAGCGGCAGTGAGCGGGCGCGGCTGGCGGTGGACTACGCGGTCCACTTCCGCAAGGCCAACGGCAGCCAGTCCGTGAAGATCTTCAAGCTCACGGCACTGACCCTTGCCCCGGGCGAGACCAGGACGCTGGGGAAGCGGCACGCCTTCAAACCGATGACCACCCGAGTCCATCATCCTGGTCTGCACGCCCTGGAGCTCCAGGTCAATGGCCTACGGCACGGCCGCGCGGAGTTCAACGTCCGCACCTGACGGCCGCGATGCCGGCTCCGTCAGTCCTCCGTGGGTGTGGTCCTGTTGGGGTGGTAGGTCCGCCAGCTGTGCTCCGGTTCGAACCCCAGCAGCCGCCGCGCCTTGTCAATGGAGAGCATGGTTTCGTGCTCCCCCAGCTCCTTGGTGACCCGGACGTCCGGGAAGACCTCCGCGGCCAGGCTGGCGCTGGAACGGCTCATCACGGTGTCCGCGTTGGCCACGATGAACGCTTCGAACCCCGGCTCCCCGTACTCGAGCGCCCGGACCACGGCTTGGGCCCCGTCGCGGCCGTCAATGTAGCCCCACAGGTTCCACTTCCGCAGTGTGGCGTCGGCATCAAAGGACGGGAAGTTCTCGTAGTCCTGGGCGTCCATCACGTTGGAGAACCGCAACGCCACGATGCCCAGTTCCGGGTCCCAGCGCGTCAGTTCGATCGCCATCTGCTCTTCGAGGTGCTTGACCAGCGAGTAGGTGCTTTCCGGCCGGGCGGGATATTCCTCGTCCACCGGAATGTAGGGCGGGTCAACGTCGAAGGGCAGGCCCAGCACCGTCTCGCTGGACGCGTACACCACCTTTTTGATCCCGGCCCGGCGGGCAGCCTGGAAGACGTTGTAGGTGGAGAGCATGTTGTTTTCGAAGGTGGCCGCGTCCGGGAGGATGCCCGGCGCGGGGATCGCCCCAAGGTGGACGACGGCGTCAAAGCCTGAGTGCCTGTCGTCCAGTCCCAGCAGCACATCCAGGACCTGGCCGTAGTTGCGGAGGTCCACGATCGCCAGTCCGGGGCTGCGGTCCCCCGCCCGGTCCAGGTTCAGGACCTGATGCCCGTCAGCGGTGAGCCTGCGCACCACGTGCCGCCCCAGTTTTCCGCTGCCGCCTGTCACTGCAATTCTCATGGGTGTCCGCCTTTTCCGTTCAGGAAGTGTTCGACGGCGGCAATGGCCGCCTCCGTGATTTCGCCGGGGTCCCCGCTGCCGTCCACGGACACCACCAGACCCCGGCCAGCGTACACGGAGACCACTTCGTGGGTTTCGCGGTGGTAGAGGTCGAGGCGGCGGCGGAAGACATCCACTGTGTCGTCCTTGCGGCCCTGGTCCTTGGCCCGCTGCAGCATGCGTTGTTCCAGTTCGGCGTCGGGTGCCCGCAGTTCGATGACGGCGTCCACCCGCTTGCCCTGCGAGCGCAGCATGTTGTCCAGTTCGGTGACCTGCGGTGCCGTGCGGGGAAAGCCGTCCAGCAGGAACCCGGCCTCGACATCGGCGTCCAAAAGCCTGTCCTTGACCAGTGCGTTCGTCAGGTGGTCGGGCACAAAAAGGCCGTCATCCAGGTATTTGGCTGCTTCCTTGCCCAGCGGGGTCTCTTCGCTGACGTTGCTGCGGAAGATGTCGCCGGTGGAAACGGCGGGGATCCCGAAATGCCGCGCCACGTGCTCGGCCTGGGTGCCTTTTCCGGAGCCGGGCGGACCGATGATGAGCAGTCTGGTCATATTCCTTGTCCCTCCGCGGCGTCATCGCCACTGTGTTGGGGTCAGCCTCCGGCAACGCCGGTGCGTGCTTCATTCTGCCCATAAGGGTCAGCACAATGCCAGCCGCCGGGAGGGGACCGGAGGCTGGCATGGTGCTGGCGGGGAGTCAGAACTTGGAGGCAGCCCCCGTGAACGGGGTTGTCGGTAGCGCGTAGCCATTGCGATCCGTCATTCCGGCGGCCGGGGTGTAGCGGTGGCTGCCGGGTTTGCTCACCGAATTGCCTGTCCCGAACCGGCTTCCAAGGGTAATCGTCAGTTCGTTCGTTGCGGCGTTCCAGGCCAGCGAGGACACCACGGAGCCGCTGACGCCTGTACCGTGGAAACTCAGGGCTGTAGCTCCCACGTAATTGCCGTCAAGCTTCACCGAGCCAATTCGCGCAGTTCCGCAAGCCGGACTGCCTATGGCGACGCTCAGTACCTGGTCAGTGCCGACGTTGACAGTGACCTGTTCTGAACCGGCCACGACCTGGCTGCCGCCCGTAGGGCTCCAATTGCTGCAGATACTCGAGGGGTCCAGCGCCTCGGAGAACTTGATCACCACCTTGTCGCCCGGGTCAATGTTGTTGTTGCTTCCTCCGTTGAGGAGTGTCAGCGCCTCGACAGCCGGCGCCGTGGTGTCCTTGCTCGAGGTAGCCGTCCCGGCAACAACACTGACGTTGCCCGCTGCATCCGTGGCGACCACCGAATAAGTGACCGTCGGGTCGTTGAGCGTGGTCAGGTCCATCACGGCACTCCACTGGCCCAAGCTGTCGGCAGAGACTGTTTTCGGAACCGAGTGCACTGCGCCAGCGTCCTTGGCGGTAATCGTCACCGATGACAACGGCTCGGCGTTGCCGCTGACCTGGACACCCCCGACAGTGCTGCTGGTGATCAGCGCCGGTGCGCTGATTGTTGGCGTCGGTGGTGGTGTGGTTTCTGCAGCAGCGACACCTAAGCTGCGTGCCGATTCCGCCCCGGCCCAGTCGCCGAGGACGGGCGTGACGGTGTAGTACCAGGTGCCGGCCGGCAGGGCGGCCTCGGTGCAGGTGAGCGCATCGATATTCCCGGAGCACGCTCCCCCGGCGGCAACCTTGGTGCCACCGGCAGCTGACGCGTAACGCGCAACGGTGTAGCGGGCAACCGGGCGGCCCGCCGCCGTCGTGCCCTGCTGCCAGCTGACCGAAGCGGCACCGGCAGATGCCGATGCTATGGGTGCTGCCACAGCCTGTAATGAATCGGCGCGGGCTGCTCCGGCGTTGCTGCCCAGGGCCTGCCAGTAGGCGTTGGCCGCCGGCCCACCCCACGTAACGGCGAGCGCCGCCGTGACCACGCAAGCGATCCGGGTCCTGGCTGTACGGTTCATTTGCGGGCCTCCAGGGTGACGGGCAGGCTGAATGTGGCGCCTTGGCACACTGAGGCTGATGCCGTGGACATGGCTGCGGCGCCGGGCAGGGTGATCAGCGCCGTCGAGTTGGCTGCAATAGTGACCGGCGGGGCCAGCGGCGCCGCAGGAGCAACGAATGTCACCCCGGTGGTGAGGCAGGTCGCGTGGGCGGCGTCTGCCGTGGCCGCGCCGCTGCCCGTGATGGCGTAAACCTGCACGGCGTAACTGTTGGGGTTGAACGCCCGGACGGCAACATCGGCGGTGCCGCCCGGGACGAGGGTGGTTTGCGGGCTGTCGCCTGCCACGAGCGCCTGCGCCGTGACAGCTGCCATGGTGCCGTTGGTGGCGGAACCGGTACCCGAGCCCAGCAGTGCCCAGTAGGCGTAGGCACCGCCCGCGCCCGTCGCCAGGCACAGCGTGAGGGTTGCCGCCGCAGTCCTGGCAGCCAGCTTTCGGGGCGCAGGCCGCGACGCAGACTTTATGGTGGTGGCTGTGAAGAGCCCGGTGGCTGCCCTGTGTCGTCCGGATGTCATCTCAGTTCCCTTCCCCTACGGCGGAGTAGGCGAGCTGAAGCGTGGCGCCCTTGCAGCCATCCTGGTTCAGCGCCGTGTCCAGCATGGTGATTTTCGGCCATACTGCCGACGACGATTTGAGGTTGCTGAGGGTGCTGGGCCCGACCGGAAGGGTCAGTGGATAGCCTCCGCTGTAGTTGGTCACCACGTAGTCCGCCATGGTGCAGGGAAGCCCCGCCGCGACGGCTGCCTGGGTCCTGGTGATGCCGGCGATCGTCACCGACAGGTTGGACAGCGCCAGGGTTTTGTTGTTCGGGTTGGCGAAGGATGGATTGAGCGGGAGCGTGGATCCGGGGGTGAGCAGCTGGCCGAGGTTCCCTGAGATGCTGAACGTCTTCTTGGCGGCCTGGACGAACAGTTGGACTACAACGGCGGCGGCCTGGCTGTCGCCGGCGGTGGTGGAAAGGGTGAGGTCCGCTTTGCCGTTCGGGGTGGTGGCTGACGTTGCCACGGTGAGCACAACCGTGGCGGCCTTTCCGGAACCCAGCGTGACCGACGCCGGCGCGAAGACCGCCGTCGTGCTGGCCGGAAGTCCCGAAACAGTGGGAGTGACGGTGCCGCTGAAGCCGTTGGCCGAGGTCAGTGCCACGGAATAGGTGACAGTATCGCCCTGGTCAACCGTCCGGCTGGCGGGAGTGGTCTGGATGGTGACGCCCTTTTTGGTGCTGCCCTGGCTCCCGCCCTGGCTGGCAGCGAAGATGGTGCCGGCCGAAACGAGCATCACCAGAAGCCCCACCAGCAGCACTTTGACTGCTGTAGTGGTTCTTCGCATGGCAGTGCGGAAGTACCCGGATTCGTTCTGCACGTCTTGCCCTTCTGGTTTGGTCTGGGAGTTGCGGGCGGGTTGGAAATCGCCGGCGGGGAAGGATCAGGTCCTCCCCCGCCGGCGAAGCCTGTTAGACGCTGCCCACCGTGATGGTTACGACGGCGCCCTTGCACGCGTCCTGGTTCTCGTCGCTGTTGTTGAACTTCAGCACTCCGCTGCCCACGGAGACATTGGACGCACCGGCCGCAACGAGGGAGTTGGATGTGACAGCGGTGACCTCAAACCAGGAGGCCTTGCAGTTCGTGGGATCGCTCGTGCTTACGGTGGCGGTCAGGGCGCCCACCCTGGAGCCTGTTGTGTTGGTGTTGGCAGCCGTGTAGGCGACACTGGCCTCGTTGCCCGGCGCAAGACCAGCCGCGAAAGTTGCCGTCAGCGCCAGGGTGCCATTGGCCGTGGCGTTGGTGGCAGTGCCACTGCCCGAGCCCGTCGTGGTCCAGTAGGCGTAGGCTGCGCCGCCGCCGCCGGCCACCAGTGCGAGCGCTCCAGCAGTTGCGAGGACCTTGTTCTTCTTCGTCATTGTGCGCATGAGTAGGACTCCTTTGTCTGAAAGTAAGAGTGATGATGAGACTCACAGCGACCGGGCCCGCTGTGGGATCCTGGCGTTTGGCTGCTCGATGACGCTCATACTTCCGGGCGATGGGAACGTGAACAACGCGTAGCGGTACTGGTCTTTTGGCACAGCTCCCGCCGGCGACCTCTTGGTTTCACCACCTGGTACTCAGTTTTTGCCGCGGCGCCGCCCAATCCGTGACGGTGCAGTTTCAGCGGCTGGCGCGTGTATATAATTTTGGATACCGGCTTAGCAGAAGGCCGTTGGAAAGTTCGTCGATCCAGCGACCGTCACCCGTTCCCCGTTGCACGCGGAACCGCTGTGGGTTGCTGGCTCGTTTTGACCTGAGCGATTGGCACCAGAAAATCGTGGCCGGCGAGTCAACTGCAAAACCCGATATATCCATCACAGAGCACCTCCATGAACTGGTCCTCAGCAGTTCCGACGTGGAGGACTTCCTGAGCGAACTTGCGCAGGTTTCTGCCCGCAACCTCTCCGAGCCGGGCGACGAGATCCTGTGCGCCATCACGTTGCTGCGGCCGCGCAAGGCCGCCACCACTGTTGCCAGCAGCCCGGGGGCCGATGGCCTGGGCCAGCTCGAACACGAGTTTTCGCACACACCCAGCATGTCCGCCTCCCTCGGCCGCGAAACGGTCCATGTCCGCGACGTGAGCGGGGACGTCCACTGGGCGGACTACTCGGCGGCAGTCCTGGCGGAAGGCGTCCGGTCGGTCCTGGCCCTGCCTTTCGAACTTGAGGGCGAAACCAAGGCCGCTCTGCTGCTCTATTCCAGCCGGCCCAACCGCTTTGCGGGCCGGGTGCTGAAATTTGCCGAAGAATTTGTTAAGCAGACGTCGCTGGCCCTGCGGCTGGCTGTCCGTTTTGCGCATTACAGCGAAACCGCGGCCAACCTGCGGGCCACACTGGAATCACGGACCCAGATCGACATGGCCGTGGGCATCATCATGGCGCAGAACCGGTGCAGCCAGCAGGAGGCCTTCGAAATCCTGCGGACCGCTTCCAGCACCCGGAATTCGAAGCTGCATGACGTGGCCACCGCGGTGGTCAATTCCCTGGGCCAGGGCCCGGCCAAAACCCACTACGACGGCTAGGACCCGCCACCGTCCGCCTCCCGGGGCGGCAGGGAGCCGACGTTGGAACCGCCCACCACCACGACTGCTCCGACCAGGAGCGCGGCGTTGGCCCAGAAGATTCCCAGGACGCCCAGCGGCGCCGCAAAAGCTCCGACCGCGACGGGCAAAGTAACCTGCGCCAGGCGGTTGACGCTCATCCGCAGCCCCAGGACTGCGCCGTGGCTCGACGAGGCGGTCAGCGCCACCACCCAGGCCATGGTCAGAGGCTGCGGAATACCCAGGCCCAGGCCAAGGCCCACCATCACCGCAATGGCGCCGGGGGCACCCACCAGGGGCAGCGCGGCGAGCGAGAGCACTGCCGCACCGATGGAAACCATCAGCATTGCCTTGCGGCCGAATTTATCGATCAGGCGCGTCAGCCCGAGCCTGCTGGCGACTGACACGGCCGCGCGCAGGGCAAGGAGCATTCCCACTACCGGCGCACTGACATTTTGCTCCGACGCCCACACGGGGACGAACGCATACATCAGGTCAACGGTCACCAGCACTGCTCCGCTGACCACCAGGGACCGCCACAGCCCGGGGGTCTTCAGCACCGTGGCCGCACTGGCCCGGGGCGCCCCCGCTTGCCGCCGGTTCTTCCGCAGCCCCGCATCGGTGCGGCGGAGGAAAAAGTAGGCCGGCAGGGCCAGCGTGCTGAATGCCAGGCACACCAACAGGCCAAGGCTGGTGTCCGGAGGATTGCCGCCGGGCACAGTGGCCGCGGCCGCGAAGGTGACAGCGGGCGGTCCCACCAGTTGTCCGATCGAGGCCGCGGCAGTGAGCGTTCCGAACGCGCTGTCCCTGGAGGCGCCGTGGCTGACGTGCGCCACAAAGGCCTGCTGCCCCACCATGACCATCAGGTGGCCCAGGCCAATCACGGCACTGGCCAGCAACAACACGGGCAGCCCCGGCACCAGCAGCATCAGGCCCGTCCCGCCCGCCGCAAGCAGCAACCCGGTAAAAGCCAGCACAATCCCGCCCACTTTGTCCGCCAGCCTCCCCACGGGGAAGGCGGCAAGCAGCGCAGGAAGGGCGAAGCTTGACGCGAGGACGCCCAGGAAGACCGGGTCTGCCCCGGCGGCGAGCGCGCGGTAGCCGATGATGAGCCGGATGCCCACCCACGAGGCCTGGGCCAGGATGGCTTGGCCGCTCAGGGCCGTCCGCCAGCCTGCATGGCTCACGGGCGCAGCGGTATTTCGTCCGCTCCCCCCAACAGCCTGGTCAGGTCATCGATGCTGTCGCGGGTGGCCTGGTAGCGGTCCGGATCGAGGTGGAAGATGGCCAGCTGCAGGGCGTAGGCAAGCGCCATGGGAATCAGCTGGGTCCGGTATTCGGTGTCGTCCCCGCGCCGGGCGGCAAGCAGGTGGTCCGGGCTGGGCCGGAAACGGTAACCCGGAACGTCGGAAAGCACAATGCTCCGGCCGCCGCGCCGCGCCGCCTCGGAGATGAGGGTGGGAAGGTGCAGCGGCGCTTCCCGCAGCGCCAGCGCTATGAGGGCGCTGTTTTCGTCGAAGCTGACGAAGCCTTCCGCGAGGTCCTTCGGGGTGGCGCCCAGCAGGACGGTTGCCAGGCCCAGCCGCCGCAGCCGGCGGGCAAGCAGTTCAAGGGTGGGCCGTTCATCGTTTTTTGAGTACAGGTACACCACGCTGGAGACGTGCAGCGCCTTGGCGGCAGCGTCCAGGTCCTCCTGCGGGACAAAATGCGGCAGCCGCTTCAGCGCCCTGATCTCGTCGGCGATAAAGGCTGTCAGGTCATGGCCCGATTCCCCGCGCATCACGGTGGCGCTGGGAACCGTCTCCTCTTCGTCCCTGCGCAGGTCTGCCCGCAACTCCGGGTAGCCCCGGTAGCCCAGCTTCTTTGCCAGGCGAACCACCGTGGATTCATGGGTCCGGGCCCGTTCGGCCACTTCAGCGGCCGGGATGCCCGCCATATCCCCGGACATCAGCACGTTCATGGCGCGCTCCTCGGAAGCGCTCAGCCTGACCGTACTGCTGGCAACTACTGCTTTGAAACTCACTCTGGCTCCCCTTTGAGATCCGCGTTCCATTCGATGTGATGCTTGACACTATGCCACGGACATGCAATCCTGTGCAAGATTGCAAGAACGGTTAAGGACCAATCCTGCTTCACCTATTTTCTCCACTTTGCCGCAGAGAGGCGGACAACAAAGATGCAAACCCTCAACGCACCTGTTGCGCTTGAATGGACGGTTGCCTCCGCGGCCGTCGCCGGGGGCCTGGCCATAGCAGTGGTGGGTGCCGGTTATGGCCTCACCAACACGTCCGGCGTGGGCGCCGGGTTCTTCCCAACAGTGGCCGGCACCCTGATGGCCCTGGCCGGTGTGCTCTGGCTCCTCCAGCTCGCAGCGGCTCGCAAAACGGCTGCCGCAGCACCCGCCATCGGCGACATACTGGAGTCCGTACCGCCGCACCACGATTCCGGTTCGGCACTGGTGTCGCTGCTTGATGACGACAACAGCGAGGAACCGGAAGCGGACTTCCCGGACCGGCAGGGCATTGCCCGCGTGGGGATCATCGCCGCCGCGATCCTGCTGGCCGCGCTGCTGCTGCCCTACCTGGGCTACACCATCGTGATGACCCTGATGCTGGGCTCCATCCTCTTCCTCGTCAGCAAGCGGAAACTGTGGCTGGCGGTCCTGGTGGCTGTCGGCGCCGCGCTGGCGTCCCGCCTTGTTTTTGAAGTGTGGCTGGGTACGGCGCTGCCTACCGCCAGCATCGACTTCCTCGCCGGACTGGGGCTGTAGCCATGGGTTTTGACCAGCTTCTGGGTGGCCTGGCCACCGTCTTCACTCCCGAACACCTCCTGTTTGCCCTGATCGGCTGCGTGCTCGGCATGCTGGTGGGCGTACTTCCGGGCTTCGGCCCGGCTGCGGCGGTGTCCCTGCTCATCCCGGTGACCTTCGGCTTGGACGCCACGTCGGCGATCATCATGCTGGCCGCCATCCTGTACGGCGCGGCCTATGGCGGAACCACGACGGCGGTCCTGCTGCGGATCCCGGGCGAAGCATCCTCCATCGCCACCACCCTTGACGGCTACCAGATGGCCAAGCAGGGACGGGGCGGACCGGCCCTGGTGATCGCGGCCCTCGCCTCCTTTGTGGGCGGACTGATCGGCGTCGTCGGGTTTGTGGTGGTGGCCCCGTTCAGCCGCCTCGCCCTGGAATTCGGCGCCCCGGAACTGTTCCTCGTCTCCCTCCTGGGCTTCGCCCTGATCACCAGCTTCGCCGGCTCGAACCCCGCCAAGGCCCTGCTCAGCGCCGCGGCCGGCCTGGCCATCGCCACCGTCGGGGTGGACTCCGGTGTCGGAATCGCCCGCTTCACGTTTGACATGCCAGAACTGTTCGACGGGCTGGGCCTCGTGGCCATCGTGATGGGCGTCTTTGGCCTCAGCGAAGTCCTGGGCCAGGCCCAGAAGGGCCCCCTGGGAGTGCCGAGCCCGCTCAAGGTCGCAAGGCTGCTGCCCACCCGCACCGACCTGCGGCGCTCCGCACTGCCGTCCCTGCGCGGATCGGTTATCGGCTTCTTTATGGGCCTGCTCCCGGGCTCTCCGGGCGCCGCCACCTCACTGGCCTCCTACGCCGCGGAGAAAAAACTCTCCAAGCGCTCCAAGGAGTTCGGCCGGGGCGCGGTGGAAGGCATCGCCGGACCGGAATCGGCAAACAACGCCCTGGCAGTGTCCTCGATGATCCCGCTGTTCACCCTGGGCATCCCCACCTCCGCCACGGTGGCCATCATGGCCGGCGCGTTCACCATGAACGGGCTTATCCCCGGGCCGCTGCTGTTCCGGGACAACCCGGACGTGGCCTGGGCCATCATCGCCAGCCTCATCGTGGGCAACCTGATCCTGCTGGTCCTTAACGTGCCGCTGGCCCGGGTCTGGATCGCCGTGCTGAAGGTTCCGTTCCACTACCTCATGGCCGCCATCCTGGCCTTTATGTTCCTGGGCACCTACTCCATCAACGGCAGCGCCTTCGACATCCTGATCATGCTGGGCGCCGGCCTGCTGGGCTACGTCTTCCAGCTGGTCAAGGTCCCGCTCACGCCGCTGGTCCTGGGACTCATCCTGGGCCCGTTGCTGGAAGAGAACTTCCAGCGGTCCCTGGCCCTGTCCCGCGGCGACTACAACGTGTTCCTGCAGGGCCCCATCAGCCTCACCCTGATCGGCGTCATCGTCCTGGCCATCCTGTTCGGCGCCGTCCGCCCCCTCATCGCTTCCATGCTGAAGAAAAAGACCATCACCCCTGTCGCATCAAAGGAGCTTGCGAAATGAAAAAAATCCCCGCACTGACCGCCACCGCCGCACTGGCCGCGTCCGTTGCCCTGGCCCTCACAGGCTGCGGCGGACAGCCGGCATCCAGCACCGCTGCCGCCGACTTCCCCAAAGCCGGCTCCACCATCGAGTGGATCGTCCCGTCCGCAGCCGGCGCCGGCAACGACATCCTGGCCCGCATCATTGCTCCTGTGATGCAGGAGGACCTGGGCGCCAACATCAAGGTGGTCAACAAGGAAGGCGGCAGCCAGGTAGTGGGCCTGAACTATGTGGCCCAGGCCAAGCCGGACGGCCTCACCTTCGGCAACACCAACATCCCCTCCATCCTTGGCCGCTACCTTGACCCGTCCAAAAAAGCCGCCTTCGACCGCGGCAGCTTCACCCCCATCGGCTCGTTCGCCACCAACTCCGTGGTGATCGGCGTCAACAAGGACAGCAAGTACAAAACCATCAAGGAACTGTTCGACGCCGTCAAGGCCGAACCGGGCAAGATCACCGTGGGCACCGACTCCCGCGCAGGAGATGACCACATCAACCTGCGTCTCCTCGAGGACCAGCTTGGCCTGGACTTCAACATCGTGCATTACAACAGTGGCGCGGACAAGGTCGCAGCCATCGTCTCCGGTGAGACCGATTTCGCCCTGGGCGGCGTCTCGAGCTTTTACGGCCAGTACAAATCCGGCGACATCAAGCTCCTGACCGTCGTCGAGGACGCTGCAAGCCCGTTCGCCCCGGAGGTTCCCACGCTGAAGGGCTCCGGCTACGACGTCAAGCCGATGGCCAGCAACTTCGCCCTCTCCGTTCCGTCCAAAACGCCCAAGGACGTTGTGGCAAAGCTCGAGTCCGCGCTGAAGAAGGCCACGGAAACTCCGGCCGTGCAGGAAAAGCTCAAGGGTGCGGCCACCCAGCCCGCCTGGAAGTCCAGCAGCGACGTAGCCAAGCTCTGGGAAGAGCGCGAATCCACCATCAAGCCCGTCATCGATGAACTCCTGAAGCAGCAGTAACCGTGGACTCCTCCAGAAAGGCCGGCGATACCATGCAGGCAGACCTCAGCTCTCCCCTGTCCACCGCTGAACTGGTGCAGCGACTGGCAGCCATTCCCACCGCCAACATCAGCGACGCCCAGGAACGGATCGGCGTGGCCTCGGCCCTCTCACCCTCCTGGCCCGGCGCCAGGCTGGCCGGGCCCGCCTACACGGTGTGGACCAGGCCCGGGGACAACCTCTACATCCACAAGGCGCTCGAAGAAGTGCAGCCGGGCGATGTGATTGTGGTCAACGGTGGCGGCGACCAGTCCCGCGCCCTCATCGGCGACATGATCGGCATCCGCGCCCGGAACCAAGGCGTGGCCGGCTTCGTGATCGACGGCGCCGTCCGCGATGCCGATGCCCTGGCCGAATGCGGGCTGCCGGTCTTCGCCCGCTCCGTTACCCCTGCCGGACCCTACAAGTTCGGCCCGGGCCGACTGCAGATCCCGGTGGCGATCGACGGCGTCGTGGTGTCACCCGGCGACCTGGTCATCGCCGACGCCGACGGCGTGGTGGTGGTCCGCCGGGACGATGCGGAGCAGGTCCTCGCCCAGGCGGAAGCCATCGAAGCCCGCGAGGAAGCCAAACGCACAGCCTTCGCCGGCGCCGCCAGCTAAACACCGGCACGCAGTGCTGGCCGGCGCCCCGCAGGGAGCTCCGGCCAGCACCACGTCAAGACGCGGGACGTAACACCACACGGGCACCTTCCAACGGTAGACTGGTGCAAAATCTTGCCGGGGGCCTCATGAAACAGCAACGCATCTGCCTCGTCATTGAGGACAATGACGACATCAGGGGACTCATCACCCTGGTCCTGGGCCGCGCCGGCTTCGAGGTCCGGGCCGTGGCCACCGGCGCCGCCGGCATCGCCGCGGCAGCGGATCCCGCCGTCGCCCTGATCACCCTGGACATGGGCCTGCCGGACATGGACGGGCACGTGGTGGCCCGGGCGATCAGGGCCCTGAGCAAAGCGCCGCTGCTGTTCCTCACCGCCAGGTCCGAAAGTGACGACATCCTTGCAGGCATGGCATCCGGCGCTGACGCATACCTGACCAAACCGTTCCGGCCCGCGGAGCTCCAGATCATGGCACTGCAGCTGTGCCCCGATCCGGTTTCACAGGCCCCGCACATATCCGGCAAATCAGCTTCCTAACTTGGCCGCCTAAAAATGAGGAATGACTCCTCAGCACAAACCAACACGTAGGCCGGGCCGCCTCAGGCAGGCCGTCATTGCAGGGTCTGTAGCCCTCACGCTTTCGGCCGGCGGCGCCACCGCCTGGGCCCTGGACCGCTTTGTGGTCCAGCACGTGGCCATCGCAGACGTCTCCGCGTACGAGGCCAGCCAGAACAGCGCCGCCGGCACCACCACCGCGGACACCGCCGCCGATGCTGCGGCCACCGCCGTCACCACTGACACGTCCTACTCCGCCGGCGACACCAACATCAGCATCTCCACGGTGACCACCGGAACCGGCGACAGCACCGTCACCTACTACGTGGCCGACGTCGTCCTCGATGACGCCACCACCCTCCAATCCGCCTTCGCCAACAACAGCTTCGGTGAAAACATCACCGAAACCACCTCCGCCATCGCTGCGGACAACAATGCCGTCTTCGCTATCAACGGCGACTATTACGGCTTCCGGGACACCGGCATCGTGATCCGCAACGGCGTGGTGTTCCGCGACGAGGGCGCCCGGCAAGGACTGGCGTTCTACCGCGACGGCACCGTCAAGGTCTACGACGAAACCACCACTACCGCCGACCAGCTGATTGCCGACGGCGTCTGGAACACCCTCTCCTTCGGCCCGTCCCTCCTGGACAACGGCGAAGTGGCCGCGGGCATCGAGGACGTGGAGGTGGACACCAACTTCGGCAACCACTCCATCCAGGGCGAACAGCCCCGCACCGCCGTCGGCGTCATTGACGGGAACCATCTGGTGTTTGTGGTGGTGGACGGCCGCAGCCCAGGCTACAGCGCCGGCGTCACCATGACCGGCCTAGCTGAAATCATGCAGGGCCTCGGCGCCACCACCGCGTACAACATCGACGGCGGCGGGTCGTCCACCATGTATTTCAACGGCTCCCTGGTCAACAATCCGCTGGGCGAAAACAAAGAGCGCGGCACCTCCGACATCCTCTACATCGCAGGCTAGGGCCGGGCCATGATCATCCTCATTCCCGCCTACGAGCCGGACGGCCAGCTGCCTGACCTGATCCGCACCCTCCACGACGCCGAGCCGTTCGCCCCCGTGGTGGTGGTGGATGACGGCAGCGGCCCGGCGTACAAGGACGTGTTCGACGCCGTCAGGGCACTCGGGTGCCACGTCATCGGTTACGGCCGCAACCGGGGGAAGGGGTTCGCGTTGCGTACCGGCTTCGGTTTTGTGGCGGAAAACCTTCCCGGCCACGACGTGGTCTGCGCCGACAGCGACGGCCAGCACCGGGCCAACGACATCCTGAAAGTAGCCAACACGCTGCAACAGAACAGGTCCGCGCCGTGGGGCCAGGCCACCATGGCGCTGGGCAGCCGGAACTTCACCGGCGAGGTGCCCGCCCGCAGCCGGTTCGGCAACGAAGCCACCAAGGCCCTCTTTACCCTGGCCACCGGCGAGCGCATCCCGGATACCCAGACCGGGCTCCGCGGCTACCCCGCAGCGATGCTTCCGTGGCTGCTGACCGTCCGCGGTGACAGGTATGAATACGAGCTGAACCTGCTGCTGGAGGCCCGGCACGCCGGTTACGCCCTGCAATCGGTGGAGATCGCCACGGTGTACCTGGACCACAATTCAGGCTCGCATTTCAGGCCGCTTGCCGATTCGGTCCGGATTTACGCACCGATGCTCAAGTTCCTGGCATCGTCCTTCGCCGCGTTCCTGGTGGACACCGTGGTGTTCCTGGTTTTGACCGTGCTGGTCGACTCGCTGCTCCTGGCGGTGCTGGGTGCCCGCGCGGTCAGTTCGGCAGTGAACTTCATGGTCAACCGGCGCCTGGTGTTCAGGCACGGCGGGGAGAAGCCTGCCGGGTCCACCGGCCTGCGCTACTTCGGCCTGGTAACTGTGCTGCTCGCCGCCAATTTCGGCCTGATCTGGTCACTGGAGGCCGGCGGGATCCACCCGCTTCCCGCCAAGATCCTGGCCGAGATCGCCCTGCTCGCCATCAGTTTCACGGTGCAGCAGCGCTACCTGTTCGCCGGCAAAAGCGCCGCAGCCCCCGTTGACCGGACGTCCAGCGCAGCACCAGCCCGCACTCATATATCCGGCTAGGTTCCGTCACAGCAGCGGCACAGTATTGCCCGGCATCGTAGTTACCAGCCCACCGAGAACCCACCCGGAGAATCCCATGAACCCCCTGATTTTTATCCTGGCAGACCTTGCCGCCATCAGCCTCCTGACCTTCGCCCTCTACCTCCGCCGGCACCGCCGCCGGGACCTGGTGGTGTCGTACCTGGGCATGAACGTCGGCGTCCTGGCCGTTGCCACCGCCCTCTCCGGCTCGGCAGCGAGCCTGGGCCTGGGGCTGGGACTCTTAGGGGTCCTCTCCATCATCCGGCTCCGGTCCACCGAACTGGCCCAGCATGAGGTGGCCTACTACTTCTCGGCCCTGGCCCTGGGCCTGATCGCCGGACTCGGCATCGAACCCCTGTGGCTGACCGTCTCGCTGATGGCCCTGATCCTGCTGGTGATGTTTGTGGGCGACCACCCCCGCGTGCTCCCCGCCCACCGGCACCAGAGCGTGATCCTGGACCGCGCCATCGCCGAGGACAGCGAGCTCTTCGCCCGGCTGGAAGCAGTCCTGCACGGCAAGGTCCACTCCGCCACTGTCCAGGAACTGGACCTGGTGAACGACAAAACCATTGTGGACGTCCGCTACGCTTACGTGCCGGCAACCTGGCCTGCCGTGCCGGCGTCCGTCGTCGAGCCCATCTACCCCGCCCGGCAGGCCGTTTCCTCCCAGCAGGCCGCCGCCAGCGAGGCCGTCCCCGCCGCGGCACACGCCGGGACCGGTGCGGCATGAGCACCCTGGCTGCCGTCCCCATGGACAACCTGCACCTCCTGCCCGCGGTGGGACTCGAAGAGCTCAACGCCGAAGCCGCCCTCCAGACCCGGGTGGACCGGAAATACGTGGTCCCCACAGCCGTGGCCCGCCACCTGCTGGCCACCTTCCGCCACGAGGCCCGCATCCTGGAAATGGACGGCGCCCGCAGCTTCGCCTACGACTCGGTCTACTTCGACACGGCAGCCCTGGACAGCTACCTGTTGGCGGCCCACGGCCGCCGCCGGCGCTACAAGATCCGCACCCGCACCTACGTGGACAGCGGCATCAGCTTCCTGGAAGTCAAAACCGAGGGCGCCCGGGAAGCCACCGTCAAGGAACGCATCCCGTACCGCCTGGCGGACCGGGACCGCCTCACCGAGGAAGGCCTGGACTACGTCCGCGAAACCCTGGCCGCCGCCGTCGGCACCGTTCCTGCCGGCACCCTTGCGCCTGTCCTGGAAACCAGATACCACCGCACCACGTTGCTCCTGCCGGGCTGCGGCAGCCGGGCCACGATCGATACCGGGGTGACCTGGCAGCGGCCGGCCCACCGGTCCTGGGTCCTTACCGACGCGATCATCCTTGAGACAAAATCCGGTTCCACTGCCGGCCCGCTGGACCGGCACCTCTGGGCCCACGGCATCCGGCCGTCCCGGATTTCAAAGTTTGCCACCGGCATGGCAGCCCTTCGGGCGGACCTGCCGGCCAACCGCTGGCACCGGACGCTTCGCCGGTCGCTGAACCTCCAGCCCGCAGCCTGACCCTCCCACTCTCTTTCTTCCCCCAAAGGACCTTCACCATGAAAAGCTTCCGTTCATACCTCTCCGTTGCAGCCCTCGCCGCCGCGATCGGCCTGGCAGGCTGCTCAGTGGCCGCGACCACCCCCACCGGGGTGTCGTCCGTCAGCGGCGCCACCACCGGCAGCAGTTCCACGGCCACCACCGGGACGGCGCAGGCCGTTTCGCTGGACACCCTGGCTGAGGACACCCACTACGACGCCGACGACCTCACCTGGGACGCAGCCAGCGAAGTAGCCGTGACGCTGGCGGACGGTGCCAGTGCCGTGGCCGGCGGCACAACGTCGGACGCGGTCACAGTGGATGGCGATACGGTGACCATCACCGCCGCCGGCACCTACCGCCTCAGCGGTTCCCTTTCCGACGGCCAGGTGGTGGTCGCTGCCGGCGAGGAGGACACCGTCCGGATCATCCTGGCCGGCGCGGACATCACCAGCTCCACCGGTTCCCCGTTTGTGGTCCAGAGCGCCAACGAGGCCATCGTGTTCCTCGAGGACGGCACCAACAACGCGCTCAGCGACGCCACCAGCTACACGGACCAGGGCACGGACGCCCCCAACGCGGCGCTGTACTCCATGGCCGATCTGACCATCGCCGGCACCGGAGCGCTGACGGTGGACGGTAACTACAACGACGGGATCGCCAGCAAGGACGGCCTGGTCCTGGCGGCCGGCAACGTCACGATTAAGGCAGCGGATGACGGGATTGTGGGCAAGGACTACGCCGTCCTCCTCGACGGCGCCTACCAGGTCACCGCGGGCGACGACGGCTTCAAAAGCGACAACGACACAGACGAAGGCCGCGGCTGGGTCCTCATCAACGGCGGCACCCTGACCGTTTCAGCGGCCGACGACGGCGTCAAGGCCTTCAACACCCTCACCATCGCGGCCGGTACCACCACCGTGACGGAGTCGGAGGAAGGCCTCGAGGCACAGCACATCGTGATAGCGGGCGGCACGGCCACCGTCACCTCGAACGACGACGGCGTGAACGCCTCGGGCGGCAGCTCCACCACGGGCGCGGCGCAAGGCGGAATGGGCGGCGGCGAGACGGTGGGCGACTACACCGTGGAGGTGACCGGCGGCCTGCTGACAATCAACGCCCAGGGTGACGGCCTGGATTCCAACGGCAACGCGTCCATCTCCGGCGGCACCGTGATCGTCAACGGCCCCACAAACAGCGGCAACGGCGCGCTGGACGTCAACGGCGAACTGGCCGTGACCGGGGGTACCGTTGCCGCCGCCGGCAGCGCCGGGATGGTGGTAACCCCGGGCAGCACCTCCACCCAGTCGGGAGTCCAGGTTGCCCTGGATTCCACGGTGTCAGCGGGCACCGTGATCCAGCTCGCCGACTCCTCCGGCACCGTGGTGGCGGCCTTCGTCACCACCAAGGCAACGCAGTCGCTGGTGTTCTCGTCGGCGGCCATCACGGCGGGGGCGGAGTACACCGTGTACACCGGCGGAACTGCCACCGTCAGCGCGGGCCTCGGCGAAGGGACCCTGGACGGCGCCTCCAGCGCCGGCACCGTGACCGCCGGCGAATACACGGCGGCGCAGGGCCCGGGCGGTGGCATGGGCGGGATGGGTGGCGGCCGGATGTAACTGGCCACCACATGGAACGGGTGGCAGCGGACTTCCGCTGCCACCCGTTTCAGTGCGTTAAGGGCCTACTTGGCCAGGAACCCGAGCAGGGCCTCGTTCACCTCTGCCGCGTGCGTCCACAGCAGGCCGTGCGGGGCACCTTCGATTTCCACGTAGTCGGCGCTGGGCAGGGCCTTCGCGAACAGGCGTCCGGTGGAGTCGATGGGCAGGATGTTGTCTGCGGTGCCGTGCACAATCAGGGCCGGGACGTCGATTTTGGGAATGTCGGCCCGGAAGTCGGTCAGCCACGTGGGCTGGGCCGCCACGGACGCGGTGGCGCTGGCGCCGGCAGCAAGGTTCCAGCCGGCGTCGATGACTTCCTGGCTGAGCCGGGGCGTGCCCAGGAACGTGTCGGCGTTGTAGAAGTTCTTGAAGAATTCCGTGAAGAAGGCGTACCTGTCTACGGTGACGGCTTCCTCGAGACCATCGAAGACTTCCTGCGGAACACCGCCGGGGTTGTCATCGGTTTGCAGCAGGTACGGTTCCAGGGAACCCAGGAACGCTGCCTTGGCCACGCGGGCCGAGCCGTAAGTGCCCAGGTAGCGGCCCACCTCCCCGGTGCCCATGGAGAAGCCCACCAGGACAACATCACTGAGGTCCAGGCTGGTCAGGAGGGTGTTGAGGTCCGCGGCGAAGGTGTCATAGTCGTAGCCTTCGGTGGGTTTGCTGGACTTGCCGAAGCCGCGGCGGTCGTAGGTGATGACGCGGTAGCCTGCGGCCAGCAGGGCAGCCGTCTGCTTCTCCCACGAGGAGCCGTCCAGCGGGTAGCCGTGGATCAGGACCACGGGCTGTCCCGCGCCGTGGTCCTCGTAGTACAACTCGATGTCGGTGCTGTTCTCGGTGCCAACTTTGATAAGTGCCATGGGCAGTCCTTTCGGGAGGGACGGCGGTCACCGGTCCTCCGGTACCCGCAGTTTCCACTCTAGGACGGTTGCGCGGCCGGTTTCACTGAACCGGCAGAAACAAAAGCACCCCCGGCGTGATCCGCCGGGGGTGCTTTCGAAAAGGGGTTACGCCTGGGCAGTGGCCGGCTTGCCCGGAAGGGCCAGCTTGAAGACCTTGGCCCAGGAGGAGCCAACCTGCTTCAGCAGCGGGCCGGTGGTGTACTTCAGGCCGTAGCGCTGGCAGATCTCGCGGACCCGGGGAGCCACTTCGGCGTACCTGTTGGAGGGCAGGTCCGGGAAGAGGTGGTGCTCGATCTGGTGGGACAGGTTGCCGGTCATCAGGTGCATGAACTTTGAACCTGAGATGTTGGCGGAGCCGATCATCTGGCGGACGTACCAGTCACCCCGGGTTTCGCCTTCCACCATTTCCTCGGTGAAGGTGTCGGTGCCTTCGGGGAAGTGGCCGCAGAAGATGACCGCATGCGCCCAGACGTTGCGGACCGCATTGGCAGTGATGGTGCCCAACAGTGCCTGCTTGGCGGAGCCGGTGAGCATGGCCACTGCCGGGGTGGCGGCGTAGTCCTTGGTGAACTGCGTGATGACCTTTTTGCCCAGGGCCTTGAGGTCCTTGTTCAGCGCTTCCTTGGACTTGAGCCCCGCCTTGTACTCGGTCAGCTCAAGGTCATAGACGGCGATGCCCCATTCGAAGATGGGGGCCAGGATGGCGTTGAACAACGGGTTGGCCAGGTTGATCGGCTTCCACGGCTGGTTCTCATCCATACGCAGGAGGTTGTATCCGACGTCGTTGTCCTTGCCCACCACGTTGGTCCAGCGGTGGTGGAGGTCGTTGTGGGTGTGCTGCCACGAGCGTGAGGGGGTAACGAAGTCCCACTCCCAGGTGGTGGAGTGGATGTCCGGGTCCCGCATCCAGTCCCACTGGCCGTGCAGGATGTTGTGGCCCAGTTCCATGTTTTCCAGGATCTTGGCCAGGCTCAGCAGCGTGGTTCCGGTGACCCACGCTGCCTTGTTTTTGCTGACCAGGAGCGCGGCGCGGCCGGAAATCTCCAGGCCACGCTGGATTTTGATCATGCGGCGGATGTAGGCGGCGTCGGCGGCGCCCCGCTTGCCCAGGATCTCGTCGCGGATGGCGTCCAGCTCGCGGCCCAGCTCGGCCACCTGCTCGTCGCTGAGGTGGGCAGCGGCGGGTGGCCGGACGGTGGGGCTGCCGGATTCCGCCAACTTCCCGGGGCGCGTTCGCGGGCTCTCGGTGGGAGTGGCTTTGGTGGGTGAAATTACAGACATACCTTGATGCTCCTCAGAGTTCGAGGTTGACGGGTCCGGCGGCTGCCGAGACACACGTTTGGATAAGTTGGCCGGGCTCGCCATGGACCTCGCCGGTGCGGAGGTCCCGGACCTGTCCGGCCAGGAGGGGGGTCAGGCAGCTGTGGCAGATGCCCATCCGGCAGCCGCTGGGCATCAGCACCCCTGCGTCCTCGCCGATGTCCAGGATGGGGGTATCGCCGTCAGCTTCCACTTCCCGGTCCGAGGCTTCGAAGGTGACCAGGCCGCCGTCGAATCCCACGCCGCCGGCGAAGGTGGTGTTGAAGCGTTCGATCATGAGGTTGCCGGCGCTGCCGGCCACTGCCACGTCCGTGCCGGGCGCCGCGGTGGTCAGCAGCGCGCGCTTCCAGAGGTCCTCGGCGTCGTCCAGGAAGCTGTCCGGGCCGCAGGCATACGCTGCGCGTTCCTTCCAGTCCGGGCAGATCTCGTCCAGCTGGGAGGTGCTGGTCAGGTCCATGCGGCCCTGCTCGCCGGTGAACCAGTGCGCCAGCCGGAAGTTGGGGAACTGGTCCGCAAGTTCGGCGAGTTCCTCGCGGAACAGGCTGTCTCCCGGCGTACGCGCTGAATGAACCAGCACAACGTCGGCATCCGGACGCCGCGGCACAAGGGTCCGGATCATGGACATCACCGGAGTGATGCCGCTTCCCGCGGTGACCATCAGGAGGGGACGCGGGTGCTCGGGGAGGACGAAGTCGCCCTGCGGCGGCGCCAGGAAGAGGACGTCGCCGGGCCGGGTGGTGCGCACCAGGGTGCCCGATACTGCTCCGACGTCCGTGACGGTGATGGCAGGATCTTTGCCGGCTGCGGCGCTGAGGGAATAGGAGCGCCAGTGGCGGACGCCGTCGAGTTCCACTCCGATGCGGGCCCACTGGCCTGCCAGGTGCGACTGCCAGCCGCGGCCGGGGCGGAAGAAGATGGTGGCGGACTGGGCGGTCTCCTGGACCACCCTTGTCACAACGCCACGGAGTTGCCGGGCAGAGAAGACAGGGTTGAAGAGGGCAAGGATGTCCTCGGGGGCCAGCGGTGTGGTGATCACCGAGGCCGCCTGCGCGAGTTGTCGTAGCCGGATCATGCGTTAAATCCTAGAGCGGCGCGAGCCATATTTCTCTCATTCCGTCATATGACCGTTCCGCAGTCACGCTGTTGGGGCGCTAAGCCCCCAAGCCGCACTTTAAGAGTAACGGCTGGGGCAGCCCAATGGTTCCGCGGGGGGAGTTTCTGGCGGCAGGAACGGCCGGTCCTGCCGGGTTTTACTTTTTGCTGATCCGTCCGGGGCCTGCGTCACTGCAGTTCAGGTGCGTTTCCGCGAATTCCGGAGGGTAACTGAAGAGGAGTCAGCTTTAGTCGTTTCGGCCGCCATCTTGGCTGTACCGGTGTGGCGCAACGCAACGAAGCAGGTGGCAGCGGCCGCGGCAAGCAGTGCCGCCAGGAAGCCGAGTCCGGCCGCGATACCGGCGATGGTGGCGATGCCGCCGACGATCAGCGGGCCTGCTGCGTCGCCCAGTTCCCGGCCCAGTTCGGCCGTGCCCATGGTCCGGCCCATCCGTTCGTGCGGAGTGTTCGCTGCAAGATGGGCGAAGCCCAGGGGCGTGGCGACGCCGATGCCCAGTCCGATGAGCGCTGCGGCGGGGTACAGCGTGAAAGGCTGTGGTGCAAGGGCGAGGATGATGATTCCCATGGCGATCAAAGCCAGCGCAGCCGCCATGCCGGTCCGGGGAACAATCCGCCCTTCATCACGGAAACGGCCGATGACGGGTTGGGTGAGCGTCGATGAGAGCGCCAGGACGGCAACGGCACCCATGCTGACGGGGACGGGCAGGTCCATGGAGTTGCCAAGCAGGGGCAGGAAGCCGACGGCGACCCCCAAAGCGCCCGTGGCTCCCGCCAGGACCATTGTGGGTACCAGGAATCCGCGGTCCGTGCTCTGGCGAAGGAGATCAGCCAGGGTGTAGCGCGGACGCGGCAGCGGCGGAAGTCCGGGCAGGGCGGCAAGGGTCCAGATGGCTGTCGCTGCCGAGCACACGGCGAGTGTGATGAACAGTGCGGGGAAGCCGCCGGCCCAGATCAGCCCTGCGCCAAGGAGCGGGCCAAGGACGTATCCCATTCCCTTCCAGGAACCGTAGCGGCCAAAGTAGCGTCCGGCCGCAGCGGGACCTGCAAGCCTGGCGACGGCGGCGGAGGACGCGGGCGAGAATGCGGACGCTGCCGCGCCCTGGCCAAGGCGGGCGAGGGCCAGCAGTGCGGGACCGGTGGCAAAAGCGCCGATGAGTGACGCGGCGCTGAAGGCGATGAGGCCGCCCACGATCACCGGTTTGACGCCGATCCTGTCGCTCAGCGAGCCGAAGACTGGTTTCAAAAAGACCTCTGCGACGTCATAGAGGGCCAGAAGAATACCGAAGGTCAGCAGGCTCAGGCCGATGTTTCCCCCCTCCACGCCCAATCCCGCGGCAATGCTGTGGGCCCCGAACGCGGTGGTGAACCCGGCTCCATAAAGGGGCGCGAGGACCCGCAACGACGGGTGTTCCTGCCCGGCGCCGGGCTGGGTGTCCGCAGCCGCGTTTCGCCGCCGGCTCATCCCGCTGCCTCTTTTTCTGAGGTCCCGGCCACGTCCTGGTCCTCAGCGGTGGCGTGGACCGTTTTATAGACCCGGTCAGCGAAGCCGTCGAGGAGGTTGCTGCATGCCCGCAACTTTTGCTCGGCGTCCTGGGCTTCGGAGAGCTCCAACACGTCCCGCTTCTTGAGTTCGCGGTACCAGCGGCGCAAACGGTCCAGGCTTTGCTCTTCCTCTTCGAGCTCGGCGAAGGTGAATTTTTCCTTCTCGATCTCTTTGGCGATCTCCTGCCCGAACTTAAAGCAGTCGCCGATGAATTCAGCCCACTCCTCGGCGCGGGCGGCGCGGAACAGGGTTCTGAACAGGTCAGCCGACGAAAGATCCCTGGGCGAGACCGTCACGACGGCGAACGTGCCGTTGCCTTCGCCGCAGAGGTCCCTGGCCCGCTCGATACCGGCTTCAAACACCGGGACCGCAGGCAACGTCCACAATCCGGGCGATACAGGCACCGCTCCCGTTTTGCGCAGCTGCCGCCACACAGACACCCGGTGCTTGGAGGGCTGCGCCGGAATCTGCACCATCAGCAGCAGCCAGTCAGGATCATTAGTCACATAGGGAAGTGTAACGGCTGTTACAAAATGGTTTTGGATCGACTTGCCTCGGCGGTGACGGGACGGGTGTCAGGCTCGCCCGGGCTGCCACCCCAGGGACGGGGCGATATGCCGGGCGATGTTTCCCAGAAGTTTTGCGTTGAAGTCCACACCCAGCTGGTTGGGGACCGTCAACAGGAGCAGGTCAGCGGCCTGGACGGCGGAGTCGGCGGCGAGTTCGCGTGCCAAGGCGTCCGGTTCACCCACATAGCTTTTGCCGAACCGCGCCGTCAGCCCGTCAATGACGCCCACCTGGTCCCGGCCTTCACGCAGCGCGCTGCCGGCAAAGTAGCGGGCGTCTTCGGCGTCCACAATGGGCAGGACGCTGCGGCTCACCGACACCTGGGGCGTGAAGGAATGCCCGGCGGCGGCCCAGGCGTCCCGGAACAACCGGATCTGTTCAGCCTGCAACTCGTGGAACGGCACGCCGGTGTCCTCGGTGAGCAGGGTGGAGCTCATCAGGTTCATGCCCTGCTCGGCAGCGCGCACGGCTGACTTGCGGGAGCCTGCGCCCCACCAGATCCGCTCGCCGAGTCCGGGCGACTGCGGTTGGACGGGGAGCAGCCCGGTGGTGGCGGCAAATCTGGGATCGGCGTTGGCCACGCCTGCCCCGCTGATGGCCGATCGGAAGAGGTCGGTGTGCTGGTGGGCCATGTCTTCATCGGTCTCCCCCGCCTGCGGGCGGTAGCCAAAGGCCGCAGCGCCGTTGAGGGCCGGCTCAGGTGAACCACGGCTGATGCCCAGCTGCAGCCGGTTCCTGCTGATGAGGTCCGTGGCGGCAGCTTCCTCCGCCATGTACAGCGGATTCTCGTAGCGCATGTCAATCACGCCGGTGCCGATGGCGATCCGGCTGGTGCGGGCGGCGATGGCGGCCAGCAGGGGAAACGGCGAGGACTGCTGCCGGGCGAAGTGGTGGACCCGGAAGAAGGCGCCGTCCACGCCCAGTTCCTCCGCGGCCACGGCCAGGTCGATGCCCTGCAGCAGCATGTCGCCGGCACTCCGGGTCTGGCTGCCCTGGCCGGGGCCCCAATGGCCGAAGGAAAGGAATCCGATTCGTTGCATATCTGCAGCAACCGGGAACACCCGCCCCGCATTCCCGGCGCCGCTGGTTCGGGCACCCCCGTCCCGCCAGGACGGAGCTGGCATGATGGCCGGGTGGACACAACAAATGACGCCGCTGCCATGGCAAAAACGGCGTTGCTGTTCCTGCTGGCTGCGGTCGCGGAAATCGGCGGGGCCTGGCTGGTGTGGCAGGCGGTGCGCGAAGGCAGGGACTGGTGGTGGGCCGGGCTGGGCGTTATCGCGCTGGGCATTTACGGCTTTGTGGCCACCCTTCAGCCGGATGCCAACTTCGGCCGGATCCTTGCAGCTTACGGCGGGGTATTTGTGGCCGGGTCGCTGGCCTGGGGCATGGCCTTTGACGGCTTCCGTCCGGACCGGTGGGACATCATCGGGTCCATTATTTGCCTGGTGGGTGTCGCGGTAATCATGTTTGCCCCGCGCAGCGGGGCCTGAGTCAACCACAGGAGCGCTAGGCTCAAACCTGAAACGGAGAGGCGGCCCAGTGACCCGGACGGACTACTGCATCATTGGCGGCGGCATCGTGGGCCTGGCCACCGCGTACCAGCTCCTTCGCCTGCAGCCGGATGCCTCGCTGGTGCTGCTCGAAGCGGCACCGGAACTGGCCTCCCACCAGACCGGCCACAACAGCGGGGTGATCCATTCCGGCATCTATTACGCCCCGGACAGCCTCAAGGCCCGGTTCAGCATGGCCGGCGCGCAGCAGACCAAGGAGTTCTGCCGGGAGCACGGCATCGACTACGCGGAACCGGGCAAACTGCTGGTGGCAACCTCGGAACTGGAACTGGCCCGACTGGGCCAGCTGGAGGACCGCGCCGCCATCCACGGCCTGCCCTGCGAGCGCATCGACGCCTCGGAACTGGCCCGCCGGGAGCCGAACATCACCGGGCTGGGGGCGCTGTTCCTCCCGGACACCGGAATTGTGGACTACCGCGCCGTAGCCCAAAAACTCGCGGAGCTGGTGGTAGCGGCCGGCGGGCAGGTGGTCACCGGCGCACCAGTGACCTCCATCCGGGAAGATCCGGATCTGGTGCATGTAGGCACGGCGACGGCGGACTACACCTGCCGCCGGCTGGTGGCCTGCGCCGGGCTGCAGTCCGACCGGATGGCGGAGCTGGCGGGGATGGACATCGATGTCCAGATCATCCCGTTCCGGGGCGAGTACTTTGCGCTTCCGGCTGCCATGTCCGGGTATGTCCGGCACCTGATCTATCCGGTGCCGGACCCTGCCCTGCCGTTCCTGGGGGTCCACCTGACGCCCACGGTGGCCGGCACCATAACGGTGGGGCCCAACGCGGTGCTGGGCATGGCGCGGGAGGGCTACCCCAAGTTCTCGGTGAACGTCCGGGACGTTGCCCGCTACGCGCGGTTCCCGGGGTTCTGGAAGGTGGCCCGGAACCACGCGGGGACCGCCGTCCGTGAGGTCCGCAACTCCTTGTTCAAAGCCAGTTACCTCCAGGAATGCCGGAAGTACGCTCCCGGGTTGCGCGCAGCCGACCTGCTGCCGTTTGAGGCCGGCATCAGGGCACAGGCTGTCCGCCGGGACGGCACCCTGATCCATGATTTCCTTCTTGCTGAAACGGAGCGGATGATCCACGTGCTGAACGCGCCCTCGCCTGCGGCCACTGCCGCCCTTCCCATCGGTGCCCACCTGGCCGGCAAGGCGGTGCTGGCACCGTGACGGACAACAGGGACACGTCCGCGGCGCCGGATCCCGGCGGGCGGCCGGGGGCACAACCCGCGCCGACAGCACATCCACCGCGCGGCAGGATGGCGGAACGGCTGCTTCCCGGCGGCGAGGAGCCGGACCCCCGGTTCACCCTGGCCAACGAACGGACGTTCCTGGCCTGGATCCGAACCTCCCTGGCGCTCCTGGCCGGCGGCATCGCAATCGAGGCCTTCACCGAGGATCTTTTTGTGGTTCCGGTCCGCAAAGGCCTGGCCATGATCCTGCTGCTGATGGGAATCCTGCTCAGCGCCGGGTCAGCAGTGCGGTGGCTCCGGGTGGAGCGGAGCATGCGGAACAAAGCACCCCTGCCTTTGCCCCTGGTGGTGCCGCTGCTGGCGGGGGCAGGCGCCCTGGCAGCCGCCGTTGTCCTGGCCTTTGTCCTCTGGCGCTGACGCCATGTCATCGTTGGGAGGCACAGCACCCGGCCATAACGGGTCAGGCCACAGCAATTCAGGCCACAACGGTTCAAGCCATAACGGGTCAGGCCATAACGGGTCAGGCCCTAACAGTTCAGGCCACGGCGACCCCGGCCTGCAACCTGAGCGGACCACCCTTGCCTGGGGCCGGACCGTGCTTGCCCTGGTGAGCGTCAGCGCCATTTTCCTGCGCTGGCTGCCGCAGCACGGGTTGCCCATCCTGCTGATGTTTGCCGTGGCCGCCGCCGCGGCGGCAGCCATTTATCTCACCCAGCGGCGCCGGTACGGCGCCTTTTCCCGCGGCCTGGTCCGGGAGCGGGTGGACGCTGACGCCGCAGCGGTGCTGTGGACGGCAGCTGCCGGCGTGGCGCTGGGCGGCCTGGGCATCGGCGTGGTGCTGGCCGGTTAGCCTGCGGAGATAACTGCCAGGCCGCCGTCGTACTCCTGGTTCTGGACTGCTGGCTGGTTACTGCTAAAACATGGGCAGGACAAAGCCCGCCAGCAGGGCCACCGCACCGATGGCGGTCAGGCAACGCCCCAGGACCAGGGCGGTCCGGGCCGGTTCCTCCGGCACGGTGACCTGCCACTGCGTGGGCCGTTTGGGGTGGTAGTAGATGGGCAGGGTGTCGCCGATGGCCAGGTCCTTGATGTCATGCGGGGACATGGGCGCATGGTGGACCTGGTACTTCCGGTCGAACCAGCGGAAACCCACGCCGGTGCTGTCCGAATACACCACAGCCTCGGCCACCACCCAGGGATGCACAAAGCGACGCAGGATCCCGGTATAGAAGAGCAGGCCCAGTCCCACGGGCAGGCACAACCAGGTCAGCATTTCCAGGATTGGACCTGCCATATCAAGCACAGTGGGCATGCTGTTGATGGTACAGGGGCTGGTGGGTGGCGCCCGGACTCCGTACGCTGGGCAGGACCGTCCAAACGATAGGGGAAACCGTGAACGACCAGGATCTTTTGGCGAAAATCCAGGCGCTGGTGGAGGAGGAGCATGCCCTCCGGGACGACACCGGCACCGGCCACACCCCGGACAAGGCGCGGCTCCGCCAGGTGGCCGAAAGCCTGGACCAGTGCTGGGACCTGCTGCGGCAGCGCCGGGCCAAGGCGGAGTCGGGCGAGAACCCGAACGACGCCGAGACCCGGCCCGTGAGCGAAGTTGAGGGCTACAAGCAGTAGCCTTCGCCGCATCCCACCGGAACCCCGGGCGGGGTCAGCCGATCGGTTCCGCCATCTCCGCCACCACGTACTGGGCGTCGACTGCCAGCCCGGTGACCGGGTCCGCCAGCTCCACCTTCCAGCTGCGGGCAAACTGGTCCACCCCCGCGGTCATGGCCACCGTGCCTGAGATCAGCACGGTGCCCGGCTTGTTCAGGCCACGCTCCGCAAGGACTTCGAGCCAGTAGTCAGGTGTCAGGAGCGCCGCCAGTGAACTGTCCTGGATCAGCGTGTCCGGGGTATCCCCTGCCCCCACCCAGCCCTTGAGCGTGATCCGGTCCAGGTGCGGCCGGACGTCGTCCAGCCACCACGCCTTCCGGCCCAGGACATCAGGGCTGGCGTTTTTGCTCCAGGCAACGCCGTGGACTTCCAGCGCCCTGTCGGTGTGGTCGCACGCCACCGTCAGCAGCACGCCGTCCGCCGTAATGACCAGCGCCCATTCCGCTTCGCCCGAGGTCCTGGCGTGCTGGACCTGGACTTCGGCAACCTGCTGTGCCAGGTACGGCGAAACCGGGTAGAGCGCCGGCGTGGTGCTGGGACCCGGGACCCCAAGTTCCGCCAGTTCGGCGATGTGCGCCTGGACCTCGTCCTGCTCCCTGCCCGCGTAGCCCGCGTTGAGGAGGTTCGTGACCTGGACATCCGTGGTGCTGCCATCGGGAAGTTCGAAACTGAGAAGCGTCATGGTTGTTCAGTCCTTTTCGGTGCTGCGGGCGGAAAATTAACAAACCGGAAACCCGTATCGGTCGCCAATGTACATCCAGTATGCGTAATGTATACATTTAACGCCAGCGTGACAGGCGTCACTCGCAAATAACACTGTGGAGGCACTCCTTGATCAACTCCCCCGCCCAGGGCGCGACGCCGCACCCCAAGCCCGTCCACCCCAAAGGCCTGTACAAGGCCTTCGCCGCCAGCCTGACCGGCACCGCGCTCGAATGGTACGACTTCGCCGTTTACTCGGCAGCTGCAGCAGTTGTTTTCCCCCTCGTTTTCTTCCCCTCCTCGGACCCCCTTACCGGAACCATCCTGGCTTTCTCCACCTATGCGGTGGGCTATGTTTCCCGGCCCGTGGGCGGCATCATCTTTGGCCGGCTCGGGGACCGGATCGGGCGCAAGAAGGTCCTGGTCACCACGCTGATGATCATCGGGGTGGCCACCGTCCTGATCGGCGTCCTGCCCGGTTATGACAGCATCGGCATCACGGCGCCCATCATCCTGGTCCTGCTGCGCTTCGCCCAGGGTGTGGGTGTGGGCGGCGAATGGGGCGGCGCCGTCCTGCTCTCCAGCGAATACGGCGACCCGCACCGCCGCGGCTTTTGGGCCTCGGCAGCACAGGTGGGCCCGCCCGCCGGCAACCTGCTGGCCAACGGCGCCCTGGCCATCCTGACCCTGGCCCTCACCGAGGAGCAGTTCATCAGCTTCGGCTGGCGCATCGCCTTCCTGGTCTCCGCCGTCCTGGTGGGCTTCGGCCTCTGGATCCGGCTCAAGCTGGAAGACACTCCCATTTTCAAAGCCATCGAGGCGCACGGCGAACAGCCCAGCGCCCCGGTCCGCGAAGTGTTCAGCAAGGAACTCCGCCCGCTGATCGCCGCCATCCTGAGCCGCGTGGGTCCGGACGTCCTCTACGCACTCTTCACCGTGTTCACCCTGACCTACGGCATCCAAACGCTCGGCTACGAGCGCAACCAGGTACTCACCGCCGTCCTTATCGGTTCGGCCTTCCAGCTGTTCATGATTCCCTTGGCGGGCGCCGTGTCTGACAGGTTCAACCGCCGCGCCGTCTACGGTGTGGCCGCGATCCTCGGAGCGGTGTGGACGTTTGTCTTCTTCGGCATCCTGGGCGGCGACAACCAGCCGATGCTTATTGTCGGCATCGTCCTGGGCTTGATGGCCCACTCCTTTATGTACGGCCCGCAAGCGGCGTTCATCGTGGAGCAGTTCTCGCCCCGCCTCCGGTCCACCGGCAGCTCTCTGGCGTACACGTTCGCCGGTGTGATCGGCGGCGCCATTGCCCCGCTGATGTTCACGCTGCTGCTGTCCCAGTTCGGCAGCTGGATCCCCGTCGCAATCTATGTCGCCGTCGCGGGCGCCGTCACCGTGGTGGGACTGGCGCTGGGCCGGGACTCAAACACCGTGGAGGATGAGGACTACCGGTTGCTGCTCGAAGGCACCGGAACCGCGGACCGGGCGGCCGGCGTCGGCGAATCCCGCTGAATCCGATCCAACCCTCAGGAGCGGAGCAGGAGGTCCCGCGTCACCGCAAGGTGATGGTCGATCGACTCCTGCGCCAGCCCGGCGTCGCCGGCCACCAGGGCATCAAGGATGTCCTGGTGTTCGGTGCACACCGCCTGGCGGCGGCCGCCCGTGCGGAACAAGGCGGCCACGCCCACCAGGATCTGGCGCACATGGAGTTTGCTGTAGGTCCGGGAAATGAGTTCGTTGCCCGCGGCGTCGATCAGCTGCTGATGGAAGAGCGTGTCCAGCCGGATGAATTCGCGGGCGTCGGCCGCCTGGCCGTTCTCGGGGACCTGGGCCTGCAGGTCAAGGGTTTCCTGCATCAGCTGCTGCGGAACGCACTGCTCGGCGATCACCAGGCGGGCCGCGTGGCTCTCCAGGACGCCGCGCAGTTCCATCAGCTCGGAAATCTCCCGGCCGGTGACGGGCGGAACATAGGCGCCCCGCTGCGGGATGAGTTCCACCAGGCCGTCGGAGACCAGGAGCAGCAGCGCTTCGCGGACGGGGGTGCGGGAGACGCCGATCTCGGCAGCGAGCTCCTGCTCATTGAGGAAGCGGCCCTGGAGCTCGGGATCGGTCAGCACGTATTCGCGCAGATGCGCGTAGGCCTTTTCCCGCCCCGACGCGGCCAAACCCGACACTTTTCCCATACATTATGTATACAACAGATTGGAGCCATCCATGCGCCTTGCAGTCGCACAGATCATCACCGGTAAGAGCACCGCAGCCAACCTCGACCTGATCCGGGACTACGCCACCCAAGCCAAGGCGGCCGGCGCGGAACTGGTGGTTTTCCCGGAAGCAGCCATGCGGGCTTTCGGGCACTCCCTGACAGACATCGCCGAACCCCTGGACGGACCCTGGGCACAAAGCGTGCGGAACCTGGCGCAGGAACTGGACATCGCCATTGTCGCCGGAATGTTCACCCCCGGAAAGGACGGCAAGGTCCGCAACACGCTCCTGGTGGCCGGGCCGGGCCTGGCCGCCGCCTACGACAAGGTGCACCTTTTCGACGCCTTCGGGTTTGCGGAATCCAACACGGTGGACGCCGGCGAAACCCCTGTGACCTTCGAGCTCAACGGCACCACGTTCGGCCTGGCCACCTGCTACGACGTCCGCTTCCCCGCCCTGTTCACAGCCAACGCCAAGGCAGGCGCGCAGGTCACCATCGTGTGCGCGTCCTGGGGAGCCGGCGAGGGCAAGGCCGAACAGTGGGACCTGCTGGTGCGGGCCCGTGCGCTGGACAGCACCACGTTTGTGGTGGCGTGCGGCCAGGGCGATCCCGAGACCACCGGCGCCGGTCCCGCCGGTTCCGCGCCCACGGGCATCGGCCACAGTGCCGTCATCAGCCCCCTGGGCTCCGCACTCGCAACACTCGGCGGGGAGCCGGGCCTCGCCGTGGTGGACATCGATCCCGCAACCGTGGCCGGCGTGCGGGAAAAGCTCCCCGTCCTCGCCAACGCCCGGACGTTCTGACTCCACTTTTGGATTCACGACGGCGGCTGCGCACCCTGGTGCGCGGCCGCCGTCGGGCGTTCCCCGCCTCTGTTACTGCCCCAACCCGCTGTCTCCAGCCTCAGCGCCGTCGTTGCCACCGGCACCATCGCCGACCAGCGACCGGATCATGCTCCGCAGGATCCTGGCAGCACCCGCCTGGTCTTCCGGCGTTACGCCGGCCAGCATCCTGACCTCGACCGCCCTGACAGCCTGGCTCGCCTGCTCACGGCGCTTCCTGCCGAGCGGAGTGAGCTGGGTGGGCAGGACCTTCCCCACCCGGGCCGCCGCCGGCCGGGCCACCTGGCCGTCCCGCTCCAGGGCCTGCAGCAGCACGTTCATCGACTGCCGCGTCACAAACGCCCCCCGCGCCAGTTCCGAGTTGGACAGGCCGGGCCGCTGCGCCAGCAGTTCCAGGCACGAATAGTGCGTCACCGTCATGCCGAGCGGGCGCAGCTCCGCCTCCATGGCAAAACGAAGGGCACTGGACGCCTCCTTCAGCAGGTATCCGAGTGATGTTTCCAGCTCGATCCCATCTTGACTCATGTCAGTATTCTGACATATGTTAATCGATGTCAGATAACTGACACAAGAGAAAGCAGCAATCCATGCCAGTCACCGGCCCAGATTTCATCTCCCTCCAAGCCCGCAATCTTGACGCGTCCCAGGCGTTCTATGAGAAGTACCTGGGCCTCGTCCGGTCACCGGCGGGCCCTCCCCACGCGGTCGTTTTCCAAACGGCCCCGATCGCTTTTGCACTCCGGGACCTCGTTCCCGGCACCGACCTGGCGTCCGTCGCCCACCCCGGCATCGGCGCGGCAATCTGGCTGCACGCCACGGACGTCCAGGCCATCCATGACGCCCTCGCCGCCGACGGCCATCCCATCACCTCGGCGCCCATTGACGGCCCCTTCGGGCGCACGTTCACTTTCGCCGACCCCGACGGCTACCGGATCACCCTCCACGACCGGGCGTAGGACGTGAGGCGCCGTTCATGCCGGGGAAACGTTGGGCATTCGGGCGGCCGACGCCGGCGCCTCACCTGCTGCGGGCAGGCCCACCCCTGATCCCGGGGCCTTCGCCCGCCCCGGCCAGGATTCGGGGGACGCCTGGTCGGGGTGCGTTAACGCGCCCGAAACATACCCGACATGCGAACTTCACAACCGGGCGCTTTGTGTAACACAGGCGCAACTTTGCGGGGCACTGTTCGAAACACGCAGCGCCAAAAATGGACGACGGGGGAAATGCACGGGGCCACGCAGCGCCCCGCCTCAATCGTTCGAAGGGACCTGCCGGTGGAGATCACTGCCCAACACGTCTGGCTGATGATTTCGGCCGCGATGGTTTTGCTGATGACTCCCGGTCTTGGCCTCTTCTACGGCGGCATGACCCGCGCCAAGGCTGCCCTGAACATGATCATGATGAGTTTCATCTCGGCCGGCATTGTTGGCGTGGTGTGGATCCTCTGGGGCTATTCAATGACCACCGGCGAGGGCATCCTGGGTCTCTTCGGCAATCCGTTCACCAGCTTCGGACTGCAGAACCTGATGGGCTCTCCGGACCTGATCAAGGCCGGTTACAGCGCAACCTTCGCCATCATCACCGTGGCACTGATCAGCGGCGCCATCGCCGACCGCGCCAAGTTCAGCGCCTGGGCACTGTTTGTCCCGGTATGGATCACCCTGGTCTACTGCCCGCTGGCCTTTATGATCTGGGGCGGCGGCCTGATGGGCCCGGACGGCGCCGTGACGGTGGCGTTCGGCCAGGTCATCGACTTTGCCGGTGGCGCAGTGGTGGAGATCAGCTCCGGCACCGCGGCCCTGGTCCTGGCGCTCATTGTTGGCCAGCGCCACGGCTTCGCCAAGGATCCCAACCACCGCCCGCACAACGTGCCCTTCATCATGCTGGGTGCCGCCATCCTGTGGTTTGGCTGGTTCGGCTTCAACGGCGGTGCCGCCACCACGGTGGAGCAGGCAGGACTGATCTGGATCAACACCCTGGTCACCCCCGCGGCCGCCATGCTCAGCTGGCTGGTGGTGGAGAAGGTCCGCCACGGACACCCCACGTCGCTGGGTGCGGCCTCCGGCGTTGTGGCCGGGCTTGTGGCCATCACCCCGTCCTGCGCCAACATCAGCCCGGTGGCCGCCATCGGCCTGGGCCTGGTGGCCGGGGCTGCGTGCGCGGTGTTTGTGGACCTTAAGTACAGGTTTGGCCTGGACGACTCGCTGGATGTTGTGGGCGTCCACCTGGGGGCCGGCCTGGTGGGCACGCTCTCTCTGGGATTCATCGCCCTTCCGGTGGACGGCCAGGGCGGCGGCCTTTTCTACGGCGGCGGCTTCCAGCAGCTTATAGCGCAGTCCGCGGCCGTGGTGATCACGCTGCTGCTGTCCGGGCTGGGCACACTGGTGATCGGCCGCGTCATCAACAGGACTGTGGGCTTCCGTGTCAGCCACGAGGCAGAAACCGCGGGCGTGGATCTGTCGGAGCACGCAGAGACCGCCTACGCCTTCGGCGAGATGGGGGCCGCTTTCAGCCCGCTGCGGGCCATGCTGTCCGGCACGCCGGCAGCCGAATCGGCCAGTGCTTCAGTCGGCACGCCCGCGCACGACACCCCGGCTCAGGGCAGCCCGGCTCAGGGCAGCAATCCGGAGCTTGTCCGGCAGACCTAGGCCTGAAGGCTCCGATCTGCGGACAAGCCCAGGCTTACCGGCCGGCGCTGGCGGAACAACGCCTGCTCCGGCAACGACGCGACCGACAACCTGCACCCGCACTCAGTCCGCCAGGATCTTGTAAAGCGCGCGGCGGGTCTCATCCATTTTTTCCTGGGCCGCTGCACGCTGTTCAGCCGTGACGCCGCTGCGGAACTGGTGGACGACGGCCATCAGCTTGCCGATGCTCTGGTGGAAGTCCCGGTCCGGATTCTCCGCCCCGGAGTTCCAGGCGTTCTCCATCTCCTCCGCATGCTCGGCCACGTAGGCGCGGCCGGCCTCCGTGAGGGTGAACTCGGTTCCGCGGCCTTCGCTGAGGGCCGCGATCAGGCCTTCATCCACCAGTTGCTGCAGGGTGGGGTAGATGGAGCCAGGGCTGGGCCGCCAGGCACCGTCGGTCTTTTCGGCGATGGTTTTGATCAGGCCGTACCCGTTGGAGGGTGCCTCGGCCAGGAGCGAAAGTATGGCGGCCCGGACGTCGCCGCGGCTGGCCCGCCGGGGTCCGCGGCCAAAGCCCGGGCCGAATCCGGGACCAAAACCGGGCCCGAAGCCGCCGCCCGCACCCGGGCCGAAGCCGGGTCCGAAGCCGCCGCCGCGGTGACCATGCGGCCCCCGCCGGCCACGGCCGCGCTCGAATTTGCCCCTACCGAACTCGGGGCCTGCAAAGGTGTTTTCAGAATTGCCGTTCATGGTGGCATGTCCCTTCAAGATAACTAACGCTGATTTCTTCAGCGATAGTTAACGATAGATCGTTAACTATCGCCAAGTCAAGAGGTCTGACGAATCGGCACCTGCGCCGGCCGGACGCTGGATCGGCTGCCCCCTACGGCGTAGTCTGATCCCACCATCAAGCTCGAGGGCTGGCCGATGACAAAGAAGCGGACGTTGACGCGCAGGGTTGCCGCCATCCTGGCGGCCTTCGTGGGATTCCTCACCGTCAGCTGCATTTGCGGGGTGCTGGCCGCCAGCCTGGTGGTACCGGCCGTTGCGGCTGCGGGCATGGGCGTCAGCAACTCCATCGGTTTCTTCGACAGCCTGCCCGCGGAGCTGACGGTGGCACCGCCGTCGCAATCCACCAAGGTCCTCACCTCGGACGGCCAGCCGATCGCCGTCTTCTTCGCCGAAAACCGGGTCCGCGTCCCCCTGGACCAGATGTCCCCGTTCGTCCGGGACGCCATCGTGTCCATCGAGGACAGCAGGTTCTACCAACACGCCGGCGTTGACGTCCAAAGCGTGGTCCGGGCAGTGATGTCCAACCTGACCAAGGGCGGCCAGCAGGGCGCCTCCACCATCACCCAGCAGTACGTCACGAACGTCATCAACGAATCCAGGCTGTCGCAGGACCGCCCGGACGAGGTGATCCTCAGCGGCCAGAAAAACATGGGCGACAAACTTCGCGAAATGAAGCTTGCCATCGCCCTGGAGAAGCAGTTCTCCAAGGACCAGATCCTGGAGGGCTACCTCAACATCGTGTTTTTCAACAGCGATGCCTACGGGATCGAGGCGGCGTCGCGGTATTTCTTCAGCACCACCGCCAAGGACCTCACCCTGCCCCAGGCGGCGCTGCTGGCCGGGCTGGTCAACAGCCCGTCGTACTACAACCCTGCGGTCAACCCGGAGAAGTCCATTGTGCGGCGCAACCAGGTACTGGCGGAGATGCTGCTGCTGGGCAAGATCACGCAGGAACAGCACGACACCGCCGTAGCCATCCCCATTGAACTGGTCCTCAATCCCCAGCGGCAGGGCTGCGCCAATGCCGTCCAGGCGCCGTACTTCTGCGACTACATCTCGCACCTCATCCTGAACAATCCGGCGTACGGGGCCAGCCTGATTGAACGCCAGCGGACACTGTACCGCGGCGGCCTGACCATCGTCACCACCCTGGACAGCAGGCTGCAGGCGGCGGCGCAGGTCCAGGTGGACAGCTCGGCAGGGGAAAATCCGGACCGGTGGGGCGCAGCGCTGGTGTCCATCCAGCCCGGGACCGGAAAGATCCTGGCCATGGCCCAGAACACGGTGTTCCTGCCGGAGCCCGGCAGGTTCGACACGCAGCTGAACTTCAGCGTCGACGCCAGGGATCCGGACGGGAACGACCTCAACGGGGCCGGCGGGTTCCAGCCGGGATCCACCATGAAGCCGTTCACGTTTGCCGAGTGGCTCAACGAAGGCAAGTCCGGCACCGCCGTGGTGGATGCCTCCCGGCGGGTCTACCCCCTTGGCTTCCCTTGGCGGTCCACCTGCGGTCGGGTGCTGGGGGCCTACAGCACGGCGCAGAACAACCCTGAATTTGGGGCCGCGGACGATCTGCAGAACTCCGAACCCGGCTTCTACCGGCCCATGCCCATCAATTACGGGCTGTACAACTCGATCAACACCGCCACCTTCGCCACCGCTGCGCAACTGGATTTCTGCGGCATCCAGAAAATGGTGGACACGGTGGGCCTGCACAGCGGGCTGGACGGCGCCCAGATCAACATGCACCAGCTGGGCAACCTGCTGGGTGCCATCGGGGTCGCGCCGCTGCATCTGGCCAACGCCTTCGCCACGTTCGCCAATGACGGCCGGTACTGCACCCCGGTGGCCCTCCTGGAGGTCCGGGACGCGGCGGGTGGCCAGTTGCCCGTGCAGCCCACGGAGTGCCGGGACGCGGTGAAGCCGGCCGTGGCGCGCGGCGTTAATGCTGTCCTCCAGGATGTGATGAAGATGGGCTCGGGGGTGTGGATCCAGCCCAAGGTCCACACCCGTTTCCCGGTGGCTGCCAAAACCGGGACGTCCAACAACAACGGCTCCACCTGGGTGGTGGGGTACACCACCGGCCTGGCCACGGCGTCCTTCTTCGGCGATGCGCTGGAAGGCCAGAGCCGGCCGGGCCAAAACGTCACCATCAACGGAACCTTCTACCCCAGGCTGGACGGTTACATGATCGCGGGCCCGCAGTGGGCCAACTACATGCTGGCGGTGGCACCGCTGTTCCCCACCGGGGCGTTCCCGGCACCCCCACCTCCCCCACCGCCGCCGGCCACGCCCACGCCCAGCCCCCGCCGCTAGCAGTGCCGCCGGGCCCGGCAGCCGGACGCGCCAGCTGCTCCTGCTGGCAGGATGGGGCGATGCAAACCCTTGAGACCGCCCGGCTGCGGCTGCGCCCGTGGGAGCCTGGCGACGCCGGTTTTGTCCTGGACCTGTATTCGCGCTGGGATGTGCAGCGGTTCATCGGCAGCACGCCGCGGGTGATGGTCGATCCAGCCGAGGCCACCGAACGGATCAACGCGTGGCGCACCATGGACCACCCCGTCTATGGGGTCTGGGCTGTTGAAGTGAAGGAGGCCGGGACCCTGGCGGGCACGCTGCTGCTGAAGTCCATTCCGGCGTCCGGACCGGTCCCCCTGCAGCCGTCCGGAGATACCGAGATCGGCTGGCATTTCCACCCGGACGCCTGGGGCCGGGGCTACGCCACGGAGGCGGCCGCAGCTGTCCTAGCGTACGCCTTCGGGCACGGGCTGCCGGCCGTTGTGGCGGTCACCAACCCGGCCAACGCCGCGTCGCAACGGGTCTGCGCCCGCATCGGGCTGGCGCATCAAGGCCGGACCGACAGGTATTACAACGCCACCTGCGAACTGTTCGGGCTGCAGGCACCCGGCACCGAACGGCCCTGACCGCGTACCCGCCGGCTTACAGCAGCGGCACTTGCCGCGGGTCCGACGACGGCGCCGCCACCCGCCGTCGTCCGCCCACTTACGTGGAACCCCGCCGCAGCCGCTGCCACCAGGACCGGGATGGTTTCAGGGCCGCCGACACCCGCCGTAGTCCGCCCACTTACGTGGAACCCCGCCGCAGCCGCTGCCACCAGGACCGGGATGGTTGCGGTTCCGGTGGCTGGTCCACGGTCCGGGCGGTACGGCGCTGCCGCCAACGCTCCACTTCCGTCTCCACGTCGCGGGTCATCGTGACCACGGGCGGGCCGCCCTGCAACTGCCGGCGCGCGTCCACCACCCGCCGGTTGAAGTCCAGGACCAGGTCACGGACCTGCTGCTCCGAATACTGGGCATCCAGTTTGGTGTCCAAGTCGGCGTCCTCGCTGCGCAGCACAATGGCCGCCGGCCCCATGCCGCTGATGTTTTCGCGCTCCAGGAGCCCTTTGACCCACCAGTCGGGGTCGTACTGCTCACCCAGCCCCGGGATGGGTTTGCCCGCGTACTTCAGGTTGTCGAACTTGCCCTGCGCCATCGCATCCCGGACCAGATAGTCAGCCCGGGCCGCATCGCCCACCTTGCTGCGCTTCTGGCGTTCGGACTCTTCGCGGGCCGCCAGGGCGGTCTCCTCCGCAGGGGTGATGCCGGCGCCGCGGTAGGAGCGCGCTTCCGCCGCCCGTTCAAGGCGCTTCCGGAATTCCGCTGACCCGTTGCCCATACCTGCACCCCCTGCCTCGATCCGGTTTCCTGCCCTCCAGTATTTCGAAGCAGGCCGCAAGGTTCAACGGCTTGCCGCAGACCGACCGGGAAAGCGCTTCCCGGCACCGCTTTTCCTGTGGAATACTCGGTGCCATGCCCAACCACACCAGCAGCCCGGCTGCCCTGCACGTCGTCCACCAGCCCTGGGAAACCCCGCTGACCGAGCCCGACATGAGCAACACCGAGGACCGGCATAAGCGGTACCGGCTCACCAACCGGCACGTCGAAGTTGATGGCGCACCGGCCATTCCCGTGTCCGGTGAGCTGCACTTCAGCCGTGTCCCCCACCGGCATTGGGAGGAGCGGTTGCGCCTGATGAAGGCCGGCGGAATCACTGTAGTGGCCACATACGTGTTCTGGATCCATCACGAACCCGACGCGGGCCGGGCTGGCTTCGCGGACAACCTGGACGTGGCGGCGTTTGTAGCCCTATGCGCGGAGGTGGGCCTGGACGTGGTGCTGCGGATCGGCCCGTGGTGCCACGGTGAGGTCCGCAACGGTGGCTTCCCGGACTGGGTACAGGCGGCGGACGTGCAGCACCGCACCGACGATCCCGCCTACCTTGCCCTGGTGGAAGCCTGGTTCGGGCTGCTGGGCCGGGAATTGAGCCCCCTGGTGGGTGCCGGCAGCAACGTGATCGGCATCCAGCTGGAAAATGAACTCTACGACCAGCCCGGTCACCTCATCACCCTGAAACGGCTGGCCCGGGCAGCTGGCTTGTCGGCCCCCATCTGGACCGCCACGGCCTGGGGTGGCGCGGAGCTGCCCGAAGGCGAGGTGCTGCCGCTCTTCGGCGGGTACGGCGACGGTTTCTGGGTGGATGCGGATGCTCCGTGGGATCCCACGTTCCGCGAGCACTTCTTCTTCAGCCATTCCTGGGACGACCCCGGCATCGGCGCCGACCTGCGCGAACACCTGGGCGCCGGTGGTCCGGCCGCCGCTCCCAGGGCTGCGTCGGCGCTTTTCCCGCCCGCCACCTGCGAACTGGCAGGCGGAATGGCTACCGCCTACCAGCGCCGGCCCCGGCCGCAGGGCGCGGACGTGGCGGCTGTGGCGGCCAACAAGATCGGCAACGGCTCCGCCTGGCAGGGCTACTACATGTTTGCCGGCGGCCGGAACCCCGGTGACGGGCTGCAGGAGTCCCAGGCCACCGGTTACCCCAACGACCTGCCGCGTTTCGACTACGATTTCCACGCCCCGATCGGTGCCACCGGCAGGCTGGCCGGCAGTTTTGCCGCGCTGCGCAGGCAGCACGCGTTCCTGGCTGCGTTCGGCGACCGGTTGGCACTGATGCCGTCGTCCCTTCCCGCCGTTATGCCCGCCGGGGTGGACGACTCCGCCACCCTCCGCTGGGCCCTCCGCAGCGACGGCTCCGCCGGCTTTGTTTTTGTTACCTGGCACCAGCCGCACGTCCCGCTGGACACCTGCCGGGGCGCGCAGTTTGAGGTAACGCTCGACGCCGGGACCGTCACCTTTCCGGCGGCGCCAGTGGACATTCCCGCCGGCACCATCGCCTGCTGGCCGGTGAACCTCACGGTGGCCGGCGTGCGGATCGACTGGGCCACAGCTACTCCCCTGACCATCCTGGATCCCGGTTCCACAGTGCCCACCCTGGTGCTGGCCGCCGGGCACGGCATCCCGGTGGACCTGAAGTTCGCGCCGGAAACGACTGTCAGCAGCATCGATCTCCATAACAGCGTCCCTGGCGGCCCGGCCGGGAAGCACCAGGCAGGCGGCCTGGCTTCGGGCGCCGGTCTCGCTTCCGATGCCGGTCTTCTTCCCGAGGCCGGTCTTCGTCCCGGTGCTGACGGGGTCTGGCGGGTGTCCCCGGCGGAACCGCAGCTTCTCACCGCCGTGGACGGGAGCCGCACGCTGGACATCCTGGTGCTCCCCGCGGAGACCGCGGACCAGGCATGGGTGCTGGCCGGGGAGCTGGTGCTGTCCGACGAGCCGGTGTGGACGGTGCCCGGCGGCTTGGCCGGGCGTTCACAGGGCCGGCCGTCGCTGCAGCGGTACAGCCCCGACCGGCGCGGATTCGCCGGAGTGGATGTCGCGGTGCCTCTGCCGGCGGAGGCAGAGGTTCCCGGATTCCAGGCCGGCAACGACGCAGTTCCAAGGGTCGTGCCAGCGGTCTTGACCCGGGTTGCAGCGCCGGTACCGGCGTCGTTTGGTTCGGCAGCCAACCGCGCGGCGGCACCGTCGCCGGAGACGATCGCCGAACTGGCCGCGGAGTACTCACTGTCCTTCCCGGTGGAGGGGGTGGACGGGCATCACACCGAGCTCGAAATGGAGTGGGCGGGTGATGTTGCCCAGCTCCTGGTGGATGGGGTGCCCGTGGCGGACAGGTTCTGGGACGGTTCGCCCTGGGTCCTGGACCTTGCTGACGCAGGCATCACTCCGGGTTCTGCCGTAACCCTGCAGATCCTTCCGCTTCATGCGGAGGCGCAGGTGGGCTTGCCGGTCGAGGCCCGGGTCCGCCGCGAGGCCACCGACGGTGACCTCGCGGCCCTGGACTCAGTCCGCCTGGTCCACTGGCACCGCTGGCTGGAAGCGGGTGCGGGCCAGTAGCGCCGCGTAGCGGGTGCCGGCCAGTAGCGCCGCGTAGCGGGTGCCGGCCAGTAGCGCCGCGTAGCGGGTGCCGGCCATTAGCTGCGCGTTGCCATGCCAGCGCTCAGCGGTCAGGCGTTTGCGTGTTCGGCAAGGATGGCGTCGATCTGCCCCATGGCCTCGGTCATGCCTTCCTGCATGCCCATCTGGACCATCTGTTCCATCTGCTCTTCCGATTCGAAGGTGGACTGGACGGTCATCCGGGTCCGGTCCCCCAGCGGTTCCAGGGTCACGGTTGCCCGGGTGATACCCATGTCACCGGTGGGGTTTCCGTCTTCATCCGCGAAGCCGTCGTCAAAGGCGAGCCGGGCGGGCGACTCGACGTGCGTGAACTCCCACCAGCCGTGAGCCTTGGTGCCGTCCGGCCCGGTCATATAGTAGTTAGCCTTGCCGCCGGGAACCAGATCAAGCTTTTCGAAGGTGGCAGGCCAGGTGGGCGGTCCCCACCAGCGCTCCAGCTGGCGGGGGTCGGCCCAAAGCTCCCAGACGCGCTCCACACCGGCCTCAAACTCGGCTACCAGCGTGAAGCTTAGGGCTTCCGGATTTTTGGTGGAACTGATGACTGACATGGCATTGCCTTCCTACTCTTCTGCGAGGATGTCCGCGATCCGGGCGGCCCGTTGCCGCCAGACCTGTTCATATTCATCGAGCAGCCACCGGGCTTTCTGCAGGCCTTCATGGTTGCCCCGCACAATCTGCTCCCTTCCGCGCTTCTCCTTGGTCACCAGGGAAGCCCGCTCCAGCACCGCCACATGCTTCTGGACTGCGGCGAAACTCATGGCGTAGAGGGCAGCCAGGCCGGAAACCGAATATTCGGTGACGGTTACCCGCCGCACGATGTCGCGGCGGGTGGAATCGGCGAACGCCTGGAAGAGGCGGTCCAATTCGGTTTCTCGGAGCTGATCTACAACCATTTGGTTGTACGATATTCCTTCTCCCACCCCATGTCAATGGTTTTTTCCACCAAGGCGTGCCGGCGTCCGGTACGTTGAGGGCCATGGGCATCTACCTAGCGGGATCCACTCCGGATCCGGGCAGCTTTCCCGCCGTGTTTGACCACTTTGTCCGCGCACTTCCGCACCACCGGCCAGCCCGGATCGCTTTGGTGCTCCACACAGCGGGCAGGGATCCGGCCGGAGCCCTACCCGCCTATGTTGATCCGCTGGGGGCGCGGATTGCCTGCGAGGTGGTTCCCGTCCTGCTGCGGCAGGACGGGACGGCCGGGGCCGTTCGCCCAGCCAGCCCCACTTCCTTCCACAACGTGGACGCCGTGATGGTGGGCGGCGGACTGACACCCGCCTATCTGGCCGGGCTCAGCGGGTCCGGTGCAGAAATTTCGCGATTGGTGGCCGGCGGTGCGTCCTATCTGGGCTTTTCCGCGGGGGCGATGGTGGCGCCGGGTGCCGCGCTCATCGGCGGCTACCGCATCGACGGCGTCGAGGTCTGCGATGCGGGATGTTCCGAGGGCCTGGACAACGTCGAAGTCCGCGCCGGCTTGGGACTGGCACCGTTCACTGTGGACGTGCACGCCGCCCAGGCAGGTACCGTGAGCCGGGCGGCCGGCGCCGTTGCCGCCGGACTGGTGGACCGGATGGTGGCCCTCGACGAGGGTACGGCACTGGTGCTGGCAACACCCGAAAACGCGGATTACGAGGTACTCGGCACCGGACGGTGCTGGGACTTCCGGCGGGAGGACGTGGCGGGCGGGCTGCCCGCACGGGGCGCGGCCGCCGTCGTCAGCCTCCACATGGCCGGGCACGGCACCTAACAGCAGCATCCGGCGCGGCCGCCGTCGTCAGCCTCTGCATGGCCGGCAAGATACCTGACAGCAGTAGCCGCCGATACCGAAATATGATCCCAGCACAACCCAGTGCTGCCGGGATCTACTGACGACTAAGTGTCGAAGTGGGTCCGGACGGGACTGCCGGAAAGCTGCTCGATCAGTTCCTTGGCAACATCGCGGAGCTTCCGGTTGCGGTTGCCGGACACTTTGGTGAGGATGGCCATGGCTTCCTCCTGGGAACACCGGTTCTGCGCCATGATCACGCCGCAGGCCAGGTTGATGGCGGTCCTGCTTTCCAGGGCGGCCTCCAGGTCATCGGCCCTGCCCTGCACTGTCCGGAGCCGCACCGACAGCTGCAGGGTGTTGCTGGCTGCAGCCGCGAAGGCCTCTGCTTTTTCGTACACGTCGGGACTGAAGGCGTCTGGCCTTGTGGCGAAGAAGTTCAGCGCTGCACCGGCACCCCCACTGATCTCCAGCGGGACACCAAGGGTGCTATGGATGTTGACGTCCAGGAGTTTCTGCATATACAAGGGCCAGCGGGCATCCAGGGACACGTCAACCACCAGGACGGTGGACATTTCCCGCAGCGCCATGATGCAGGGGCCATCGCCCAAGGCCTGCTCCACATGGTCCAGCTCGATGGCGCGGGCGCTGCTGCCGGCAGCCGTGACGGGACGGCGGTGCAACTTCAGGGTGATGGCGCACTCAATGGTGTCCCCGGCCGCCTCCGAGACAGCCGCCGCAGCCATGCCGGCCAGGCCGGAGAGGAATTCGACAGCATCGTCGGCACCCACCAGGATCTCCTGCAATTGCGCTGCGGTCTGGCTATCAATGGAACTCGACATAGAGCCATCCTACTGTCGCCCCGCCCACAGGACGGCGGAACCAGGGCAGCGGACCTGGTGCCCTGGTTGGCGTCACGGGACTGGCCCGCATCCCCAACCCGGGCAGGCCCTGCGCACCCGGTCCACAGAGCTGGTGCCTGACCTCCGGGGAGCGCCGCTGGGAACCTTATTTCCTGGCCGCAGCCGCCACCGGGGCCCCCGTCCATCCTGGCCGCCCCGGTGGACCTCAACGGGGATGCAGAAGAGGTGCTCATCCTGAATTCAACACCCACTTCGACGAGTGGGCGCGTCCCGGCAACCGCGGCACGCGGAACTGCGGCCACACATGGAGAAGCAGCCGGCTTCGAAGACGAAACCGGCTGCTGCGTCCTGTTGATGGTGCGGGTACTAAGCCCGGGTTTTACGCTTCAGCCAGCCCCAGACGCCAGTGGCGACAAAGAGGACCAGGCCGACGATGGCCAGCCACAGCAAGCCCTTGACGACGAACCCGAGGACTGAAAGAACCAGCCAGATAATAAGCAGTGTGATGATAATTCCCATGCCTGAAGCATATGCCTTGGCACCGGGCACCACACCGTCGGCTGATCTCGGGGCCGCCCAACGTGATCAGTCTCACCCGCAACAAACCCCTTATAGGTTGAGCCGCCAATTCCTGGTTCTGCACTATTGAAGAACAGTGCGGAACGTTCCAGCCTGTCCGCGGCAACCCGGGACCGCCGGTGTGCTTGGTCACATCAGCCCCAAAACGGTTGCCATCGGCAAGCCGGGCAGGCACCATTGAAATATCGGGAACGCGCTTTCCCGCACTTTTGTCCTCACCGTCGAGGACACGGCCCCGGCCCTGCGCCGAGCCGTCCACCAGCAAGAAATGGAAGTTGAATAATGACGTTCGATGCCACTAACTCCGTGACCCTGAAAATCTGGGACAAGGCCGCCCTGCACCACACCATTGATTCCGCGGTCAGCGACATGTCCGCCCTGCACAACACCACCACCTGCGGCATCGCCGTGACCTGCAGCGGCCCTAACACCTTCACGCTGAGCCTCCGCCACGACGCCAAGGTCCTCGCCTCCGTCTAAGCGGCCACAACGGACCCGGTTGCCACGCAACTGAAGCGGACGACGCCGGCACCTCCCGGCGTCGTCCGCTTTCCTTTTTCGCCGCCGGGCTGCGTCCGCACCGCCGGGCCGCAGCCCCGCCGTCGTTGCCTCTGGTCCGGGCCGAAGCTGCAGCAGTAGAGTCGATGGCACCAGACTCGGGGGGTCACGATGAAAAACCAGCCACACCGGGCCGGAACCGGACCCGCGGACGCGCTGAAGCTGTTCCCCGCGCCACCGGCGCTTGCCCCGGCGGCTCTTGTGGCGGCGTCGGGCTTCCTGCTGTTTGTCCGGGAGGACCGCCCTTTTGGATTTTTGCTGCTCGGGGCGGCGCTGATCACCGCAGGATTCCTTAGCCGCCGCCTTCTGGTTGACCTGGCCCTCGTTGCGTTCGGGCTTACTGCCATGAGCCTGGTCCCGATCACCACGGACATCAGCACCGCGCACATGATGGTGATGGGCACGGCAATGGTCCTGGCCGTTGGCGTCCCCTATGCGGTCTCACGTTTTGTCACCCGCGAGCACGCCATCCGCTTTCCGGTCCGGACCGGGAAGCCCTGGACACGGGCGGAGAAGTGGTATCTCCCGGCGGTCCTGGTGATCGGCTACGCCCTGATGCCCATGTACATGGTGCGGACCGGCGTCTACGCCAACTGGCCTGCGGTGAGCGACCCCGAGGGCATCGGCCGGCTGTTCCTGGGCACCAACGTGCTGGGAATCTGGGACGAGCTGTTTTTCATCTGCACGGTGTTCACCCTGCTGCGCCGCCATCTTCCGGACTGGCAGGCCAACCTGCTGCAGGCGGTCCTCTTTACGTCGTTCCTCTGGGAACTGGGATTCCACGCGTGGGCACCGTTTTTCATCTTCCCGTTCGCCCTGCTGCAGGCCCGCCTGTTCACCATCACCCGGTCTTTGTCCTACATTGTCAGCGTCCACCTCCTGTTCGACTTTGTGCTCTTCCTGGTCCTGATCCACGCGCACAACCGCGAGTGGATCAACATCTTCATCTACTGACCCCTGCAACGTGATGGGCGTCACGCAAATCCGTGCGTGACGAACCGGGCCCGGGCTGCGTCTTTATCTGTGAAGGCGCAAACAGCCTCCCCGACGAACCTCAGGAGTGACACGATGACCACGCAGCCGCAGACCCCTTCCGACGTACAGAAGAAGACCACCGCACCGGGCCATGAGCTCGCAGCAGGCGAAGGCCACGACGGCCGCGGCAAGACCACCGTGGCGGACGGCGTTGTTGCCAAGATCGCCGGCATCGCCATCCAGGAGATCGAAGGCGTCCACGCACTGGGCGGCGGGGCAGCCCGCGCCTTGGGCAACCTCCGGGAGAAGGTGGGCCAGAAGGACCTCACCCAGGGCGTAACCGTAGAGGTGGGCCAGACCCAGGTTGCCGTGGACGTCACCCTGGTGGTGGAGTACCCCCACCCGCTGCAGCAGGTTGCCGACCGCGCCCGCGACGCTGTTTACACCGCCGTCGAGGACCTGGTGGGCATGGAAGTCACCGAAGTGAACATCACCATCACCGACATCCACGTAGCCTCCGAGGCAGATAACACCGACGACGACGACGCCCCGCGTGAGCCGAGGGTGGCATGACCCCGGTGGTGGCCGGCGCAGCCGCCGGCGCCGTCCTGGCGTACGTCGCCCTTGCCTTCGGGTTCTGGGGCTTCCTGCTGACGGCCTTGTTTATGGGAATCGGCGCGGTCCTGGGCCGCTCCGCCGAGGGCAAGCTTGATCTGGGCGGGGTGCTGGACGCGCTGCGTGGCCGGCGCTCCTCCTCATGACCCGCGCAGGCCACACCAGGATTGCCCCCGCCGCGCTGAAGCACACTGTGGAAGCTGTGGCAGCCGGAGCGTTCGGGGTGCCCCCCGGGCAGGTGGCGGCAGCGCTGGACGACGACGCGGGCAAGCTGGGCGTGGCTCTGACTGTCCGGCTGCCAGCGCCGGCCCTGCTGGAGCGGGGCCTTGAGGCAACCCACCGGCATTCGGCCTTTGAACAGGCGCACATTGCCCGGCTCAAGGTCTCGGTTGCCTGCCGGCAGATCACCGGGATGGAGCTGGGCCGGATCAACATCCGGCTGGCGGCCGCCAAGCGCCGGCAGGTCCCGGACTCCAGGGTGGACAGCGGCTCCGCAGCACCCGGATCGGGGTCCCGCAGCGCTGACGACACGGCTGTCGACACCGATCTACTCGAGAGGAGGTAACCATGGGACAGGCCCGAACCAACAAACGGATCATCCGGCGGGAGACGCACTCATCGCGCGCCCGGCTGTCAGTGGCCGTTGCCCTGCTGGCCCTGTGCTTCTTTGCCTGGCTCGCCGCCGAAAGCGTCCTCTCGCTGTTTGGGCAGGACGCCCTCCTGGCCAGCCCCGGCCAGCTGGCGGCGCAGGTGGTTGCCCTTCCGCAGGCTGTCCTGCCGGGCGCTTTGGCTGCGGCCGGCGTGGCGGTGGCCCTGCTGGGGCTGCTGGTCCTGCTCGCCGCCGTCAAGGGCGGCCGGCGCCCACGCCGTTCCATGGACAGTGACCGGGTTGCCCTGGTGGTGGACGATTCGGCCATTGCCGCAGCCGTTTCCCGGAAGGTGCGCCTGGCGGCGAACCTGGCCCCGGAGCAGGTGACCACCACGGTAGGCAAGCGCTCCCTCCGCGCCCTAGTACGGCCGACGTCGGGCGTTGCCATTGACCGCGAGGCCCTCACCTCCGCCGCCGTCAGCGAAGTGTCCTCCTACGGGCTCACCAGGAACCTGCGCACCGACGTGCGCGTCTCACCGGAAGGGGTGACGGGCCGATGAACCGCACCAACAGGGCCTTGAACCGGCTCCTGCTCGCACTTGCGGGAATACTGCTGGCCGCCGTCGGTATCCTAACGGCCGGCGCCGCACTTAACCCCCTCGTCAGGGACGGCTGGACCCGCTTTACCGGCGCGGCCGTTGACAGGTGGCAAGCCATCCAGGCCTCGGCGCCCCTGCAGGATCCGCTTGGCAGTTGGTGGACCGTGGCCCTCGTGGCCGCGCTGGTGCTCCTGGCAGTGCTGTGCATCGTGTGGATGACGCGGCAGGGCGGCGGCAGGAGCCGAACCGGCGCGGAGGACAGCGACGCCGAGCTCGGGAACACCGCCGTCGACATCTCCTATTTGGAGGCTGCCCTGGATGCGGCACTGGCCGGCAGCAACTCCATCGTCGGAAGTTCCGTCACGGCGTGGCGGGGATCCGGCCGGGGCCCGAGCGGCCTCCGGCTGATCCTCCAGACACGGCGCGGAGCCTCCCCCAGGGACGTGGCCGATACCGCCGAAGCCCTGGTCCGCTCAATTGACGGGCTGTTGGGCCATCACACCACCGTTCTGGTCCGAATAGCCACTGGAACAAGGACCAAACTGACCGGCGCCCTTCGCACCGACTGATCCTCTGCACCCACTGATCAGCCCCGCAGGAAACCAAGGAAAGGAACATCATCATGGGAATTGATAACAGGCTCACCAATGCAGCAACCAACCACCTCGGTGCCGCCAAGGAAGGCCTCGGCAGGCGGACCGGGGACCGGGAACTGGAACGCGAGGGCCAGGGCGACCAGGCGCAGGCCAAGATCCATGATGCGGGCGAAAAAGTGAAGGACGCCGCGAAGGACATCGGCGGAAACCTCAAGGACGCAGCAGCCAAGATCAAAGAAGGCTTCGCCAAGCACTAGGCCCCTCGAGCGGCGGGTCCGCGGGGCATTCCGTGGGCCCGCCTGCCGTTGTTCCGGCGTTCGCGCCAAGAGTGAAAGCAGAATCAGGTGACAGATCCCTTGGTGCCGGATCGGCTGGATTTGGTCCCCGACGCCCTCCTGGTGGGCCGGGCAGCCGACGGCGACACCGCCGCGTTCGAAACCCTGGCCCGCCGGTACGGTCCGCTGATGCGGGCCTGCGCGCGGAGGCTGACTGGATCGTATGCCGATGCCGACGACGTGGTGCAGGAAGCCTTGGTCCAGGCCTGGAAGCAACTCGATACGCTCCGCGAACCCGGCGCCGTGAAGAGTTGGCTCCTGCGCCTGACCGGCAGCCGCAGCATCGACTTCCTGCGGCGGCGGCGGAACCATACGGGCTTCGGTGACATCGACGAGGTCAGCGGCAAAGGGGACGTGGGCTCCCCGGAGGCCGGCCCCGAGGCCAAGGCGGTCCAGGGGTCCAGCATTGAGTCGCTGAAGGCGGCGCTGGCGCGGCTTCCCGAAGAGCAGCGCCGTTGTTGGGTCCTCAAGGAATTCAACGGCCAGAGCTACGACCAGATTGCCCAAACACTGAACATCAGCACAGCCAGCGTCCGTGGCAGGCTTGCCCGGGCACGGATTACGCTGGTCCGTGAAATGGAGGAGTGGCGATGAGCATCCCCAACGACAACTTGGAGTGCGGGCACACCCTCGAGGAGCTGAGCCTATACCTGGATACGGACGAGTTTGCCGATCCGCGGCACCTGGAGACCTGCCCAGACTGCCGCAATGGCCTGGACTCCCTGCGGCGGCTCACGGCTGCCGGCAGTGAACTGCTGAGCAACGACCTGGCGGCGGCCGGCAGCGGCAACGACCAGTGGATGAAGAACATCCTGGCCAGCCTGAGGCTGGAACTGCGGCCGGGCCGGGATATCCCGCTCCGCTCCGATGACCCGGCGGACCGGCTGACGGAAACCGAGGGGTCCGTGTTCGCCCTGATCCGGTCCGTGGCGGACGCGACTCCCGGGGCCGTGGCTGGAAAGGTGCGCCTGCACGGCGATGTAACAGTGCCGGGCGAACCGATCACTGTCAGCGTTGATCTTGCCGTGGCATTCGGGCATCCCTTCATGCGCAGCGCAGCGGCCCTCCGGCTGGAACTGGCCAAGGCCCTGGCGCGGCACACGGAGCTGAACATCGCCGGGATCGACATCACCATCACCGACGTTATTGAACCGTCCGCGGCACAGGCCCCGGACCCCGCCCCGCAGGAGGAATCATGAGCACTCCCGTACAGCCGTCCGCTGCCGATGGCCTTCCAGGTCAGCGCACAACTTCCGACGTCCAGCTGCCCGTGGACCTGCGGCGGGTCATCCTTGCGGTGCCAGGGGTGACCGAGGTCTTCCCGTCGCGGCCCCTGTGGCAGCGGCTGCCGGCGCGGGCCGCGGCGCTGATCACCAGCGATGAGCCGCAGGACCAGGACCTCCCCTTGGTGGAAAAGCGTTCCGACGGCGGTCCCACGGAGGTTTCCGTGCGGATTGGCGTCAGTGCGGGAAAGTCCGGGGCGCCAGGGCTGTCTGGTGCGCCGGGGACGCCGGGGATACTCGGGACGCCGGAGGTTGCCCGGGCGGTGGCGGCCGCTGTACGGAACCATTTTTCTCCTGAGCAGGTGGTGGCCAGGGTCTCCGTGGTGCGGATCGCCGGCGACTTCCTGACAGGCGGTTAGTACCCAACCTTTTAGGCGCGTACGACGGCGGTGCATGGGGTGCGGTGCCGGCGTTCTCCTTTGGTGTTGGCTGGCCTTATGCCGGCTGGGTTTTGTGGCTGATCAGATTGTCGTACCCCTTCCCTATGCTGGGGTTATGGACGGCGAAGAGGCTCCAGGGACGGACGGCAGTGGCTCCGTTCCGGCTGGTCCCGGGGCTGTTTCCGGGGCCGGCTTTGGGGGCGATCCATCGGTCGCTTCCGGCTCCGACAGGATTGTCGTACCCCCTGCATATGCTGGGGTCATGGACGGCAACGAAGCTCCAGGCACGGACGGCAGGGACCCGGTTCCGGCTGCTTCCGGGGCCGTTGCGGGGCCAGTGGGTGTGGTGGTTGGCTCGCTCGCGGACGCCATGACGGAACTGAACGCCTTGGTCCAGGTCGCGGATGTTGCGTTGGAGGATGATTGGTCCGGGGAGGACCTGCTGGAGCGGGCCAAGGAAAACCGTTTACAGCGCCTGGGCGTGGTGCGACGGCTCGAATCCGAACTCGCGGCCGTCAAGGCCCTCACCATCGCCGAGTATGTCGGGATCGAGGACGCCCTCACCCCACCGGATCTGGGCATCACCCATCAACGGGCCCGGGAAATCTCCCTGATCGCTGAGGTCGGCGGGATCCTTGGTCTTGGGGCCGGGGCTGCGGCGGACCTGGTCAGCACCAGCTACCAGCTTGCCGCCACCCAGCCGCTGACGCTCGCGGCACTGGCCGCCGGGGAAATCACCTACCAGCACGCCCGGGTCCTCACCGACGAATGCACCGGCCTGCCCCACGCCGGGACCACCGCCCTCGAAACCCACTTCCTCACCCCCACACTCCCGGATCCCACCCTCCCTGATCCTGCACTCCCGGACCCGATCGATGTGGCTGATCCTGCAGGTGCTGACCCGGCAGGCCCACTCCTGACACCTGCCCCCGATCCGGCCGTCGGCAGTGTCCTGGCCGGGCGGTGTGTGGCGGCGGTCCTGGTCCCGGGACGGTTACGGGCCAAGGTGCGTTCCTGGCGCGAACGCCACCACCCCGAATCCATTGAGGAACGCCACGTCCGGTCGGCCGCGGACCGCAGGGTCGAGTTCACCCCGGCCCGGGACGGAATGGCCTGGCTCAGCGCCTGCCTCCCGGCCGCCTCCGCCGAAGCGATCCACAACCGGCTCACCGCGATCTCCCGCGGACAGCAAGGCCCCCACGAGACCCGCACCCTGCCCCAACGCCGCGCTGATAACCTCGTCGAAGCCCTCCTCACCGCCGGACTCACCCCCACAGAACACAACACCGCTGGCGCTGTCACTGGGGAAACCGCCTCTGGAACGGAGGCCGGATCCACGCCTGACGCTGCCACCAGCCCTGGGGCGCCGTTTACCTCCGCCAAGGCCTGGGGTGATGTTCCGGTACCCAGGGCGCAGGTCCTGATCACCGTCCCGGTCATGGCCCTCCTCGGAGCCACCGACGAACCCGCGATCCTCGACGGCTACGGCCCCATCCCACCCTCCATGGCCAGGGACCTCATCGCCAACGGCGCCGAATCCTTCCACCGCGTCCTGATCGACCCCCGCGACGGCGCACCCCTGGAAATCGGCCGCAAAAACTACCGCCTCACCCCCGCCATGCGCCACTGGCTCCGACTCCGCGACGCCAAATGCACCTTCCCCGGATGCAACAACAACACCCTCGACAACGACGCCGACCACATCCACCCCTGGCACCACGGCGGCACCACCGGCATCAACAACCTCAACCAACTCTGCCCCAAACACCACCACCTCAAACACAACACCACCTGGACCCCCACCACCGCCACCAAAAACCACCCACCCGGCTGGCTCTCACCCACCGGCCGCTACTACCCCGCCGAACACCCCGACCACGAACCACCCACCTGGCCCACCACCTGGACCCAACAACACCCCATACCCAACACGCCCCAACACCAAGCGCCAGAAACCCCAGCACCAGAACGGCAACAACACCAAGCGCCAGAGCAGCACGCCCAAGAAGCCCTGCCACCTGAACAACACACACCGGAACCATGCGCGCCTAGACATTCGGAACCACCAAACCCCCAGACATCCCAGCCGACAGCAGGAGATCCACATGCTCCGGCGCTGCATGTCCCGGAACAGTCCGCGTCCTGGCCCGAAGCGCAGACCGGTTTCCGTACGGGCGAAGCCCGCGGGAGATCCACCTCCACGGAAACGCTTGGCAGCACTCCTCGGAGGCCCGCTGCGAGGCCCCTGGAGTTCAAGCCCGCCCGGGATCCTGGCTCGGCACCCACCCTGGTGTGGACGCCGGGTGCAACTGGCCCGGTTCCGCACTTCGTTCCGCAGATCCCGAAGATCAGTCGGCACCATCGACGCCGGAGATGGCACAAAGAACTGTCGCCCTGCGAAGCAGCCGTCCAGCAGTGCCTCGACAGCCCCGGGAAATGAGAACGGAGAGGGCAACTGGACAACCGGGCAGCCGGGCAGCCGGGCAGCCTGGACAACCGGGCAGCCGCCCCAGGATCGCCCGGTCTACCCCACACGGATCAGCATGCAATAGCGTTGCTGCATGGCTTCACACCTGACCGACGTTCAACGGGCGGAGCTCTACGACCTCCAGAACACATGGGCACCCGATGACGAGTTCTTCCTGGCGACCGCCAACCAACTACCCACCAGCCGCATCCTGGACCTTGGCTGCGGCACCGGCCGGTTGACGTTGGCTCTTGCAGCTTCGGGACACACCGTGGTTGGGCTGGATCCGGATGCCGGCTCCCTGGCTGCTGCCAGGCGGAAGGACAAAACGTCAGCAGTGACCTGGGTCAACGGAACGTCCAGCGAAGTCGCCGCGGACGGCGGATTCGACCTCGTGGTGATGACGGCCCACGTCGTGCAGGCCATCCACGATAAGGAGGCCTGGGCCAGGACTCTGTCTGACGCCCATAGCGCCCTGGCCCCGGGCGGGCGGCTGGTCTTTGACTCACGCGACCCGGCTGCCCGCGCATGGGAACACTGGACACCAGGGAAAACGCGCACGTCCTTCACCTTGCCTGGCGGAAGCAAGGGCGAAACCTGGAAGGACGCAGGCCCCAACCAGGACGGGAAGGTGACAATCAGCGAACACGTCCATCTGTCCGGCCACACCGCGGCGGTCCATAAGTCGGTCCTCGCTTTCCGGACTGAGCAGGAGCTTCGCAGCGACCTCGGCTCCGCAGGGTTCACGGTGCAGCGGGTGTTCGGCGGCTGGCACAAGGAACCCGTGGGCGCCGGCCGCGGCGAATTAGTGGTCATGGCACGCCGGTAAGACTCCAGACGGAAGGACATGCCACCTCGGTCGGCCGCAACCACTAGGCTGGAGCGGATCCCTCCCGCAGGTGCGGGACTGTACCTGAAGGGACGCCATACCGATGGTGCAGGACGCATTTGAGCAAGGCCGGCCCAAGGCCGCCACCATCTACGACGTCGCCGCGTTGGCCGGCGTCTCCCATCAGACGGTCTCGCGCTACCTCAAGGACCGGAACACGCTCAAACCCAGCACCCTGGAGCGGGTCGAAAAGGCCCTGGCGGCGCTGGACTACACCCCCAACCTCGCGGCCCGGTCCCTGCGGTCGCGCGAGCCGTACCGCGTTGTGGTGGTAGTGCCCGAAGCCTCGCTCTATTTCCCTTCCAGGGTCCTCAAGGGCGCGGCGGCCACCGCCCACGGCAATGGCTACCGCGTGGACGTGGTTTCCATGGAGGGGACCGCTGAAGCGCGGTCAAAACAACTGAACAGCCTCCTCTCCGGCGAGGACATCGCCGGCATCCTGTCCTTCGTCCCGCGTCCCGACGGCGATCCCGGCGCCGGTTCCCGGGTCCCCTTGGTGGTGGCCGGCGAATACGACAACAGGATGCGCGCGCTCGGCAGCATTGCCGACGGCTCCCCTGCCGCGAGCATCGTTAAGCACCTGGCAGCCATGGGCCACCGGAACTTCTTCCACGTGGCAGGCCCGGACGGCTGGCCATCCGCCCGAAACCGCCACCAGGTCTACGAAGAAACCATCGCGGCCTTGGGCCTGAACTCCCTGGGTGTGGTGGCCGGGGACTGGTCGCCGGCTTCCGGCTACGCGGCGGGGCAGGTGGTGGCGGCAACAACGGACGTCACCGCCGTCGTGGTGGCAAACGACCAGATGGCCGTGGGCGTCATCCGTGCCCTGCATGAGCACGGCATCCCGGTCCCGGGCCGCGTCAGCGTCTTCGGCTGGGACGACACCCCCGAGTCGAAGTACCAGGTCCCATCCCTTTCCACGGTCCACATGGACCTCGAAGAACTCGGCGCCCGCAGCATGGCCGAACTCATCGCCCGGATCCGCGGCGAACAGTCCCCCGCCGACCCGCTGGAACTGCCACCCATGGAACTGATTTTCCGGGAATCCACGGGCCCAGTCCGGGCCTGAAGCACGCCCCGCCGTCCCACCGGTCGCGCGTCCAGAAGACCGCCGTCGTAAATTCCATCGCAACAATTTTGGCGCCCTGACCTGCGCACCCTATTCTGTTCTTAGCTAAGCCTTACCTAACTATCGACAGAGAGAAAGGGCACGAACATGGAGGCCATCCTGTTCCCTACTGCGCACAACAGCGACTACCTTTACGGGCTGGCGAGCCACATCTGGATGGGCGACGGCCTGTTCCCGTCAGCACACAACCGCCGCGACGCGTATGCCCTTCCGGCCTACGACATCAACGGCCAGTGGTTCTACCCCTCGCGGTACAACAACTTCCTGTCACCGCAGCTGCCCGTGTACCTGCTGGACGAAGGCTTCCTGATGTCCACCGGCCACGGCCCTGAAGAGCCCGGCCTGCCCATCTTCGAGGTCCGGTGCATGTGCCTGCCGCAGCTTCAACAGTGAAAATCACGACGCCGGCACGCGCCAGTGTGCCGCAGCATGCCTGCTGAGACATTCCGCGACGCCTGGGGCATCCCCCACCTCCGGGCGGATTCCGCCGTCGAACTCGCGTACCTGCAGGGGCAGAACGCAGCCTCGGACCGCTCGTGGCAGATCGAGATGGAGCGCTGGCGCTCTGAGGGCCGGACGGCTGAACAGCTGGGTCCGGAGGGCCTGCTGTGGGACCGGTTCGCCAGGCAGGCGGGGATCGACCACACGGCACGCCTTTGTTTCGAGGCCATGGACGCGGAAACCCGGGAGTGGTGCGCAGCCTACGTAGCCGGCGTCAACAACGCCCTGGAGTCCGGCCTGCGCGATGCTCCGGAGTTCCGTAACAGCAGCACCGCCCCGGACCGTTGGCAGCCGTGGACCCCTCTGGGCGTCTTCCTGGTGCACCACATCCTTTTCAGCACCTTCCCCAACAAGCTGTGGCGGCAACATGTTGCCACTGCCTTGGGCGCCGATGCAGTGGAGCTGTTCAGCATTGAGGCGCCGGTCTGGGCGGGCAGCAATTCGTGGGCAGTGGCGGGCGGCCTGACCGCAACCGGCGCCCCGCTATTGGCCGGTGATCCGCACCGGCTGTTGGAGTTACCCGGGGTCTATCAGCAGGTGCGGCTGGCCTGTCCGGAGTTCGACGCCGTGGGGCTGGCTTTCCCGGGCGTGCCCGGACTGCCGCACTTTGGCCACGCCGGCAAGGCAGCATGGGCTGTCACCAACGCCATGGCTGACTATCAGGATCTCTTCCACGAGCAACTTCGCCCTCACGGCAGTTCCACGCAGGCGCTGGGTCCCGACGGCTGGGAATCTGTGGTCAGCAGCCATCAGGAAATCATTCAGGTCCGTGGCGGCGAATCGGATTCGGTGGACGTTGTGGAGACACTGCGCGGGCCGGTCATTTCCGGCGGGGCCGACGGCGGGGCGCTGAGTTTGCGGATGCCATCGCGGGTTTTGCGGTCCCTGGGTTTCGAAGCCCAGCTGCCGCTCCTGCGCAGCACCTCGGCGGCAGACGTGGAACATGCCCTGGAACAGTGGGTTGAGCCCGTGAACTGCGTGCTTGCAGCAGACAGCGGCGGCGACGTCCGGCAGTTGGTTGCCGGCAAGGTCCCGATCCGTGACGCCCGCAACCGCTCCCATCCCGTACCCGGCTGGCTGCCGGAGCACCAATGGACCGGCAAGTGGGTGCAGCTGCCCCGGCAGGAAGTGTCCAGGCTGGCCGTAAACGCCAACGATCGGGAATCCGGCGGCGGCAGCCTGACGGGGCTCGAGTTTGCCCCCGCACACCGGGCCCACCGCATCCGCCACCTGTTGGAGAAGGCTGTCGCTGACCAGGGCGGCGGGGCAGGCACAGAGTCAGGGCGAGGGCCTGAGATCGGCGCCGGGTCAGGGCACGGGGCCGGTTCAGGGACTGAGCCAATATCCGGGCCCGGGCTGCGGGCCGGTCTGGACGCGGACCACATGCAACGTATCCACATGGACACCCGTCTGGGCTCTTGGCCCGCCCTCCGAACGGTACTGGCAGACCTGTGCAGCACGGACCTCCCACTGTCGGGCCCGGCCGCTGCCCTTCGGCGCCAACTGCTGGGCTGGGACGGGCACATGGATGCAGCAAGTTCTGTGGCCGGAAGCCTTGCCGCATGGCGTTCGGCCCTGGTGCTGGCCCTGGCGCGAGCCCCGCAGTTTGCCCCGCTGGCTGAACCTTCCGGGTATTCGGCGCTCTTCTCGCCCTGGTTGAGCCCGGTGGCCCGGGTGGGGTTTGCCCTGGAAACGGTCCTCTCGGACGGCATGCACTTCGGCATCGACGTCGCTGCCGCGGCCCGTCAGGCACTGGAGGAAACAGCGGCTGCACCAGTAAACGGGCCGTGGGGTGCCAACCACACCGTCCTGCCGTTGCACGCCCTGGCCGACTACCCTGCCAGCGGTGCGGTACCACCCGGTACCGCACCCACGCAGCTCTCCGGCGACACCAGTTGTGTGCTCTCCACTGAGAGCCTCCCGGGACTCAGTGACGGATCCTTCCGGGGACCGGTAGCCCGTTACGTGTGGGATCTGTCAGACAGGGCTGGAAGCCGGTGGATCGTGCCCTTCGGGGCAGCGGGCAACCCCCACGACCCCCACTTCCAGAGCCAACTGCCGCTGTGGGCTGCGGGCGACCTGATTCCCGTGGTGACCGACTGGGACCAGCTCACCAGGGACGACCCGCCCGCGGGGAGTGAGTCTTAGCCGGTCCCGGCCGGAGACACGGGCAGGTGGGCTACTCCTCGCCGTTGTCCTTCGCGTCGAGGTACTTGGCCATGGCCTCACAGGCCTGGTTCCACCTCGCGTTCAGCGCGTGCCGGCTCAACGGTTCGAGCATGCCGTCCAGGACTTTTTCCATTGCTGCATGTGCGGCATCCAGGGCCCGTTCCTGCGCCGCCGGCGTGTAGTAGTTCATGTCAGTTATTCGTTGCGGCGGCGGACGGGGATGGTGGAATGCTGCTGGGCATCGGCGCGGCAGGCCGTAGCGAGGTGATCATCCGCCGGATGTCCTGGTACTCGGTGGTGTCCATGTATTTCCGGGCCTGTTCCAGATAGGGCAGACCCGCGGCGCCGGGCACCACGTTGTTGTCCGGGTTGAAAAAGGCGCCGAACATGGCGGCGGTGGGCGGCCAGGTAAAGAAGTGGAAGATGGGGCACGCTGAGTCACCCGTGGCCGCCGGCACTGTGGTGATGCCATAGGCCGCGGCCGGGGTCTCAGCCGGTCCCGCTGCTTCAGCATCGCCTCTGGTTTCGAAAACAAACCTCGGCTTAACACCGTTCCGAGCCAGCACGGGAAGTTCCTGCAGCTCCAGCACCTCGTACGGGTACTTTTCCTGACAGGTGGAGCCCGTTGCCATGTTTGTCCGCAGCGTGGCCAGCGGCTTACCGGACTTATTGGTGACTTCCGCGAAGGCCCCGCCACCCTCAGGCAGTTCACCTGCCGGATCCCGGACGCTCCACGCCTCCGGATAGTCGAACGCCAGTTGCCCGTCCGCCGTCGTAAACGTCTTCAAGGAAGCCCTCGGGGCTGTGCTGGTTGAAGGGGATGTAGTTGAAGGCGCCGTGGTAGTTGAGGGGCCCGTGGTGGAAGGGGCAGTGGCGGAAGGCGAAACGGCGGGCGGTGAGGTGGCCTCGACGCTCGGCGGCACCGGTATCCCTACGGGGAGGGTCGACGTTGGCGTCCCGCCCTGCAGGCCGCATCCCGCGAGCGCCACACCCATCAGAATCATTGCGGGGAACAACCCGCCGGACCTTTTCATTTCACCCTCCAGAGAACGGGAAAACCTGTTCTCCCATTGTGGAACTGCGGCTCCGTTCCGGACCCGGCTCCAGGTCATTGCCGCCCAACCGTTGCGGCCGGTCACAAAAGGGCACCTCAGGTTAACGGACGACGGCGGCCCGGTACCAAAGGGAACCGAACCGCCGTCGCGCAACTCCTGGGTTAGAGGGTGGCGGTGTCGATCACAAAGCGGTAGCGGACATCGGAGGCGAGGACGCGCTCGTACGCCTCGTTGATCTTGTCGGCCGCGATGACCTCGATCTCGGCGCCGATCTTGTGTTCGGCGCAGAAGTCGAGCATTTCCTGGGTTTCGCGGATGCCGCCGATCATGGAGCCGGCGAAGGACCGGCGTCCGCCGATCAGGGCGAACGCGTTCACCGGAAGCGGTTCAGCCGGGGCACCCACGTTGACCAGTGCGCCGTCGAGGGACAGCAGCTGCAGGTAGGAGCTGATGTCGATCGAAGCGCTGACGGTGTTGATGATCAGGTCGAAGGACCCTGCCAGCTTCTCGAACGTCTCCGGCTCGCTGGTGGCGTAGTAGTGCTGGGCGCCCAGGCGCAGCCCGTCTTCCTGCTTCTTCAGGGACTGCGAAAGGACCGTCACTTCGGCACCCATGGCTGCGGCGATCTTGACGGCCATGTGGCCCAGCCCGCCCAGGCCAACCACTGCCACCTTCTTGCCTTCGCCGGCACCCCAGTGGTGCAGCGGGGAGAAGGTGGTGATGCCTGCGCAGAGCAGCGGCGCGGCCACGTCGAGGTCGATGCCCTCGGGAATGCGGACCACAAAGTCCTCGGTGACCACAACGTGGGTGGAGTAACCGCCCTGGGTGATGGATCCGTCGCGGTCAACAGCACCGTACGTGCCAACGTTGCCCTTGAGGCAGTACTGCTCTTCGCCCTTCAGGCAGTTGACGCACTCGCGGCACGAGTTGACCATGCAGCCAACACCGACGCGGTCGCCCACGGCGTGCTTGGTTACGGCGGAGCCAACCTCGGTGACGATGCCGGCGATTTCGTGGCCGGGAACCAGCGGGTACTGCTGGGGTCCCCAGTCACCGCGGACGGTGTGGATGTCCGAGTGGCAGATGCCGGCGAACTTGATGTCGATCAGGATGTCGTGGGCACCCACTTCGCGGCGCTCAATGGTGGTGGACACCAGGTCACCTGTGGCGGACGGCGAGGCAAAAGCTTTGACGGTAGTCATGATTCTCCTGTGGTGTTGGGGATAAAAACTGGAGGGTGTTCAGTTATTGGATCTTCGGTTCTGCCCTGTTATTCGAGCGGTGCCAGGAACGTCCGGAAGTCCCCGCGCTCCGAGTGCATCCGCCAAAGGGTTTCGGCAATTGCGTCGGGGTGGTGCGTGGGGTCTCCCCCACCGATTCCGCGGGGAATGATCAGTTGGCCCACGTGGATTCCCTCCGGGGCGAGGGCATCGTGGAGCAGTTGCGCGTAGGCACTCCCGCCGGCGAAGGCGATGGAGGTGCCGGTAACTGCCCCGTTGGGCCTGACCGCGCTGGCGCCGTTGACAAAAAGGACAGTTCCGCCGCCCAAAGTCCGCATGCCGGGGATGACCTGGCGTGCTGCGGTGACGGGACCGTAGATGGAAAACTCTACCGGCCCCACGAGGTCAGAGGCTGCGGTGTCCAGGACCGGAAGCATAAATTCCGGGGCGGGAACGGGGCTGTACTGGAGCACCTCCACCGGCCCCAGTGCTGAGGCGGCACGGTCAAGGGCCCCCTGCAGGGACCCCGGGTCCCGGACGTCGGCGGTTAAGCCAACAGCGTGAATTCCTTCGGCACTGAGGGTACCGGTGAGGGCGTCCAGGTTGTCCTGGTTCCGGGCCAGCAGGGCCACGGCATACCCTTCGCGGCCGAAGCGCCGGGCAACTGCGAGGCCCAGGCCTTTGCCGGCGCCGATGATGGCGATAGTGCTCATGGTGTTGATGCTCCGTTCTGTTGAAGGTTTCCGGGACCGGCGTCGGGATGGCTGTCGCGGCGGGCGTCCCGGCCGGTGTCGGGGCGTGCTTCCTGGCGGGCCAGGACCAGGAGCCCGAACAGCGACAGCAGCGCCCCGCCGATCATGAGCGCAGCCATGGGCACTGCAGTGTCGGTGCCGCCCAATCCCGCGATGGGCGCCACCACCCCTGCCGTGGTCCACTGCACCAGGCCCAGCACTGCGGAACTGGTGCCCGGATGGCTGGGGACTTCGGCGGAGGCGAGGGCGCCGCCGTTCGTGTTGATCAGGCCCTGCGCCACCATGAGTGCGAAAAAACTGCCCATCGCCACCAGCAGCGGGGTTCCCCACCACAGCGCGCCGGCCAGCATGGCCAGGCCCGCGGCGAGCGCGATGACCTGCCCGGTGAGGATCACTTTCCGCGTGGACACCCGCCCTGCCAGGCGTGCGGAGACCAGGGCTGCGATGGTCATCCCGCCGGCGTTGGCGGCGAAAACCACCGAGTAGGCCACCGGGGAGAGCCCGTTCATGTTCTGCAGGATAAAGGCGGACGTGGCCACATAAGCAAACAACGCAATAAAGGCCGACGACGCCACCACCACATAGCCAACAAAGCGGCGGTTGGACAGCACCACCTTCGCCGCCCGGCCGAATTCGCCCAGCCCGCCCGCATGCCGCTTTTCCGGCGGCATCGACTCCGGCACAATCAGCAAAGCACACAGGGCCATCAGGATACCCAGCGCTGCCAGGGTCCAGAACGTCATGCGCCAGCCCGTCAGCTGGAGGATGACGGCGCCCAGCAGCGGGCTGATGATCGGTGCCACGCCGCCGATTCCCATCACCACGTTGAGCACCCGCACCAGCTGCGGACCGTGGGCCAGGTCCACAATCACGGCGCGGCCGATCACCATGGCCCAGCCACCGCCAAAACCTTGCAGGAAGCGGGCGGCCATCAGGATGCCCACGTCCGGTGAGAGGGCGCAGGCGATCGAAGCGAGCGTCATCAGGATGGTGCCCGCCACCAGCGGCAGGCGTCTTCCTCGCTGGTCGCTGAACGGCCCGCCCACCAGCTGGCCAAGGCCCATGCCGGCGAAAAAGGTGGTTAGCGTCAGCTGCACGGCCGACGCTGTGGTTCCGAACTCGCCGGCAACCCGCGGGAACGCCGGCACGTACATGTCCGTAGCCAGGGGCGCCACAGCGGTCAGGAAAATCACCGTGGCCACCAGCGTAGCCGGGACAGTACCGGCCGACGGCGGCAAGGTGGAAGGGAATCGATTGGGCACCACCCCATCAAACAACCCTCCGCAAATCCTAGCGAGGGCCCTGCTGTAACGGGTTCCAGCAGACCCTCCCTAGGGCCTGCCGTTCCGTCGTAACGTGTCCCTATGGATAACCGAGCCGAGGTCAGGACGTTCCTGGCATCCCGCCGTGCCCGCATCACCCCCGAACAGGCCGGCGTGGAATCCTACGGCGGCCGCCGGCGGGTGCCCGGCCTGCGCCGCGAGGAAGTGGCCCGGCTTGCCGGAGTGAGCGTGGATTACTACACCCGGCTGGAGCGCGGGAACCTCAGCGGCGTCTCGGACAGCGTCCTGGACTCCATTGCCTGGGCGCTGGAACTGGACCGCGCCGAGCACGACCACCTCTACGACCTGGCCCGTGCCGCCACCCCGTCGGGCCGGAAACGTCCTGCGGGAACGGCTCCCGCCGGGGTCCGCCCGGTCCTGCAGCACCTGCTGGACACCATCACCGGAGCGCCGGCGTTCATCGGCAACAACCGGATGGATATTGTGGCTGCCAACACCCTGGGCTACGCCCTCTACGCGGACCTGTACCGCGGGGTGTCCCGCCCGGCCAACCACTCGCGGTTCATCTTCCTGGACCCCCGCGCCCATACCTTTTATACCGATTGGGACCGGGCCGCCAACGTCAACGTGGCCATCCTCCGCCGCGACGCGGGCCGCGCCCCGCACGACAAGGGCATCGCCGAACTGGTGGGTGAGCTGTCCATGCAAAGTGACGAGTTCCGCACCCGCTGGGCGGCGCACAACGTCCGCCGGCACTACTCGGGCACCAAATTCTTCCAGCACCCGGTGGTAGGGCTGCTCGAACTGGACTACCAGGTCCTGGACCTGGGTGAAGACCCCGGCCACACCCTGACCGTCTACCCTGCAGTCCCCGGCAGCCCGTCGGAAGAGGCCCTGAAGCTCCTGGCATCGTGGGCCGTGACCGAGAAAATCGTCGAGCGGGCCAGGGAGCAGGTCCGTACAGGGGCCGGCAGCCAGCCGGGGTAGACCTCGCGGGCACGTGATCTCCGCAAGCCGGCACGTTTCCCTCGAAAGGTCAGGCGCGGGCCGCCAGTCACATGAACCCGCGTTGCGGTCCGTGGCGCCCGATTGCCGTCAGAGCCCTCCCGATGGCGCAATAAGAAGCGGCGTTTCCTCCCGTTTCGCCTCCATTGCAGCATGCTGGCCAAGGCCTGCTGAACCGTGCTTAAGTGTTGGAACAGCCGGTCCCAAGGTGTACCGGAAGCAAGGAAGCGACAAAGGAGGACCGATTGCCAGGCACCATCACAACCGCACCCGGCAGCAGCCACGCCTCGCCGTTTTTCCGCACCCCGCTGCCTGGTTTCCGGCGGTCCACCCACTACCGGCGGCAGTCGTGGTGTCTGTCGTCCACCGGCAGCCGGCGTCGAATGTGTCCGGCCTCCTGATCTCCGCCTAGCGGCCCCGCCCGGCCTTCCCGATCCGCCCGCCGCCGTCCCACTTCCAAATCCGGCAGAGCAAACCTGACGGAGTAAATCCAACAGGCAAACCCAACAGGCAAGGCCGGCACGGCACCTAAGACAGGCACGACAACAGGCAGCCCCTGACCGTGCGGACCGTTCTCCAGCGGTTCTCTTCTCCGGTTTCCCTGGTCGGCCGCCTGGCCCTGGCACGTTCCGAAACCAACGCCAGGGTCTGCGCAGTTCGTACCCAGCCCTATCCGGCACCGCCCGGTTGCCGGCCGGGCGGGTTTGTCGCACCCAAAAACCTGCGGTTCCCCTTGTTTTTGACCCAAATTTCCAGCCCTCGTCCCCGAAAGGCACACCATGTCCTTGACACCCTCCCCGCCGCCGCTGGGTATCTCCCGGCACCCGTTGACCCGCCGCCGCGCCCTCGCCGCGCTCCTGGCGATTCCAGCCGTCGGCCTCCTGACTGCCTGCGGCGGCGCCGCCACTGCCGGCAACCAGCCCTCTGACCGGGTGTCGTTCGCGCCGCTGGAAACGTCGGTCCCGGCCGGCACCACCATCACCGTGGGTGATCCCAGCATCAAGGTGGCCCTGGAACTGTCAGGACTGGGCAAAGAGCTGGAGGGCATCAACGTAGCGTTCGCCAACATCTCCGGCGGCCCGCAAACCACCGAAGCCTTCCGGGCCAACGCCCTGGATGTGGGCTCTGTGGCCGACATCCCGCCCATCCATGCAACCTGGACCGGCCTGGACGTCCGCATCATCGCCAGTGCCTACCGGCAGGATGCGGTGAACCATCCGCTCTACGAACTGGGTATTGCACCGGAATCCGGCATCAAAAAGCTGGAAGACCTCCGCGGCAAAAAGGTGGCGTACAGCCCCGGGCAGGCCCAGGGCGCCCTGGTGCTGCGTATCCTGGAAAAAGCAGGGCTGGCCCAGGACGACGTCAAACTGGTGGAACTGCCCAGCAACGGCGACGCTTACTCCTCAGCATTGTCCAGCCGGCAGGTGGACGCGGCCCCCCTGGGCGGTGTCCAGATCAAGCGTTACCTGGCCAAGTACGGCGCCGACGGTGCCAGTACCCTCCGCCACGGCCTTCGCGACGACCCCGGCCACCTGTATTCGCCCGCCACCGTCCTGGCCGACCCCGCCAAGGCAGCAGCCCTGGCCAAGTATGCGGAGGTCTGGGGCAAAGCCCAGCGCTGGGTCGAGGACCACCCGAAGGAATGGCTCGAGGGCTACTACATCAAGGACCAGGGCCTGTCCGCCGCGGACGGCCAGTACCTGATCGACGCAGCCGGCCGGCGGGACGTCCCCACTTCCTGGACCGAAGCCATCGCCAGGCACCAGCAAACGATTGACCTGCTGTCCCGGGAGCAGAAAAAACCGCACCTCAACGCCGCTGACCTCTATGACACCCGCTTCGAAGCGATCGCAGGCACTGCCTTCGCCGAAGCTGCCAAGGGAGGCACCCAGTGAGCGCCGCCCCCGTACTGGAACGCCCCGCCGTCGAACCCCACCAGGACCCCGCCCTCGCCGGCCGCGACGACGTCCGGCCTACCGGCAAAAGGTTAGGACCCGGGCGACGACGGCGACTCGCCTGGCTGCTGGGCCCCTCGGCGTTGCTGCTGCTCTGGACCGCCGGCTCGGCAACGGGCCTGCTGGACCCCAGGATCCTGTCCGAGCCATGGACGGTGGTGGCCACCGCAGGTGAGCTGCTGGCCGACGGGCGTCTGCAGGAAAACCTGGCCATCTCTGCCCAGCGCGCCCTGCTGGGGCTGTTCTTCGGCACGCTGGTGGGTGCGGTCCTGGCCCTGCTCGCCGGGCTCAGCCGTGTGGGCGAGGCGCTCATCGACGGGCCCGTCCAAATCAAGCGGGCAATCCCCGGCCTGGCCCTGATCCCGCTCCTGATCCTGTGGTTCGGGATCGACGAGACCATGAAGGTCCTCACCATCACGCTTGGCGTTTTCGTCCCGGTCTACCTCCAGACGCACGCCGGCCTGCGGGGCATCGACCTCCGCTATGTGGAACTGGCGCAGACCGTGGGCCTGAGCCGGGCAGGCTTTATCCGCCGCGTGGTCCTGCCCGGCGCCCTCCCCGGATTCTTCCTGGGGCTGCGCTTCGCGGTCACCGGCGCGTGGGTGTCCCTGGTGGTGGTGGAACAGATCAACGCCACCAGCGGCATCGGCTACATGATGGAGCTCGCCCGCACCTACGGCCAAACCAACATCATCGTTTTGGGCCTGGCCGTCTACGGCATCCTGGGCCTGCTGTCCGACGGCACCGTCCGCTTCATCGAACGAAAGGCACTCTCATGGCAACGCACGTTGGCGGGCTGACCCGTACCGCCCCTCCCATTTCCGGATCCGCGGCATCCGCGGACTCCCGGGCGGCAGTGTCCGTCCGCGGCCTGATCCGCAGTTTCGGTCCCAAGGGCGTCCTGAACGGCGTGGACCTTGACATCGCCCCCGGCGAATTCGTGGCACTCCTGGGACCCAGCGGCTGCGGCAAAAGCACCCTGCTCCGCGCCCTCGCCGGATTGGACCACGACGTCCGAGGCAGCGGTGTCATCACCGTCCCGGACCGGGTCTCCGTGGTCTTCCAGGACTCGAGACTGCTGCCCTGGGACACCGTCCTGGGCAACGTCACCCTGGGTCTGCGGGAGCACGACGCCGAGGCACGGTCCCGCAGGGCACTCGCCGAAGTGGGACTCGCCGGCCGGGAAAAGTCCTGGCCGCACGAGCTGTCCGGCGGCGAACAGCAGCGGGTGGCGTTGGCCCGGTCCCTGGTCCGGGAACCGCAGCTGCTCCTGGCCGACGAACCGTTCGGCGCCCTGGACGCCCTCACCCGCATCCGGATGCACGGGCTTCTGCAGGACCTTGTGGCCGCGCACCGCCCGGCTGTCCTGCTGGTCACGCACGACGTGGACGAGGCCATTGCCCTGGCCCACCGGATCGTGGTCCTGGACAGCGGCCGGGTGGCCACCGTCCGGACTGTCTCGCCGGACGTTGGTTCGGCGGCCGACGCCGCCGGGCACGAAGCCTTGCGTCGGGACCTCCTCGCCGCGCTGGGCGTGGTCCCCGCACCTGGTGCCCAGCCCACCACGCCTGCTGCACCAGCCGCCGTCGGCCATTGAAATCCCAGCCTTCCATCTTCCCAAGGAGTACCCCATGAGTTCCAGCCCCGGATCCCCGCAGCGCCAGCTTCACCTCAATGCCTTCCTGATGAGCACCGGCCACCACGAAGCGTCGTGGCGGTTGCCCGAAAGCGACCCCCTGGCCAGCACCGATGTGGAGCATTACCGGAAGCTGGCCCGCACGGCCGAGCGCGGCAAGCTTGATTCCATCTTTTTCGCCGACTCCCCCGTCCTGTTCGGCGAGGTGGGCCGTCGGCCCGCCGGCAAGCTGGAACCCACGGTCCTCCTCACCGCGATTGCCGGCGCCACCGAACGGATAGGGCTGATTGCCACCGCCTCCACCACCTACAACGAGCCGTACAACCTGGCCCGCCGCTTCGCCTCGGTGGACTGGGCCAGCGGCGGGCGGGTCGGCTGGAACGTGGTCACCACCGCCGGACCGGACGCGGCCCGGAACTTCGGCGTGGATGACCAGCCCGCCCACGCCGTCCGGTACGAGCGGGCTGCTGAGTTCATCGAGGTGGCAAAGAAGCTCTGGGACAGCTGGGACGACGACGCTGTTGTCGCCGACAAGGCGGAGGGCGTGTGGGGGGACGGGGAACGGATCCGCGTGATCGACCATCACGGCAGCCACTTCAAGGTCCGCGGCCCGCTCAACGTGCCGCGCCCACCGCAGGGGCACCCGCTGATTGTGCAGGCAGGTTCCTCCGAGGACGGCAAGGACCTCGCCGCCCGGTACGCGGACGCCGTCTTCACCGCCCACCAGACCCTTGCCGACGCGCAGGCGTTCTACGCGGACCTCAAGACCAGGACGGCCGCGGCAGGACGGAATCCGGACGCCATCAAAATCCTTCCCGGCATCGTCCCGGTCATCGGCGCCACCGAGGCGGAGGCGCTGGAGCTGGAGCGTGAGCTGGACCGGCTGATCAAGCCGGAGTACGCCCGGCTCCAGCTGGCTAAAACCCTTCGTGTGGCGCCCGAGGACCTGGCCCTGGACCGGAAACTGCCGGACAACCTGCCCAGCGAGGACCAGATCGAGGGCGCCAAGAGCAGGTACACCCTGATCGTGCAGCTGGCCCGGCGCGAACGCCTCACCGTGCGCCAGCTGATCGGGCGCCTGGGTGGCGGCCGGGGGCACCGGACCTTCACCGGCACCCCTGTCCAGGTGGCGGACGCCATCCAGGAATGGTTCGACGGTGTCGCTGCGGACGGCTTCAACATCATGCCCCCGGTCCTGCCGTCCGGCCTGGAAACGTTTGTGGACCAGGTGGTGCCCATCCTGCAGGAGCGCGGCCTGTTCCGGACCGAGTACACGGGAAGCACGCTGCGGGAGCACTACGGCCTGGAACGCCCGGCCAACCAATACGCCGGCACCACTGCCCCCGTGCTCGCCTCGGTGGGGGCGGCGCTGTAATGGGCCGGCAGCTCAAACTCAACCTCTTTATTTATCCCGGCGGCCACCACGAGGCAGCCTGGCGGCACCCGAAATCCGCCACGGACCGGCTGCTGGACATCCGGTTCTACCAGGAACTGGCGCAGCGGGCCGAGCGGGCCAAGCTGGACGCCGTGTTTTACGCGGACGGCCCGGCGCTGGAGAGCAACGTCCGGTTCGCCACCCGCTTCCGGATCGAACCGTTCACCTGGCTGTCAGCGATCGCGGTGGCCACCGAACGGATCGGCCTGATCGGCACCGCCAGCACCACCTACCTGGAACCGTACAACGCCGCCCGGCTCTTCGCCTCGCTGGACCACATCAGCGGCGGCCGGGCCGGCTGGAACATCGTCACCACCGGCGCGGAACGGGCGGCCCAAAACTTCGGCCTGGACCAGCATCCGCCCCACGCCGAGCGGTACGCCCGGGCCGAGGAGTTTGTCCAGGTCACAGGCAAGCTATGGGACAGCTGGGAGGATGACGCGGTGGTGGCCGACGCCGGTACCGGGGTTTTCGCCGACACGTCACGGATCCACGCGATTGACCATGAGGGCGGCTACTTCCGCGTGGCCGGCGCCTTGAACACGCCCCGGACCCCGCAGGGCCGGCCGGTGCACGTCCAGGCCGGGTCGTCCCCCGAAGGCACCGCGTTTGCAGCCCGGCACGCCGAAGCCGTCTTCACCGCGCATCAAAGCCTTGCCAGCGGCCAGGCGTTTTATGCCGACATCAAAGCCCAGGCGGCAGCCCTGGGACGCGACCCGGACCAGCTCCTGGTGCTGCCCGGCATCAGCCCCTACCTGGGCTCCACGGAAGCAGAAGCCAAAGCCCTCAAGCAGGAGTTCGATGAGCTTACCCAGCCTGAATACGGGCTGGGCATCCTGCGGAATCTCCTGGGGGTTGACCTGTCAGGCGCGGACCTGGACCAGCCGTTCCCGCCGGATCTGCTGGCCGGGGCGGAAGGGTTGGCCAGCAGCCGCAGCCAGCTGGTCCTTGACGTCATCCGCCGGGAACAGCCCACCGTCCGGGAGGTCCTGCACCGGTATGCCGGCGCCCGCGGACACTACGTCTTTGCCGGCACTCCGGTCCAGGTGGCGGACGAGATCCAGCGCTGGTTTGAACAGGGCGCCGCGGACGGGTTCAACATCATGCCGCCGTGGCTGCCGGGAGGCTTCGACGCCTTCGCGGACGAAGTGGTCCCCATCCTGCAGGCCCGTGGCCTGTTCCGCACCGAGTACACCAGCACCACCCTCCGCGGGCACTTCGGCCTGGACCGTCCCGCCAGCCAGTACAGCCGCGGACTCCTGGCGGCCCGGGGCTGACGCCGCGGGAAAGGGGCGTCAGGGCAGCGACATCTTCGGGGCAGGGGCGTCGCTGCCCACCGTGGCGGGCGGCTGGGGTTTGTACACCCAGGCCACCAGCACCACCGAAATGATCATCAGCAGGAACCAGGACACCAGCTTTTCCAGGCCCACGGGTTGCCAGCCGTCCACCTGGCTGGGGTAGAGCCACGCACCGGACCAGGTGGCGATGTTCTCCGCGACCCAGATGAACAGCGCCACCAGCAGGAAGGAGAGCACCAGCGGCATCCTGAACTCCCGGCGGAACACCCGGAAATGCATCACGCAGCGACCGTAAATGATCACGACGGCGGCCAACAGCAGCCAGCGCAGGTCCCAGATGTAGTGGTGGGTGAAGAAATTCGCGTAGATGCCAATGCCCAGCAGCGCCGTGATCCAGCGGGGCGGGTAGTTGGCAAACTTGAGGTCGAACAGCCGGTACACCCGCACCATGTAGGAGCCCACCGCAGCGTACATAAAGCCGCTGAACAGGGGCACCGCGCCGATCCGCAGGACGCCCTCCGCCTCATAGGCCCACGAGCCGACGTCCGTTTTGAAGAGCTCCATCACCGTTCCCACCAGGTGGAACAGGATGATGACACGCAACTCCCGCAGGGTTTCCAGCCGGAAGGCCACCATCAGGATCTGGATAACGACGGCGGCCAGTGTCAGGAAGTCGTTCCTGGCCAGTCCTGCGCTGTCCGGGTACCAGAGCCGGGCCGCCATCAGGACCACCAGGAGTGCGGCGCCGAAGATGCAGGCCCAGCCTTGTTTGAGGCCAAAAACCACAAACTCGGTGAGTTTTGACCGGGCACCGCCGGCAGGCGCCGTGGCCAGGAACCGGCGTGCCCTCGCGTCGATCCGCTGCTCAACGGTGGTGGCACTACGCACGGTGTTCCTGCTTTTTCGGGTTGCGGGGTTTCGGGTTGCCAGGGTTTGGTTTACCGGATTTTGGTTTACCGGTCTGCGGCTTGTCCAGGCTGGCCAGGCAGTAATCCTTGAACCAGTGCCGGAGGCGGCGCGGCAGCCGCGGATAGGTGACCGCGAGCGCGCGCAGGGTCCGGTGGAAACGCCGTTCGTGGCCCTCGCTCCACGGCAGCCCGAAGTCCTTCCGCAGCTGGTCCGGCAGCAGTCCGGCGGTGAGGAACCGGGCCAGCGGCATCACGGCGCGGTACCAGAGCGGTGCCTGCTCCGGATACAGCAGGCCCCGGCCCACACGGACGGCGGCGGCGTCGGCCCGCAGCGAGCCGAGCTGTCCGTCCCAGTACTGCGCAAAGGCGGCCCGGTCCGCCGGCCACTTGTGCGCGGGAAGCTGCAGGGCTGTGCCGAGTTTCGCGTAGTCGCGGTACATCGCGTCGGCGGTGTCGGCGTCGGGTGCGCCGTAGATTTCGGTGATGATGACGTTGGCCGTGTCGTAGAGGGTGGCGGCCACCCAAAGCTGCGCATCGGCGTCGTACGCGTTGTAGCCCCTGGCCGATGCGTCGGCATCACGCCGGACGGGGGCGTGCGCCTTGTTGACACGGCGCCGGACCTCGCGGACCTGCTCCTCGGAGCCGTAGACCACCGCGTAGACGTAGGTGAGGGTGCCCATCAGGCGGCTGATGGGCCGGTGCGTAAACGTGCTGTGCTCGGCCACACCGTGGCCCACTGCCGGGTTGGCGATCTGCAGCAGGATGGCCCTGCCCGCGCCGGCGAGCAGGATGCCTTCAGCGCCCAGATGGGCTATTCCCCGCTCCATCCCAACAGGCTACCGGAGGCAGGCCTGCCGGGCCGCCCGGCTGGAGCGGGGACCCGCCCGGCCGGGCGGGCGGCTCAGCAGAAGGCGAGCGACCCGTCCGGGCGGACCGGCAAGGTGCGTTCCCAGTGGATGTAGTCGTCTTCCGCCAGGGTGGACTCGTCGATCTCGATCCCCCACCCGGGCCGGTCCGGCCGCAGTTCAAGGTGCCCGTTCACCGGCAGGTACGGATCGGGGCACCAGGTGGTTTCCTCCAGCTTGTATTCAAGGATGGAGAAGTTGCTGCAGGCGGCGGCGAAGTGAAGGTTGTGGGCCACGGCCAGCGGGCCCATGGGGTTGTGCGGGGCCACCATGGTGAAGTGCGCTTCGGCGATCGTGGCGATCCTGCGCATCTGCGAGATCCCGCCCACCACGCAGATGTCCGGCTGGATGATGTCGGCTCCCCCGCCCGTGAGCAGGCTGAGGAACTCGTTGCTGGAATACAGGCTTTCGCCGGTGGCCAGCGGCACTTTGAGCTCGGACCGCAGCCGGTGCCAGGCCGGGAAGTATTCGGGCCTGATCGGTTCCTCAAAAAAGAGCGGCTGGTAGGGCGCCAGTTCGTTGCCCAGCTGGACCGCCTGGTACGGCTCGAAAATCTTGGCATGCGCGTCGAACGCGAAGTCCCACTCATCGGGGCAGGCTTCGCGGACTGCACCGAAGTACTCCGCCGTTTCGTTGACCACCGCACCCCAGCGCCGGTTATGGATGTCGCCCCGGAACGGGCTGAGCTTGAAGGCGGTGAACCCGAACTGCTCATTCAGGCCGGTTGTAACGTCCCTGCACTCCGCGGGGTCCGGCGCCGAGTAGACACCTGCATAGACGGCAACCCTGTCCCGGACGGCACCGCCGAGCAGCCCGTACACGGGAAGGTTGACAGCTTTGGCGGCGATGTCCCACAGCGCGTGGTCGATGGCGGAGATCGCGGCCAGGCCCAGCGCCCCCTGCGGAAACCGTGCCATCCGGATGAGCTTTTGGGTCAGGAACTCGATCCGCCGGGGATCCTGGCCCTTAACCTGCTCGAACATGTAGTCCAGCATGGGCACCAGGGCCCAGTCCGGTCCGTGGTTGTAGGCCTCGCCCCAGCCGGACAGGCCCTCATCCGTGTCGACGCGCAGGAGCAGCCGCGGCCGGTTGCCCACCCGCTGCATAAAGGTCTTGAATCCGGTGATTTTCATGTGTGGGCTCCTGCCGCTGCGTGGATCGGCTGGCCCTGGTCCGCAGCGGTGCAGCCCCATTCGGACAGGATCCCCGCGATTTCGGTGCGGGCCTGATGGTTGAGCTCGTGGCTGGGTGGCCTGATGGTGCGGTTGCACAGACCCAGCTGGGCCAGGGCTTCCTTGATGACGCTGACATTGTTGGCGGAGCTGTCCTCGGCGCGCAGCTCCTCAAATCGGGAGATGCTGGCCAGCATGTCCCTGGCGGCCGGGTAATCCTGCGTCCGCAGGGCGTCCCGCAACGCCAACGAAAGCCGTGGGTTGACGTTGACCAGGCCTGAGGTGAAGCCTTCGGCGCCGTGGACGGCGTAGGACAGGGCGTACGGTTCCGCGAGGCCGGCGATCCATACAAACCTGTCCGGCCCGGCCAGGTCCCGGATCCGGGCAAACTGCGTCACGTCCGGGACGGCGTATTTGATGCCGACGACGTTGGGGCACCGGCCTGCCAGTTCCACCAGCATGGCCGGGGTCACCCAGGCGCTGCGGATATAGAGGACAAAGGCCACGCCAGGGGCGGCCGAGGCGATCTGCGCGTGGTAGTCCACCCAGCCCAGCGGTGAAACGTGCGGATGGACCGGCTGGTGGATCATAACCATCCTGATGCCGGCCTCTTCGCCCGCCTTCACGTCCGCGACTGCTGTGGCAACGTCGTGTCCCACCCCGAGGAGCAGGAAGGCTTCCGCCCCCACTTCTTCGGCGGCGGCTGTGATCAGCTGACGGCGCTCTGCGGCAGTGAGGGCGTAGAACTCACTGGTGTTGCCGTTGGGGGTGATGGTGGTGACGCCGCTGCTGACCAGCCGGCGCAGCAGCTTCCGGAAGCTGCCCAGGTCCAGTGCACCGTCCTGGTACGGCGTGACCGGAATGGCAACTACATCTGCCAATGCGGTGCGGAGCTCAGAGAACGTCATCGTTTTCCCCCGACTATCTGTCCGATTGCCCGGACCTCGAAACTGTGGATGTGGTTTAGGACCAGTTCGCCGGCCCGGCCGGCGTCGCCGTTCCGTGCTGCGGCGAGGATTTCGGCGTGCTCGGCGGCTTCCGAATCCCAGGAGGGCAGCCGGGTCCAGGCGTTGACGGAGATGAGGGCAGTCTGCTCACGCAGGCCGTCCAGCATGTCCACCAGGACGGGGTTGCCGCAGTTGGAATACAGGAGCTGGTGGAAGTCGCGGTTGGCGAGGCTGCGCTCGGCCTCATCCTCTGAGGAGGTGGCCCGGTCCAGGGCCTGCTGGGCGAGTTCGACGTCGAACCCGCGCTCCACGGTCCGGGCCACCGCCACTGGTTCCAGCAGGGTCCGGACGTCGAAGATGCTGCGGGCCATCGCTTCGTCCACCACGCGCACCGTTGCGCCCTTGTACTCGCTCATGGTGACCAGGCCGGCACCGGCGAGGGTCTTCAAGGCCTCCCGGACAGGCGTTTTGGAGATCCCGAAGCTGCGCGCCAGGTCCGTTTCCACCAAAGGCTGCCCGGCAGGCAACTCACCTGTGAGGATCGAGCGCCGAAGGGCTTCAACAACGAGACCCGTCCGGGAGGAGGAGAGCAGCGGCCCGGGCTGCATGGCGTTCGTAGTCACAGTAAATTCCTTTCCATAAACATCAGCATATCAGGTGTATCGTATGTAGTATACGATGTACGAAGCACGACATGGCCGGCTTCACATCGCCACTTGAGAGGAACGCAATGAAGCGTACGGATAATGCCCAGTCCCCGACCCGGAGCCGCAAGGGCAGGACAGCACTTGCCCTGGCAGCCATCATGGCTTCCACACTGGCGCTGGGTGCCTGCGGTTCAGGCAGCACAGGGGCCAGCGACTCCGGGGAAGTTGTCCTGGAGCTCTGGGACACGGACACCCGCCCCGAGCGGACCGAGAACCTGAAAAAACTGATCAGCATGTTTGAGGCCAAAAACCCCGGCATCAAGGTCAACTACCTGGGGTTGCCCACCGACTCCTACATGCAGAAGATCAGCACCGCCATTGCCACCAAGGCCACCCCGGACCTGGTGACCCCCAAGGCGTCGGACGTTTCAGCCCTTGTCGCCCAGGGCGCCCTGGCACCCCTGGACCAGGACTTCAAGGACGGCGGATGGGAAGAAAAGATTTCCCCCGCCATGACCAAGTCCTCCAAGGCAGCCTCACCCGATGGGAAGCTCTACCTGACCCCGGCCACCAGCCTCGCCGACGTCATCTACTACCGCTCCGATTTCATGAAGGACGCCGGCTTGTCGGCTCCCGCATCCTGGGACGACTTCTACACGGCAGCGGACAAGCTGACGGACAAGGGCGCAGGGAAATTCGGCTATACCCTCCGCGGCGGCAACGGGTTCTTCTCCCAGTTTGTCCAGATGGTCTACCCGCAGTCCGGCGTGGACACGTTCTTCCGCGAGGACGGAACCTCCACCCTTGACGATCCGGCAGTTGTTGCCGCGGCCCAGAAATACGTGGACCTTTACGGCAAGGACACCGCCGGAAGCGACCTGACCGCGGACTTCAAAACCATGGTGGCGCAGTTCGGCGCCGGCGGCGCTGCAATGCTCAGCCACAGCATCGGTTCCTACCCCACCCACGTTGCCGCCATCGGCGCGGACAAGATCGGCGCCGTGGCACCGTTCCCCGCGGACAACGGCAAAACCGTGCTCACCGGCCGCATGACCACCGGGTTCTCGATGTTCCAGGCAAGTCCCCACAAGGAAGCCGCCTGGAAGTTCCTTGAATACACCATGAGCGATGAAGGCAACAGCTTCTGGGCCCAGAAGTCCGGCTACCTCCCGGGCAACCTCGAAGTGGCCAAGGAAACCTGGGTTACCGAAAACCCGGCCATGCAGGCCTCCGTAAAAGCCGTTGAGGACAGCAAGGCCGTGGTCCTGGAACAGCCGTTCTACCTGCCCGAGTTCAACTCCATCACCACCACGGACATGCTTCCGGAGTGGCAGCGGGTGCTCCAGGGCGACCTTTCCGTGAAGGACTTCCTGACCCAGTCCGCGGAGAAACTCACCAAAGCCCAGCAGAAGCACGCGAAGAAGTAGGCCATGGCCCTGATCGCCCAGAAACAAAAGCCCGGCAGGCCGCCGGCCGCCACGCCGCGCAAGCGAGCGAACAGGTCGCGGCGCCTGTACCCCTACCTCCTGATCGCGCCCGCCGCGATCCTGACGCTCGTGTTCCTGGTCTACCCGGTGGGCAGCGTCTTCTACTACAGCCTGCAGCACTCCAACGTCACCCAGCCCTGGGACGACGGGTTTGCCGGCTTCGAGAACTTCATCGCGATGGGTTCGGACCCGCTGTTCTGGCGGAGCCTTTCCTTCACCGCCCAGTGGGTGGTGGTGGAAGTGGGGCTTCAGTTTGTCTTCGGGCTCGCGCTGGCCCTGCTCATCAACAAGTCGTTCATCGGCCGCGGGCTGGCCCGATCCCTGGTCTTTTCCCCCTGGGCCGTGTCAGGCATCCTGACCACCACCATCTGGATCCTGATCTACAACCCGTCCACCGGCGTCGGCCGCTATCTTGCCGACATGGGCATCGGCGAATACGGCGTGTCCCTCCTGGCAGGCAGCGACACCACGTTCTGGGCCCTGGTGCTCGCCGAAATGTGGAAGGGCATCCCGTTCTTCGCCATCCTCATCCTGGCCGATCTCCAGTCAGTGTCCCTGGAGCTGTACGAGTCCGCGGACGTTGACGGCGCCGGGACCTGGCGGAAGTTTGTGTCCATCACCTGGCCGCATATCCGGCAGGCCGTTGTGGTGGCCACGCTGCTGCGGGCGGTCTGGGAATTCAACAACGTTGACCTCCTGTACACACTGACCGGCGGCGGGCCGGCAAGCTCCACCACCACCCTGCCGCTCTATGTGGCGCAAACGGCCATCCACGACCGCGACTTCGGCTACGGGTCCGCCCTGACCGTGGTGGCATTCCTGATCCTGACCTTCTTCTCGCTGGTCTATCTGCGCATCACCAAGTCAAAGGAGGATGACAAGTGACCTCGCTGCTTCCCAAAGCGCATGCCGCTGGCCGTGCCATCGCGCCGGTACCGATACCGGCCCGGCCCATCAGCAAGCTCAAGGCACGCCAACGCCGGATCGACCGCGTCCTGACCTACGTGCCGCTGGCACTGTTCCTGATCTTCACCCTTGTGCCGTTCTACTGGATGCTGCTTTTCGCGTTCCGACCCACGGGATCCACCTCGCTGGTCCCCTGGCCCATCACCTTCGAGCACTTCGAAACGGTCTGGAACGGCTCCGGATTCGGCATCTACTTCAAAAACAGCCTGTTTGTGGCCGTGATGAGCCTGCTGTGCTCAACGGTCATCGCGCTGCTGGGCGGTTACGCCCTGGCACGCTTCAGGTTCCGGGGCAAGACGCTGTTCCTCGTGGCCATGCTGTGCACCCAGTTTGTTCCCGGGGCCATGATGCTGATCCCGCTTTTCGAGATCTTCAACGCCGTGGGCCTGACCAACAGCCTCTGGAGCCTCATCATCTCCGACACGGTGTTCCACCTGCCGCTGTCACTGATCCTGATGTCCGGCTTCATCCGCAACGTGCCGGTGGAGCTGGAGGAGGCCGCCTGGGTGGACGGCTGCACCCGCATCCAGGCGTTCCGGCTGGTGGTCCTTCCCCTGCTGAAACCCGGCATTGTGGCCGTTGGTTCCTTTGCCTTCATCAGTGCCTGGAACAACTTCCTCTTCGCCATCATGTTCATCAGCAGCCAGGACCAGTTCACGGTTCCCGTGGGCCTGAGCTACCTGCTGGGAGAGTTCGGCGCCGACTTCGGCGCCCTGGCCGCCGGCGGCGTCATTGCCATCATTCCCGTGGTGCTCCTGTTCGCCTACGTGCAGAAGTTCCTGGTCCAGGGACTCAGCGCCGGTGCGGTCAAGGGCTGAGCCCGGACCCGTTCGAAGTGTCGGGGCCGGCTGCCGGGTGGCGGCCGGCCCCAACGATGCTTTCCCGTATCCCCACACCCTGGAGCTTGTTGTGATTCTTTCCGGACATTCCCTGATCGCCGGCCGGCCTGTCGTCGGCGACGGCAAAACCGCCTTCGGTTTCAATCCCGCCACGAATGAGCAGCTCGATCCCGCGTATTCGCTGATCACCGAGGAACAGCTGACGACGGCGACCTCCGCCGCCGCTGACGCCTACCCGTCCTTCAGCACCCTGGACCCCGAAACCCACGCCGCTTTCCTCGAAGCGATCGCGGAGAACATCGAAGCCATCGGCGAAGACCTCATCACCCGCGCCACCCAGGAAACCGGCCTCCCCACCGCCCGCCTCACCGGCGAACGCGCCCGCACCACCGCCCAACTCCGGCTCTTCGCCGCAGTGGTCCGCCAGGGCGACCACCGCGGCATCCGCATCGACCCCGCCCTCCCGGACCGCACCCCCACACCCCGGGCGGACATCCGCCAACGCCAAATCCCGCTGGGCCCCGTCGCCGTCTTCGGTGCCAGCAACTTCCCTCTCGCCTTCTCGACGGCGGGTGGTGACACCGCCTCCGCCCTCGCCGCCGGCTGCCCCGTGGTCTTCAAAGCCCACAACGCCCACCCCGGCACCAGCGAACTCGTCGGCCACGCCATCACCAAAGCCGTCACCGACCAGGGCCTGCACCCCGGCGTGTTCTCCCTCATCTACGGCCCCGGCGCCAGCATCGGCCAAGCCCTCGTGGCCGACCCCAACATCAAAGCCGTCGGCTTCACCGGCTCCCAGGCCGCCGGCACCGCCCTGACCCGGACCGCCGCCAACCGCCCCGAACCCATCCCCGTCTACGCCGAAATGTCCTCCCTGAACCCCGTCATCGTCTTCGAAGGCGCCCTCACCGGCCCCACCGCCAACATCGACACCCTCGCCCAGCAGTATGTCGCCGCCGTCACCGGCAGCTCCGGACAACTCTGCACCTCCCCCGGACTCCTCTTCGCCCCCACCGGCGACGCAGGCGACAAGTTCGCCGCCGCCGTCAACCACGCCATCACCACCTGCGCCGGGCAGACCATGCTCACCGAAAGCATCGCCGGATCCTGGCACACCGGAACCGAAGCACTGGGCTCTGCGGACGGCGTCACCGTCCTCGGACAGGGCGCCGACGGCCAAACCCACAACGCCCCCGCCCCGGCCATCTACGCGACCCAGGTCAAGGACTTCCTCACCAACGAAATCCTGCACCAGGAAATCTTCGGCGCAGCCTCCCTGGTTATCCGCTACACCACCACCGAAGACCTCCTCACCGCCATCACCCGGCTCGAAGGCCAACTCACCGCCACCCTTCACCTCACCAACCACGACTACCCCACCGCCGCGCCCCTCATCCCCGCCCTCGAACAAAAAGTCGGCCGCATCATCGTCAACGGCTGGCCCACCGGCGTCGAAGTAGGCCACGCCATGGTCCACGGCGGCCCCTACCCCGCGACCTCCGATACCCGCACCACCTCCGTCGGCACCCTCGCCATCAACCGCTTCCTCCGCCCCGTCGCCTACCAAAACCTCCCCACCGAACTCCTCCCGACCCCCCTCCACAACACCAACCCCTGGCACCTCAACCGCCTCATCAACGGCCAACCCACCGCACCCTGACCTGTCCCACAAGCCAAATTACGCAGGCATTTCCCATGTCCGCGGGGGCCTGTTGTCCGTAAACTGGAGCCCATGACCGAGCACAAACCGGATCCCCTGGTGGCTGCGGGTCCGGGGCTCGCCGATGCCCCAGCCAACACCAGTCACCTGCGAACCCCGGCAGAGCGGTCCCGCACGTTTACCGGGATCCTGGTCAACACTGCCTTGGCAAACATCACCACCAGCTACCTCTGGTTCGCCCTGACGTTCTGGGTCTATCTGGAGACGCGAAATGTGATTGCCACCGGGGTTATCGGCGGGGCGTACATGCTGCTGATCGCGCTCTCCAGCATCAGCTTCGGCACTTTCGTGGACCGGTACCGCAAGCTGGCGGTGATGCGCTTTGCCGGTGGCTTCACCCTGGTGATGTTCGTCGTCGCCGGAATCATGTTCCTGCTGACGCCGGAGGCCGACCTGCTGGACCTGGTCCAGCCGTGGTTCTGGATCTTTGCCGTGATCATCCTGGTGGGGGCGGTGGTGGAAAACCTGCGCAACATCGCCCTGTCCACCACCGTCACCATCCTGATCGATCCTGACCGGCGGGCCAACGCCAACGGACTGGTGGGCATGGTGCAGGGCCTGGCGTTCATCGCCACGTCGGTCATCTCCGGGCTGTCGGTGGGCCTGCTGGGCATGGGCTGGACCATCGCCGCGGCCCTGGTCCTGACAGCCGTGGCATACGGCCACCTGCTCACCGTGCGGATGCCCGAGGAAACCCAGCCGGCAGCCACGGATGCCCAAGGTGGATTCGACCTGCGCGGATCCATGGCCGCCGTTCTGGCCATTGCCGGCCTGTTCGCACTGATCCTGTTCTCCACCTTCAACAACCTCATCGGCGGCGTGTACATGGCCCTGATGGATCCTTACGGCTTGGAGATGTTCCCGGTTGAGCTGTGGGGCGCCTTCTTTGCGCTTGGCGCCACCGGATTTGTTGTGGGCGGGGCACTCGTGGGCAAGTTCGGCCTGGGCTCCAACCCGCTGCGGACCCTGCTGTTCGCGGTGATCCTGATCGGCCTCTTTGGTGCGGTGTTCACCTTGCGGGAATGGCCATGGCTGTACATCGCGGGGATCTGGCTCTACATGGTGATGGTGCCGTTCGCGGAGGCAGCAGAACAGACGATCATCCAGCAGGTGGTCCCACTGCCCCGGCAGGGCCGGGTGTTTGGCTTCGCCATGGCCTTCGAATCCGCGGCGGCACCCATCACCGCGTTCCTCATCGCCCCCATCGCGGAGGTCTGGATCATCCCGTACGCCAGGTCCGCGGAGGGTGCGGCGCAGCTGGCGCCGCTGCTGGGCGAGGGCGTGTCCCGCGGCATCGCCCTGGTGTTCCTGGTGGCCGGGATCATCCTGATGGCCGCCGCGGCGCTGGCGTTCCTCACCCCGGTGTACCGCAGGGTCTCGGAAACGTACCGCCGGGGGCCCGTCGAGGCAGGGCAATAGGCGCCTAGAACGCCCAATCGGAGTCGCCGTACGCCCGGCCGCGGAAGTGCGCGCGGAGGTATTCGCCCACCACCGCAGCGCCGAGCTCGCCGGCTTCGGGCGCCACCACCCGGCCGTCAACCCGGCGGGCCATCCGTTGGATAAAGCGTTCCAGGCCCGGGTCGTCGCCCAGCCGGAAGAAGGTGGCCTGCGCGCCGGCACGTCCCACCCGGTCCAGCTCGTCCACGGTGGCGCGGATGGTCGAGGGGTGCGGCGGCCAGGAAAACATGGATTCGCCGTCGGGCAGCAGGTGGGCCGTCGGTTCGCCGTCGGTGACCACCAGCAGCACCGGCTGCATGGCCGGGTGTTTCCGGAAGAACCGGCTGGCCAGCAGCAGCCCGTGGTGCAGGTTGGTGCCCTGCTCGCGGAAGGCCGGCAGCGATGTCAGCCCGCCGATGTCCATGGTCTGGGCGTACCGGCCAAACGTGATCAGCTGCAGTTTGTCGCCCCGGAACCTTGTGGACACCAGGTGGTGCAGGGCCAGCGCCGTGCGTTTCATGGGCACCCACCGCCCCTCGGCGGCCATCGAGAAGGATACGTCGACCAGGAGGACGACGGCGGCCTGCGTGCGTTCCTCGGTTTCCGTCACCTCGATGTCGTCCACAGCCAGCCGGACACCCCGGCCCGGGTCGCCGCCGTCGGCGATGGTCCGGCGGATCGAGTTGGTGATGGTCCGGGTGACGTCCCACGGCGCGGTGTCGCCGAACTCCCACGGCCGGCTGGATCCGGTCTGGTCGCCGGCGGCACCGGCCTCCCGCGTCTCCCGCCTGCCCTGGCGCCCGGACAGCTGCTTGGCGGCATCACGCAGCAGCGACCTGCCCAGCCGCCGCATCGCCTGGGGCGAGAGCCGGAAGTCGCCGTCCGCACCCTTGGTGAGGTAGCCGCCGTCGTGCATTGCCTTTTCAATCGCCGCCAACGTGCGTGCGCTGACCGCCGCGTCCTCCCCCAGCTGGCGGGCCAGGGCATCCAGGTCCACGTCGTCCATGTGGGAGCTGTCGAAGTCCTGGCCCAGCTGGTCCGCCAACTGGTCCAGCTCGGCAAGGTCCTGGAGCACGCCCGTGCCGTCGCCCAGGCCCATGCCTTCCTGGCCTTCGAACCGCTCTGATCCGTTCCAGTCCTCCCCCGGCCGCAGGGCCTGCAGGGTCTCGTCCAGCTGGCCCAACTGGGCCATCAGGTCCTGGGAGCCAAAGGCCTGGGCGGAGAGCTGCATCAGCTCGGCGCGCTGTTCCGGGGTCATGGACTGCATCAGCCGCTGGGCTGCCGCCGCGCGCTTGGCCAGCGCATCCACCAGTTCCTCGACGTTCCGGGGATTCTCGGGGAAGTGCTCGCCGTGCTTGGCCATGAACTCCGCAAAGTCCGCCGGGGTGTCCGCCTTCCAGCGGTGCTTGTCCAGGAGTTCGTTGAGGTCGGCCAGCATGGCGCTGATGGCTGCCCGGTCCTGGTCCGTGGCCCCTTCCAGTGCCTGCTTCATCCCGGCGAAGCGCTGGTCCAGGACCTCGCGGCCCAGGAGGTCCTTGATTTTTTCGTACGCCTCGCGGGCCGTGCTGGATTGCCAGTCGTAGGAGGCCAGCTCGTTGACCGCCGCCGCGGTGGATTGGGGCAGGTTCTGGATCTGCATCTCGCGGAAGGCCCGGTCCGTGTTGTCCATCATGGCGTCGCGGGCCAGCTGCTTGCGTTCCTCCAGTACGGCCGTGTCCAGGAGTTTTTTCACTTCATTGAGCGTGCCGTTGAGGTTGTGCTTGCCCAGCAGGTCCTGGCGGCGCTGCTGGATCCGGCCGGCGAGCTCGTCCAGGCCTTCCTGGTCCGGGCCGCCGCGGCGCAGGTACTCCTGCAGGGCACGCCGCGGCGAGTAGCCCGCCATCACGTCCTCGGCCACGGCATCCAGCGCCTCCGTCAGGTCAACGGGCGGCGCCAGCGGGTCCGGCCCGCCGCGGTAGCGGCCATAGCGGGAGCGGGGATGAAGGCTCATGGCGCGTGCCTGTCCTTAGCCGTAGATGGTGGCTTCGTCGTCGGACTCCTTGGAGATCCGGCGGCCAAGGTAGAGGCCTTCAAGGGCCAGTTCGACGGCGGCGGCCCGCTGGCCGTCGTTTTCGGCGCCGAGGCGCTTCCCGATTTCGTCGTAGAGGCCCGATCCGTTGAGCGAGGGCAGGTTCGCCAGGAATTCCTTGGCGGTGACCAGCTCACCGGTGGTTACCGTGGAGTGCCCGTCCAGGGCAGCGACCAGTGGCGCCAGGTCCAGGCCCTGGAAGTGTTCCCGGACGGCCTCGGCGGTGGCGGTGCGCAGGAGGTGGTCCAGGATGTCCTGCTCACGGCCTTCCTCGCCGGATTCAAACTCGATCTTTCCGGTGAGCACTTCCACGGCGGCGTCCAGGTCGATGATCCGGGCCACGGCCTCGTCCTCACCCCGCACGCTGGCGCGCCGCAGCGCGGCCGCAGCAACGGTCTCGGCCCCGGCGATGGCGAACCGGGCGGAGACACCGGAGCTCTGGTTGATGGCCGGGGACTCGCGCAGGGCTCGGGTGTAGCGGGCCAGGATCTCCAGGATCACGGGCGGCACGCTGGCCACCAGGTGGCCCTCCTGCTCGATCACCGCCACCTCATCCTTAAGTTCAAGGGGGTAGTGCGTGCGGATTTCGGCGCCGAACCGGTCCTTGAGCGGGGTGATGATCCGGCCGCGGTTGGTGTAGTCCTCGGGGTTGGCGGAAGCCACCACCAGGACGTCCAGCGGCAGGCGCAGGACGTAGCCGCGGATCTGGATGTCCCGCTCCTCCATCACGTTCAGCATGGAGACCTGGATGCGTTCGGCGAGGTCAGGGAGTTCGTTGATGGCCACAATGCCGCGGTTGGAACGCGGGATCAGGCCGTAGTGGATGGTTTCCGGGTCCCCCAGCCGGCGGCCCTCGGCCACCCGCATGGGGTCGACGTCGCCGATCAGGTCCGCCACGGAGGTGTCCGGCGTCGCGAGTTTCTCCACGTAGCGTTCCGAACGGTGCCGCCAGGCCACCCGCAACCGGTCCCCTTCGGCGAGGGCGCGGGCGCGCGAGGGCCCGGTGATGGGTTTGTAGGGGTGCTCGTTCAGCTCCGAGTCCTCGATCACCGGGGACCATTCGTCCAGCAGCCCGGCCAGGGTGCGAAGGAGCCGGGTTTTGCCCTGGCCACGTTCGCCCAGCAGCACCAGGTCATGCCCGGCGATCAGGGCGCGCTCCAGTTGGGGGATAACGGTCCGGCTGAAGCCGAACATGCCGGGCCACGGGTCGCGGCCCGCGGCCAGGGCGGAGAGGAGGTTGTCGCGGAGTTCTGTCCGCAGGTCCTTGTGAACATGGCCGGAGGCACGCAGTTCACCAACAGTGGAGATCTCAGGGCGTTCAGTCACTTCTCCACCGTAGACCTGTTCGCTGGGCCGATGGGGTGATCCGAAACATTTGTGCACGCGGGACAAGTTTTGGTCCGCCGGCAGTACTACGCTGATTCTTGATGACTGCTGCAGCCCAGCCGGCCCCGCCGGAATCCGCCCCGTCCACCGCTCCCACCACTCCCGCCGACAAGCCTGTGGTGACGCTTGTGCTCCTGGTCCGCCACGGCGAAACGCCCACCACCGGCCAGGTGCTGCCGGGCCGGGCCCCGAACCTGCATCTTTCGGAGCGTGGCCGGGCCCAGGCGGAACGGGTGGCCGAACGCCTCGTGGGGCTTCCGGTCACCGCCGTGTATTCCTCGCCGTTGGAGCGCGCCCAGGAAACGGCAGGGCCGACGGCGGCCGCCAACGGCCTGCAAATCCAGCCGGCCGACGGGCTGCTGGAGTGCGACTTCGGCGACTGGACCGGTGCCGAGATTTCCCGCCTGGCCGCCTTGCCGGAGTGGCGGACTGTGCAGTCCAGCCCGTCCACGTTCCGGTTCCCCAACGGGGAGAGCTTTACGGAGATGCAGGACCGCATGGTGGGTGCCCTGGAGAACCTGGTGGCGGCCCATCCGGGCGGCGTTGTCGTTTGCTTCTCCCACGCGGACACCATCAAGGCTGCAGTGGCCCATGCGGTGGGGACGCCGCTGGACCTGTTCCAGCGGATCATGATCAGCCCGGGCTCAGTGTCCGCGGTCTCGTTTGTGGACGGCCGGGCAGCGTCGGTGCTGATGGTGAATTCCTACTCGGAACCGTTGAGCGGATTGAGGCCGCAGTGACAGGGTTTTCCGCCGCCAGGGGTATGCCGTGACGGACCGGGACCTGGCGTTGCTGACCTTGGGCGAAGTGGAGCTGGTGGGCCAGTTTGCGCGCAGCAGCAACGCCACGTTCCTGGTCCGCCTCACCCATGGGGATGAGGTAGCACAGGCGGTCTATAAACCAGAGGCCGGCGAACAGCCGCTGTCCGACTTCGATCCAGGGCTGTACAAGCGGGAGCGGGCGGCGTACCTGCTCAGTGAGGCTTTGGGCTGGGGCATGGTGCCGCCCACGGTCATCCGGGAGGACGCACCGCTTGGTGTGGGGTCCCTGCAGTCGTTTATCGACTGCGATTTCCGGCAGCACTATTTCACGCTGGCGGCGGAGGACCCGTCCACCCATCCCGAGCTGGCCCGGATGGCTTTGTTTGACTTCATTTCCAATAACACGGACCGCAAAAGCGGGCACGTGCTCCGCGGCGGCGACGGCCGGATCTGGGGCATCGACCACGGATTGTGCTTTTCCGCTGCCTTTAAGCTGCGCACGGTCATTTGGGACTTTGCCGGCGAAGCAATTCCGGACGGGCTACTGGCAGATATCGCACCCCTCGCCGAGGCCGTTCCTGAGGAGTTGGCCGGGCTGCTCGACGACGATGAAAACGCGGCCCTGAAGCGGCGGGCCCGCCGGATCCTGCAGGACGGGACACTGCCTGTGGACCTGACGGGCTCCCGCTACCCTTGGCCGCTGGTGTAGCGGGAGGCGCAAGCGTTCAGGCGGCCAGCGCCTGCTCGAACAGGGCTTCCGCCAGTCGGATGAGTCGCAGGGGCGCGTCCACTTCCTGCCCGCGGCTGCAGTGACCCAGGAAAACCGCTGTGCCGTTCAGGACCTCTTCGAGGTGAACACCGGCTTCCCGGGCCAGCACTTCGGCCCGGATGTTCTGCGGCAGGCGGTTGCCTTCGTCGCTGACGTAGGCATGCCAATCACGGGTACTGATTGCTTCGATGTTTCCCGACATCAACCGCTGAAGTGCCGGCATGTCCGTATCGACGGATTCGAGGCGTACCGGCTGTGTGAGTTGAGCCGGGATGATCAGTGCGTTGCACATGCTTTTCATGGCTGGGCCCGCTAGCGCTGGTTCTTGCGCGGTTTTATGAAACTGATTTCACTGCTCTCGGTTTTGGCCCTTTTATCGGCCCTTTTTTCGAGGATGGATTTTCCCGCTTTTTTGACATTGCTGCTTTTAGGCGATTTACCCGACACTGGAATCACATCTTTCTTTGTGGTGCTTGTACCCAGTACCATACACACTTATATTTTTATTGCCAGTCACGCAGAAAATGATTACCTGGAGGGAATTTCCGGCAACCAATTCGAAAACTTCTGAATTTTTACGGTATAAAAGCCGGCTTTGTGAACTTTCTGCATTTTCGCTTCCGGAGGCCGCATTCACTGAACTCGCCTGCGCCTTTCCCGGCTGTGCTTCCAGGCGGCGCGTGCCGCGCCTCCGCTGCGCCCGGTAAATTTGGAACTGATGATTCTTATAGACCGGGACAGCCCCCACCGCGACGATGTCCACCTGCTCCTGAGCGAGCACCTTGCAGACATGTTTGCCACCTCACCGGCCGAAAGCGTCCATGCCCTGGACCCGGCAGCCCTGGCCGGACCGGACATCAGTTTCTGGACGGCACGGGAGGGCGGCGCCCTGCTGGGGTGCGGAGCCCTCAAGGTCCTCAAACCGGTGCCTGGCCAGGCTGCTTCTGCCGAGCTGAAGTCCATGCGCACTTCGGCGCAGGCGCGGGGGCGCGGCGTCGCCACCCTCATGCTCCTGCACATCCTGGCCGACGCCCGGGCCAACAGCCTGGAGCGGGTGTACCTGGAAACCGGCACCGAGGACTACTTCGCTCCAGCCCGGCGGCTGTATGCGCGGCACGGCTTCACCGATTGCCCGCCGTTCGCGGACTACCGGCCGGATCCCAACAGCGTTTTTATGGAGCTGCAGCTCTGAGTTCAACGGCTGCGCGAGCCCCCAAGTAGCTGGCAGTAGATGTCGTTATGAGCGCTCAAAACGACATCTACTGCTACCTAGTTGGCGGAGAGAGCGCGGCGGGCCAGCGACCGGTGGATTCCGGTGTGGTCCAGTGCGCCGTCGCCCTGGGCCACCATGTCGGCGAACAGGTCTCGGACGGTGCCGCTGAGGGCCAGGTCCAGTCCGCGGGCCTGCGCGACCTCGGCGATGAACCCCAGGTCCTTGAGCTGGTTGTTGGCGCTGCCGCCGCCGTCGAAATTGTCCTCCACCCAGCGCTGTCCCTTCTGCCGCAGGACTGCCGAATCGGCCAAGCCGCCCCTGAGGAGCTCCAGCACAACGTTTACGTCGAGGCCGCCCTGCCGGGCCAACAGCATCGCCTCGGAAACTGCTGTCACTGTGGCGGCCACAACGATCTGGTTGCAGGCCTTGGCAAGTTCCCCCGAGCCGCTGGGCCCGAGGTACCGCACGGTGGTGCCCATCGACTGGAAGGCAGGTTCCAGGTCGCTTGCCGCGCCGGCGTCGCCACCCACCATGATGCTGAGAGTGCCGTCCTCCGCGCCCATCGTCCCGCCGCTGACGGGCGCATCGAGGACTGTCACGCCGCGGGCCTTCAGCCGTTCGGCAAAGCCGGCCACCGCCACCGGCGACACCGTGCCGTGGACCACCAGGACAGGACTGCTGATGCCCTTGGCGTCCCAGCCCGCCAGCAGGCCGTCCGGACCGCCCAGCAGACTGTCCACTTGTTCCAGATCGGGAAGGACAGTGAGGACGACGTCGGACGCGGCCTCAGCGGGCGTCATTGCCGCGCGTGCGCCCAGGGCCGCCAGGGGTTCGGTTTTCGCGGCCGTCCGGTTCCACACCGTGAGGTGGGGCGCGAAGGCCAGGAGCCTGCGGGCCATGGGTGCGCCCATGGGCCCGAGACCCAGGAGGGCGTAGGAGCGGGAGGTAGTCTGCGTCATGTCAGTCCTTTGGGTTCGGCGCCGGTGCTGCCGCAGGCAGCCGGTGCAGGGTGCGGCGGCACGCGGCCGCGGGAAGGGTAGAGCGGAACGACTTGTCAGGCGCGGACTTTGAGCCGGCCCACGCTGGCGCGTTCAATGAGTTCGGCATCCACCCGCACCACCGTAGGCTTGCCGGGCGTCCTGCCACCCGGGTTGGCTAGGGCAAGGCGAACGGAGTGCCGGGCAAGGAGGTCAATGGGCTGTCGGACGATGGTCAGCGGCGGCATCATCAGTTCCGTCCAGGGCGAATCCTCGAAGACGATCACGGAGAGTTCCGCCGGGACGGACACCCCGGCATGGGCCAGCCGGCCCAGTACAGCCGTCACCTGGGCGGTGTTCGCCACCACCACTGCGGTGGGTGGCTCGTCCAGGTTCAGGAGCGCGCTCATCGCATCTCCTCCGGCGGTGCCGCGGAACGCCGCCGACCGGACCAGGAGATCATCCCGCTCCAGCCCCGCAGCGTCAAGGGCCTGCCGGTAGCCGGCGATCCGGTCCCGGCCCGTGGTGGATTCCGCCGGCCCGGAAATCATCGCGATCCGCCGGTGTCCGTGCGCAGCCAGCAGGGCCGTGGCGGACCGCCCCGACTCCACGTTGTTGATGGTCACCACATCCACGTCAGCCAAGGCAGGGATGGAGCGGTCAACAAACACCACGTCCGTTCCCATGTCCTGGAGCCTCTTCCAAATATCCAGGTTGTTCCCCGTGGGGGTGGCGATGATGCCGCTGACCCGGCGTTCGATCAGGGTGGAGAGCCGCTCGGATTCGAGCTGGTCGTCCTCCTGGGTGGTCATCAACAGCACCTGGATGCCGCGGGAGTGCGCTTCCTGGACCACTTGGTCGGCAAGGCGGGCGAAGAAGGGATTCGAAACATCCGCCAGGAGCAGGCCCAGGGTGGTGGGCGGGCCGTGCTTCAGCTCCCGGGCGGCCGTACGCGGGTGGTAACCCAGGGTAGCCATGACCTCGTGAACCCGGTCCCGGGTTGCGGCAGCCACCGGCCCTGACCCGGGGTTGAGCACCCGCGAGACCACAGCGACGGATACTCCCGCCGCCGCAGCAACGTCGCGGATGGTGGGCTGCTTCTGCACGTGTACTCCTCGGTCGGCTACTGCAGCTCTGCCGTCAAGTCCGGCAGGAACTTTTTCAGACTAGGGTATTGACCTCGTCCGGCAGGTATGAAATAAAAGTGGAACCGGTTCCATTATGTTTACTTCCACAGTGAATGTCTACCACCGCACCCCTCGGATTCCACCGGCACCACCCCGCCGGCCCCGAACGCCACAGCCTGCCGCAACGCTGCACAGGCACCGGCGCACACCACTGGCCGTCCAGCACGGACGCAGCCAAACCACCGAAAGGCAATTATGAACCTCCACAAACTCCTGACCCAGCGCGAGGCCGACGGCGCCCCGATCCGTGTGGGCCTGATCGGTGCCGGCCGCTACGGAACCATGTACCTGGCGCAGGCACGCAACATCCCGGGCATCCACGTGGTGGCCATTGCCGACATCAACGCCGAGCGGGCCAAGGGTGCACTGAAGCTCGTCGAGTGGCCCGATGAAGCCTTTGTTGACGACATCGAAACGGCCCTGGCCACCCGTGCCACCACTGTTGTGACCGACGCCGCTGCCCTGTTCGACGCCGAACTCGACGTCATCGTAGAGGCCACCGGCAACCCGATCGTTGGCATCAACCACGCGCTGCGCGCCATCGAAACCGGCAAGCACATCATCATGGTCACCGTCGAGGCGGACGCCCTCGCCGGACCTGCCCTCGCCAAACGCGCCCGGGAGGCCGGCGTCGTCTATTCCCTCGCCTACGGCGACCAGCCCGCCCTGATCTGGGAACTCGTGGACTGGGCGCGGACGTCGGGCTTCGACGTGGTCTGCGCCGGCAAGGGCGCCAAGTACCTCTCGCACTACCACGGCATGAATCCGGACAATGTGTGGGAAAACTGGGAGTTCTCCAAGGAGCTGACCGATTCCGGCCAGCTCAACCCGTACATGCACACCTCCTTCCGCGACGGCACCAAGGCAGCCATCGAAATGGCGGCGGTAGCCAACGCCGCCGGCCTGCGCCCCTCCGATGAGGGCCTCACCTTCACCCCCGGCGACGTCGAGGAAATCGCCACGATCTGCCGGCCGGCAGCCGACGGCGGCGTCCTCAGCCATGCAGGCAGCGTCGATGTGATGTCCAGCGTGACCCGCGCCGGCGACTGGATCCCCCACAACACCCAGGAAGGCGTCTTTGTGGTGGTCAAGGCCACCAACAAGTACGTCTCCGGCTGCTTCCAGGAATACCCCTGGCACCCGGACCCCACCGGCCAGTACGCCGCCCTGTACCGCCCGTACCACTACGTGGGCCTGGAACTGAACGTCTCGATAGCGAACGCCGTGCTCCGCGGAGTAGCCACGGGCGCGCCCGAAGGCTTCCACGCCGACGTGGTGGCCTGCGCCAAAAAAGACCTCAAAGCGGGTGAAATCCTCGACGGCGAAGGCGGCTTCACCGTCTGGGGCAAGCTGATCTCGGCTGAGAAGTCCGTCCGGGACCGCGCCCTGCCGGTCGCCATGGCCCATCATGTCAAACTCGTCAACGACATCCCCGAAGGCGGCATCGTGGGCTGGGACGACGTCGAGATCGACACCTCGCTGGACCAGGCGCTGAAGCTGCGCCGCGAGACCGAGGCCCTGGCCCTTGATGTGGTGCCGGCGACATGATCGACAGGCGCACATTCCTGGGAGCGGCCGGAGCCAGCCTGCTGCTGGCCGGCTGCGGCGCCACCCCGGCTTTGGACCCCAACCGGGCGGCGTCAGCCGGCGGCACCCTGAAGTTCGGCAGCTGGCAGTGGCTTGAGCCGGGCCGCGGCGAGGCCATGTGGAAAGCCGTCCAGGCCTACCAGAAGAAGAACCCGTCAGCCGTGCTGGCCCAAAGCACCACCCCGTTCCTCTCCTTCGCCGACAAGCTCAACACCGAACTTGGCGGCAAGGGCGGCCCTGACATCTTTGTGGTGCAGGACGTGAACTTCTACCCCCTGGCCGACGCCGGCATCCTGGCTCCGCTGACCTCGGTGGTCGAATCCCACAAGGGCACCCCGTTCAACCACACCATCAAGTCCGGCGAGGTGAACGGGGTGCAGTACGGGATCACCTGGGAGCGGCTCAACTGGAACTTCTTCTGGAACCGGGGCCTGCTGGAAAAGGCCAACGTGGCACCGCCCACCACTGTGGCTGAACTGATTTCCGCCGCCGGGGAGATCAGGAACGCCACCGGCCTGGACGGGTTCGGGGTCCGCCACCAGATGACCGAGTTCGATTCCTGGTTCATGGACTTCGACGTCTGGACCTACGGGTTCGGCGGATCCTGGTCCGACGGGTCCCGCCCCACCATCGATTCGAAGGAAAACATCGCCGGGGTGGAGGCCTTCGGGGAACTTTACCGGTCCGGGGCCATGCCTATCGGCGACGACGCGTCCACCATGCGCACCAAGTTCCGTGAGGGCAGGCTCGGCATGATGATCGATGTCTCCTCCACGGTGGCGGGCATCCTGCGCTCCTCCAAGACGCTGAAGTCCGAGGACATCGGCTTCGCCGACCGGATCCCGCTCCCCAGCCCATCCGCCCACCAGGAGATCGTGCTGGCCGTGAACGGGTTCGGCAAGAACAAGAACCTTGCCGTCGACTTCGTCGGCTGGGTGGGCTCCGATGAAGGCCAGGCGGAACTCCGCACCGCCATGGGACCGTCCACCCTGGCCACCGACGTGCCGCTGGCGCCCGATTACGCGGCGGCAAACCCGTGGGCCAAGGCGTTCATCGACCTCGCCGCCGACTCGCGCAGCCCCCTTATCAAGGGCTATGAGGCGCAGACCAAGGCCATCATGCGCGAAGTCATGACGCAGGTGGAACGCTACCTCGTGGACGGCGGCGACGCTGCCAAGGCACTCGCCACCGCACAGACACAAGTAACTCAGCTGATCGGCTGAGCACACCTAGGCAAAGGATCCGGGCAATGTCGCTCCGAACTTCGATCTCCCCGCCCGCCGTGGCGCAGCCGCCAATACAGGATGCGCCTTCCCGGCATCACATGTGGCAGAAAATCTCCCCCTACATCTACGTCGGCCCGGCCGTCATCTACCTGATCATTTTTATGATCATCCCCGTGGTGCAGGGAATCCAGCTCAGCTTCACCAAAACCCCGCTGGTACGGCCGGACGGCGGCACCGGCGTGGGGCTGGAGAACTATGCCAAACTGCTGGGCAGCCCCCAGTTCTACAACTCCCTGGGCGCCACCGTCCTGTACACGGCCGCCACGGTGCTGTTCGCCGTCGTCATCGGTACCGGGTCGGCGCTGCTGCTGAACCGCGCATTCAAGGGCCGCACGGTGGTGCGGGCAATCATCACCTTCCCGTGGGCCGTGCCCACAGTGGCCACCGCCTTGATTTTCGGCTGGATCTTCAACCGTTCGGACGGTGTCCTCAACGAGGTGGTGGGCGTGATGGGCATCGGCCAGCAGGGCTGGCTGGTGGACCCCAAGTTCGGCATGGCCGCCGTGGTCCTGACCTCCGTCTGGAAAGTCATGCCACTGGTGATGCTGGTGGTCCTGGCCTCGCTGCAGTCCATTCCCACCGAACTGTATGAAGCCACCAGGATGGACGGCGCCGGCGCGCTGGAAACCTTCCGGGCCGTCACGTGGCCACACATCGCCCCCACGGTCCGGGTGGTCACCCTACTGATGACCATCTGGTCCATCCGCCGCTTCGAGATCATCTACCTCCTCACCGGCGGCGGCCCCGTGGACAGCACCAATACCTTGGTGGTCAACGTCTACAGGCAGGCCTTCAGCAACCAGGAACTGGGCCGCGCCGCAGCCATCGGTGCCCTGGGCCTGGTCCTGTCCCTGCTGGTCACGGTTGTCTACTTCATCATGGAACGGCGCACTGCCGCCAAGGAGGCCTGAGATATGAGCACCAAAGAAGCACCCCCGGTCCTCCACGCTCCCGCCCGGCGGCGGCTCAAGGCGCCGGGACAACGGAACTTCAGCAAGCCCGTCCGGTTGCTCCTGCTGGCCGCCCTGGTCCTGTTCTCCGGCTTCCCGCTGTACTGGATGCTGAACACTGCCCTCAGCGTGGACTCGGAACTTTATGGCCAGGCGCAGGGCTGGTGGCCGCACTGGGAACGGCTGGCCGACTTCGGTGAACTGATCGGCACCGTCCCGATTTTCAAGTGGCTCACCAACTCGGTGGTCATCGCCGGCGGCACCACACTGCTGTCCCTCGTTTTCGCTGTCCTGGCCGGATATGCGCTGTCCCGGTTCAAGTTTTACGGCAAGGGAGCCGCTGGGTTCCTGCTCTTCGCCACCCAGATGCTGCCGGAGGCGCTCCTGGTGGTCCCCATTTATGCCTTGTTCGCATCATTGGGGCTGCTGAACGGGATGGGCGGCCTGATCCTGGCCAACGTGGCGTTCACCATGCCGGTCAGCGTCTGGATCATCAAGGGAGCCATCGATGCCATCCCATACGAAATCGAGGAAGCTGCATCCGTTGACGGCTGCCCCAGGGTTACCATCCTTTCCCTGGTCCTTACCCCGTTGATCCTGCCCAGCGTTGCCGCTGCCGCCGTCATCAACTTCTTTGACGGCTGGAACGAGTTCCTGCTGGCCAAGACGTTCATCGCCGAGCGGGACCTGTGGCCGGCGTCGGTGGGCCTGGCCTCGTTCGTTGGCCAGTACCTGACCTCGCTGAACTCCGTCATGGCAGCAGCGCTGCTGTTCACACTGCCGGCGCTGATCTTCTTCCTCCTTGTCCAGCGTCGCATCGTCTCAGGCCTCACGGCCGGCTCAGTCAAAGGTTGATCATGGCAAAGCTCTCATTACGCAACATCAGCAAACGGTTCGGGGACACCAAGGTGATCCACGACTTCAGCGCCGAGGTGGACAACGGCGAGTTCCTGGTCCTGCTAGGCGCTTCCGGATCCGGCAAGTCCACCCTGCTGCGCATCATTGCGGGCCTGACGGACGCCACCGCGGGGGACGTCATCTTCGATAACCTCAGGGTCAACCGGCAGAGCCCGCGCGAGCGGGACGTCGCCTTTGTTTTCCAGTCCTACGCCCTGTACCCGCACCTGACCGTCCGGGAGAACATCGCGTTCCCGCTGGCGCTGGACAAGTTCAAGGGCTGGCACCACATTCCGGGCATCAGCACCATTGCACGGCGGGTGTTTGGTTCCTCGAAGGACATCGCCAAGCAGGTGTCCGGGGTCTCCGCCATGCTGGAGCTTGACCAGTACGCGGACCGCAAGCCGGGCGGCCTTTCCGGCGGCCAGCGCCAGCGCGTGGCATTGGCCCGGGCCCTCATCCGCAATCCATCAATGTTCCTGCTGGATGAGCCGCTGTCCAACCTGGATGCAAAACTCCGGGCGGAACTGCGCGGCGAAATTGTCCGGCTGCACCGCCTGACCGGCAAGACGTTCGTTTATGTCACGCATGACCAGGTGGAAGCCATGACCATGGCCACACAGATCGTCATCCTGCACAACGGCGTGGTCCAGCAACACGCCACGCCGCAGGAGATCTACACCCGACCGGCCAACACATATGTGGCCAGGTTCATCGGCAGCCCGCCCATGAACCTGATGGCCGCTGCCGTGGTTGACGGCCAGTCTGTGGTTGGCGGACTGACGTTGGCGGCTCCGGACGGTCCCGGGGTTGGTCAACCCCGGCTTGGCGATGGGGGCGTTACCGTGGGCGTTCGCCCGGAACACCTCAGCGTCACCGTGGACGGAGGGAGGCAGGGCCTGCCCGGCACTGTCCGGCGGATCGAGGACCTCGGGGCGGACACCCTCATCGGGGTCCAGCCGGACCCCGCCCTGGACCTCAAGACGTGGGAACTAAACCGTGACGAACTCATCTGGATCCGCCAGGCCGGGCAATCCCGGCTGATGGCCGGCGACGCCTGCACCGTGGTCCCTGAGCCCGGGAAGGCCAGCTACTTCGACAGCACCACCGGCGAAAACCTCGCACCGGCCGGCCGGAACTCTGATGCCGGGGCAGTGCCGCTGGGCGCCTGACCCTGGCCCACGCCCCCATTGTCCCGTCCCCACCTGTCCCGTCCCCCACCGGATGAACCCACCCAGCAAAGGAAAAGCACCCATGACCATCGTTGTGACTGCGGCATTCACCCCCAACGAAGGCTTCTACCAGCAGGTGGTGGACGCCCTGGCGCCGGCCATCGCCGAAGTCCACCAGGAGCCCGGCTGCCTGCTCTACGCCATCCATGAATCACCCAACGGCCAGATCCTGATGATCGAGAAGTGGACCAGCGCGGCGCTGCTGGACGCCCACGGCGCCGGCGAACCCGTCCAGCGGCTTAACGCTGCGCTGGAGGGCCTGCTGGCAAAGCCGGTCGAGGTCACCCGCCTCGTACCCATTCCCGTCGGAACCGCCGCCCAGGGCGCGCTCTAAGCACACCTGGTACAAGGAAGCGGACGACGCCGGGTGCCCACCCGCCGTAGTCCGCTTCCGTTTCGTGCCGGGGACAAAAGTCCGGCGTCACACAAGGGAACGGCCTCCGGTTCCGGACCGGCTACGCCTAATCTTGGACTCGTGACTCTGCCTACCCTTCGTACCGCGGCCGCGAGCTCACTCGCCGCCGCAGGTCTCCTGTTCAGCCTCGCTGCCTGCTCAGCACCGGCCGCCACCTCGCCGTCGTCCTCCGCCCCCGCGGCCAGCGCCTCGGCGTCGGCGAGCGCCGACAACGGTCCCTGCACCGGGGTCACGGTGATTGTGGATTCGGGCGCCCTGAAACAGGACGCCGCCACCACCTCCGTGTGCGTTCCCGCGGACGCCGCCACGCCCGCCGCCAAGGTGCTGGCGGAGGCAAAGGTCAAGACCGAGGGCACCGTCCAGTACCCCACCGAACTGGTGTGCCGGGTGAACGGCGTCCCCGCCGCGGATCTGGAGATCAAGCACAAGGAAGGCACGTACAAGGAAGAGTGCACGGGGATGCCTGCCGCGTTCGCTTACTGGGCCATCTGGGTCAAGCCCAGCGGCGGCGCCTGGGAGTACGCGCAGGAAGGCCTCGCCACCCTGCAGGTCAAGCCGGGCGAAAGCCTGGAGCTGCTGTACTCGGTCGACGGCGAACCGGCCGCCCCAGCGGCATGAGTTTCCGGCCCGCGCCGTTGCGAGCAGCGGCGGTTCTTGCCGCCGTGTTCATCGCGGCGCGGGTCATCTACCGGGTCCTCTTCAACGGCGCGGGCCTGGGCGAACCGCTCCTGTTTGACCTTCCGGCGGTAAGGCTGCCCGTGCCGTTTGCGCACGTGGCAGTGTTCGGGCCGGTCAGCGGCCCCGGGTTGTTGGCTGCTGCGGCGTCGGCGTTCCCCATCGCCGCCACCATCCTGGGCTTCGGTGTGCTCAATTCGCTGGTGGACATCTCCCGCGGCTTCGTCCGGCTGGCCCGGCGCGGGCCGCTGCAGGGCGTGGCCCGGACGCTGGTGGTGGCGTGGGCCGCCCTGCCGGCATTGGCCGACGCCGTTTCCTCCGTCCGCCTGGCCTTCCGGCTCCGCGGCGAACGGTTTGGGCCTCGTGCCCTGGTGCCCATCCTGGAGCGCACCCTGGAACATGCCGGCAGGGTTGCAGCCGCGCTGGAACTCCGCGGTTTCGGCGCCGCCCGCAGGCACACGCCCGACGGCGGTCCGCGCCCTGGTGCGCCGCTCACCATCCGCGACGCGCACTTCAGCATTGGTGACACCAGGATCGAGGTCACGGAATTCGTCCCGCGGCCCGGCGTGACTGTGGTTACCGGCGCCACGGGGGCCGGGAAATCAACGGTGCTCAGAGGCACCGCCGGGCTCCTGTCCCATGTGGATGGCGGCAGCATCAGCGGTACCGTCCGGGTGGGCTGGGCTGACCGCGCCGCCGTGCCGCCCCGCGAAACGGCCCGGCAGATTGGTGTGGTCCTGCAGAATCCGCGGGCGGCGTTTGCCACCAGCCGGGTGCGGGACGAGATCGGCCTGGCCCTGGAGCTGCGCGGCCTGGCCCCGGCCGCCGCCAAAGACCAGGTCCGGGAGGCAGCGGAACTGGTGGGTGTTACCGCCCTGCTGGACCGGAACCTCAGCACCCTTTCCGCAGGCGAAGCCACATTGGTGGCCATCGCCGCCGCCGTGGTGGACAGCCCGTCCTTGCTCCTGGTAGACGAACCCCTGGCAGATCTCGATGCTGACGCCCGGGACCGCGTCATCACTGTCCTGGCCAGCCTCGCCCGGGACGCTGGGATCTGCGTGATTGTGGCAGAGCACCGGGCCGCGGCGCTCACTGCTGTGGCGGACGCCTGGTGGACGGTGGTGGACGGCGCGCTGCTGCCCGGGACCCCGCCACCCGGCGCGGCAGCCGAGGCAGTCGCAGCCGAGCAAACCGCAACAACAGCCCACGCATCCAAGGCTCCTGCGCACTTCGCCGGGGAACCCGTCCTCGAAGCCAGCGGGCTGGCCGTCTGCCGCAAGGGCGCCACGTTGGTTCGCGACGCGTCCCTGGCATTGCATCGCGGAAGCATCACGGCGCTGGTGGGGCCCAACGGCGCCGGGAAATCGTCGCTGCTGGTGGCGCTGGCGCTCGGCGAAGGAACGGGCCGGTCCACCGCGAAATCGCCGGTGCAAGGAGCCGCCTCGGGAGGACGGGCCCGCGACGTCCGGGTTGCGCTGGTACCTGATGCCTCGGACGACCTTTTCACCCGGGACACGGTTGCCGGCGAACTCCGCGCCGCCGAGCGGAGGATCTCGAAAGCCAGGCGCAACGACGCTCCCCTGGCACCCGGCACCGCTGCCGCGCACCTGTCCCGGCTGCGCGGCGGGGCGCCCATGCCGGACGGCAACGAACACCCTCGGGATCTCTCCGCAGGTGAGCGGCGGATCCTGGCCATCGCCCTGCAGACCCTGGACCGGCCGGAGGTTTTGCTCATCGACGAGCCCACCCGCGGCTTGGACCCGGCCGCCCGCGCAGCCGTCGCCGCAGCGCTCCTGGCAGCGGCGGAGCAGGGAGCCGCGGTCCTGATCGCCACCCACGATCTTCCGTTCGCCCACAGCCTGGCTGCCCGGATCCTGCCGATGCGCGACGGCGTCGCACCGGCACGGGCGTTAGCACCCAACCCAACTCCGGCAGATGCTCCCGGCCCCGTCGCAGCATCGGCCTGGCCACCACGCACGGCGCAGGAGGTCCCGGCGGCAGCGTCACCGGCCGCGGTGTCGCCGGCGGCACAGGTATCCGCCGCGACTGCAGCACCGCGGCGGCGCCGGGTCCGGCTCCCCCGCGCTGGCGAGCTGCTGGTCCTCGCTGCCGCGAACCTCCTGGCCCTCGCCGCGTTCTGCTGGCCGCTGCTGGGGACCGCCCTCCCGAAGGATGCCGCGGCGGCGCTGCCGTTCGCGGCACTGGCCATCGCCCCGGTGGCTGCTGTCGCCGTCGTCCTGGCCCTGGACGGTTCCGTCCGCTCCGCCCATACGGTGGCGCTGCTGGGGGTCCTGGCCGCTGTGGGTACGGCCGTGCGGGTGGCGAGTACCGGCGTCGGCGGCGTTGAAGCGGTATTTATCCTGCTGATCCTGGCCGGGCGGGCGTTTGGCGCGCGGTTCGGGCTGCTCCTGGGCGCCGCCACGATCACCGTGTCCAGTGTGGTGACCGGCGGCATGGGGCCGTGGACACCGTTCCAGGTTTTTGCGTGCGCGTGGGTGGGCGCCGTGGCCGGGCTGCTGCCCAAGGGCGTGCGCGGCAGGGCGGAACTGTGGATGCTGGCCGGGTACGGGATGGTGGCGTCGTACCTGTTCGGGCTGCTGACCAACCTGTGGTTCTGGCCGTTTGCGGTGGGGTACGGCACGGGGATTTCCTACCAGCCGGGCGCGCCGCTGGGCACCAACCTGTCCAGCTTCCTGCTGTATTCGCTGCTGACCTCGACGGCGGGCTGGGACACCCTGCGTGCCGTCACCACCATCATGGGGATCGTGGTGGTGGGCCGGGCCGTGCTGGCCGCCTTCCGGCGGGTGAAGCCGGTCTCCAGCCTAGGCGGGAACGGTGCAGTGACGCGTTCCACCCCGGCCAGGGACCGGCTGCAACTCACACCTTGAAGTACTTGGCCTCCGGGTGGTGGAACACAAACGCGTCGGTGGACTGCTCCGGGTGCAACATCAGCTCGTCGCTGAGGACCACGCCCATCCGCTCGGGCTTGAGGAGCTCCACCACCTTGCGGCGGTCCTCCATGTCCGGACACGCCGGGTAGCCCAGCGAGAACCGGGCGCCGCGGTAGTCGAGTTTGAACAGGCCTGCCTTGTCCTTGGGTTCCTCGGCGGCGAACCCCAGCTCCTTGCGGATCCGGGAGTGCCAGAATTCGGCGAGCGATTCGGTCAGCTGCATAACCAGCCCGTTGAGCTCGTAGTAGTCGCGGTAGGCGTTGGCGGCGAACATCTTGGAGGTGAACTCCTCGATCTTCGAGCCGGCGGTGACCAGCTGCACCGGCAGCACGTCGATCTGGCCCGACTCGCGGGAGCGGACAAAGTCGGCCAGGCACAGGTGCCGGTCGCGGCGCTGGCGCGGGAAGGTGAACCGCAGGCGCTCGGTGCCGATCGGGCCGCCCGAGCCACCGTCCGGGGCGAGGAGCCCCGGCGTGCCGAGGACGCCGTCGCGGTCTTCCCCGTGATGCAGCACCACCACGTCCTCGCCTTCGGTGAACACGGGGAAGTAGCCGTAGGCCACGGAGGCGTCCAGCATGCCCTCGCCCAGGATGCGGTCCAGCCAGTAGCGCAGGCGCGGCCTGCCCTCGCGTTCCACCAGTTCCTCGTAGGAGGCGCCGTCCTCGCCGCGGCCGGGCTTGAGGCCCCACTGGCCCATGAAGGTGGCCCGCTCGTCCAGGAAGCTGGCGTAGTCATTCAGGGCCACGCCGCGCACAATGCGGGTGCCCCAAAACGGCGGCGCGGGAACAGCGTTGTCAGCCACGACGTCGGACCTGCCGGGCATGGCTTCGGGCTCGGTCACGGTGAACCTGGGGCCGCTGTTGTGGATGCGCTTCTTGAGCGGCGGGAGGCCGACGGCGGCCGGGTCGGCGCCGCGGGCCACCCGCACCAGCGGTTCCATCAGCGCCAGGCCCTCGAAGGCGTCCTTGGCGTAGCGGACGGTGCCTTCGAACTGCTCGGCGAGGTCCTGCTCCACGTACGCACGGGTCAGGGCGGCGCCGCCCAGGATGATGGGCCACTTCTTGGCCAGGCCGCGGGACTGGAGTTCGGCGAGGTTTTCCTTCATCACCACGGTGGATTTCACCAGCAGCCCGGACATGCCGATCACGTCAGCGTTGTGTTCCTCGGCGGCGGCCATGATCTCGACGATGCCCTGCTTGATGCCGATGTTGATGACTTTGTAGCCGTTGTTGGTGAGGATGATGTCCACCAGGTTCTTGCCGATGTCGTGCACGTCGCCGCGGACGGTGGCGATCACCATGGTGCCCTTGCCGGAGGAGTCCGACTTCTCCATGTGCGGCTCCAGGAGGGCCACGGCGTTTTTCATGACCTCGGCGGACTGCAGCACAAACGGCAGCTGCATCTCGCCGGCACCGAATCGCTCACCGACGACTTTCATGCCTTCAAGGAGCTGGTCGTTGATGATGGCCAGCGGGGACATGCCTTCGCTGCGGGCCAGGTCCAGGTCCGCTTCCAGGCCTTTGCCTTCGCCGTCGACGATGCGGCGCTGCAAGCGTTCGCCGGTGGGCAGCGCGGCGAGTTCGGCGGCGCGCTGGTCCTTGAGCGCTGCGGTGTCGACGCCGGCGAACAGGTCCAGCATGATGGCCAGCGGATCGTACGTGACGTTGCCGTCGTCGTCGTATTCGCGGCGGTCGTAGACCAGGTCCAGTGCGACTTTGCGCTGTTCCTCCGGGAGGGACGCGAGCGGCACGATCTTGGCGGCGTCGATGATGCCGCTGGTGAGGCCGGCCTGGACGGCTTCGTGCAGGAACACGGAGTTCAGCACCATGCGTGCGGCCGGGTTGAGGCCGAAGGAGACGTTGGAGACGCCGAGGGTGGTGTTGATGCCGGGGTATTTGGTGCTGATCTGGCGGATGGCCTCGATGGTTTCGATGCCGTCGCGGCGGGTTTCCTCCTGGCCGGTGGCGACGGGGAAGGTGAGGGCGTCCACGATGATGTCCTCGACGCGCATGCCCCACTCGCCCACCAGGGAGTCCACCAGGCGGGAGGCGATGGCCACCTTGCCGTCGGTGGTGCGGGCCTGGCCCTGTTCGTCGATGGTCAGGGCGATCACGGCGGTGCCGTGTTCCTTGACCAGCGGCATGATGCGGGCGAAACGGCTGTTGGGGCCGTCGCCGTCCTCGTAGTTGACGGAATTGACCACCGGGCGGCCGCCGATGAGTTCGAGGCCGGCCTGCAGCACGGGAGGTTCCGTGGAGTCGATGACCAGCGGGAGGGTGGAGGCCGACGCGAATCTCGAGACGACCTCCTTGATGTCCGCGACGCCGTCGCGCCCCACGTAGTCGATGCAGACGTCCAGGAGGTGCGCGCCGACGCGGACCTGCTCGCGGGCGATATCCACGCAGTCGTCCCAGCGCTCTTCGAGCATCGCTTGGCGGAAGGCCCTGGAACCGTTCGCGTTGGTGCGCTCACCGATGGCGAGGTAGGCGGACTCCTGGTCGAAGTTCACGTGGTGGTAGAGGGAAGCGATGCCGGCTTCGCGCTCGGTGGGGGTGCGGGCGGGGCCCTTGCCGGCTTTCGTCTCCTGCTTGCGGAAGGGCGCAAGGCGTTCGACGACGGCGGCCATGTGTTCCGGCGTCGTACCGCAGCAGCCGCCAACCAGGCCGAGGCCGAATTCGCGGACGAACTGTTCGTGGGCGGTGGCGAGTTCGGTGGGTGTGAGCGGGTAGTGCGCGCCGTTGGGGCCGAGGACGGGCAGGCCGGCGTTGGGCATGCAGGCGATGGCGACGGTGGACTGCTTGGAGAGGTGGCGGAGGTGCTCGCTCATCTCGTCCGGGCCGGTGGCGCAGTTCAGGCCGATGGCGTCGACGCCGAGCGGTTCGAGGGCAGTGAGTGCGGCGCCGATTTCGGAGCCCATGAGCATGGTGCCGGTGGTTTCGACGGTCACTTCGACGAAGATGGGGAGGCGGATTCCCTTGGCAACGATGGCCTGTTTGCAGCCGTTGACGGCGGCCTTGGTCTGCAGGAGGTCCTGGCTGGTTTCGATGAGGAACGCGTCCGCGCCGCCGTCGATGAGGCCCTCCGCTTGCAGGGCGAAAGTCTGCTTGAGGTAATCGTAGGTGGTGTGGCCCAGGCTGGGGAGCTTGGTGCCGGGCCCCATGGAGCCGAGGACCCAGCGCATCCGGCCGTCTGTTGCTTCCGCTGCCTCTGCGCGTTCGCGGGCGATTCTGGCGCCTTTGTTTGCCAGTTCTTCGATGCGGTCATCGATGCCGTAGTCGGAGAGGTTGGACCAGTTGGCGCCGAAGGTGTTGGTTTCCACGGCGTCGATGCCGGTGGCGAAGTAGGCGTCGTGGATGTCCGCGAGGACGTCCGGCCGGGTGTCGTTGAGGATCTCGTTGCAGCCTTCGAGGCCCTGGAAGTCTTCCTCGAGGGAGAGGTCCCGGCCCTGCAGCATGGTGCCCATGGCCCCGTCGGCAATGACGACCCGGTTGTTGACCGCGTCCAGGAGCGCCTGGGCGCGGACTGGACGGGCGACGGAGTCTATATCAAGCGCGAAGCGAGGCATCTCAACAGGTTACGTGTGGGGGCGGACACGTTGCGCTGTGTGTCTGCTTGCTACGGCCGTGGGGACGAGGGCTGCCAGCTTCCAAAGCCCTTCTCCGGTGCACGACCTTGGCCAGCATGCCGATGGTCGACCTTACGTAAAGCTGGGACGGAGAAGGGGCCACAAGAGGCCCTCCCGGCGGATCGCTTCTCCCATGTCTACCGGCGCCGACTTTTCTTCTTGCCCCCGTTCAGTCGCTTTGTAGTTCTTCGAGCAGACGGCGGTATCGGTCGCGCCATGAATTCGGGAGGCAATAGGCCTAATGCATCGCCCAGAGCGTCTAGGTCCTGACGATCTTCGAATGGCTTGTTATCATAACGCACGGACCGGATATTTCCCCGTTGGTCGAACAGAACCATTAGTGACCGGTCAGACTTTACTTGATGCTTCTTGGTCGTCGCATAGGTAGCCAAGCGACGACTCGCAGACACTTGAGGCATAGTATTCGGTTGCGTCCCTACAAACAGTGTGGGGTAACCCCAAACACCTGCAAAGGCTACGAAAAGACTGTGTGGCTGACCATCACTCCGGGTTTTGGTGACCAGGGTTTTGATATCGCGCGCGAGCTTTTCTTGAGCTTCCCCGCTGAGATTCAGCAGGTCTGCCGAAAAGCGAAACCATCCCGGTTTCTTTCCGTTCTGCAGGAAATCTACGAGGTTGAGCACACCAGGATGGCCTTCGAACTCAGGCTTCAGCGCCGGTCCCTCCACTGACCCCTCTTGGTGGTATACCCAGGCATCTAGAGGATCCGTATGTGTCATAACCCGCGTCGGGACCGCACTACTCCTATACCGCCGCCTGTCGCCGCCCGACGGACGGCGAACTCCCAAAAACTCCTCGCTTACGCGGTCAGGGTCAGGCTCTACATATAACTGACCGGACAAAAACAGCATGAATAGGTCAAGCTCGTCTATGGCCCAGAACTTGAGCGATACTTCCGACTCCGTTCGGCGGCGAAGGTAGAGGAGGAACTCTGCTGGGCGGTCAATCACCGCTGCGATAATCGCGAGATCGTGCAGAGAGACTATCCAGGGGAACCGGTCACTCTTAATGACATTGCCACGGACCAGTTCGTCGAGTGCCGTCCCAAGGGGGCCCATGTCGTCGAGGCAAACTGCAATGGATCGCACCTCTCGAACTCCGGATAAATCGAGCCAGGTCCTATCCTCGAGCCAGAGCCCACCGTTAGTGCGGATCAGGCCCTCGAGCCGAAGGGCTTGGTCGGTGGCCTCACCTACCGTGGACTTGAGGTCACCGGTCAATCTCTGAACGTGCCCGCCGCGGGCCTGATGCGACACACTGCGCCCCTTGACTTCAACACAGACCGCGACGTCCTCAATGAGGAACAGAGCATCGGACTCGGTCTGCTCGGCGATAGACGTGATGTCGGCTGCAGTCGAGGCCAGCTGTGCTGGTTCAACTTCAGGATTCGGCCTAAAGTACTTGATGTTCACATGTGTGGCATCTGCCCCCAGCAGCTTCGTGAGATATTCGACGGAGAACTGCTCGCTCACTGACATACGGCGCTTCTCGTAACGCCGCCATCGGGCTGATTGGCCCTTCAATCCGGCCTCAATGACTTGCCGGAAGCAATCCGTCCCGATGGGAACGTTCATCGTGACATAGTTGCCAGCGCCGTCAGCAATCAGCGATACGTTCCGGAGCGGGTTGTCGCCCGCTAAGAACGACTCAACTGCTGTGACTGGATCGTCTACTGCCGCAAAGGAGATGCTGAATCGATCAAGAATCCGCTCCACACGGGCTTTAGGCACCGATGATGCATCTGCAATATCTGTCGCGGTAAAGCTCGCACGCTCCCCCGGATAGAACATGAGATCGTATACAGCAGTCCTACCTTGTTCGGTGCGCTCAGTCGACTGTCCGGATCGACCACTAGCAGCCCACTCCTGGACTACATCACCGAGAACGTCTCTCGCTGAAAGAAGGCGGTTAAGATAGACCGACCCGATTGCTTCACGAACCCCCAGAAAATCCTCGTAGGTGAAACCAAAGACTTCAAGCAAAAGTGTGCCAAGGTGCTTACTGCTGAACAGCGCTTCATTCAACCCATCCTGAATGTGCGCATATTGCTTGAACTTCACATTGAGCTCATGGCCCACGTACGTAGCTGCGAGGGTTGTGAGCGGCCCGAATCTTTCTGCTTGGCCACCGGACAGAAGCACAAACTGACCCACCGCGAGCAACGCTCTTGCGTGGTTGTGAAGGTCGGGAACTACTTTGGAAGGCTGCGCTGCTTTCACGTCGACGGCCGACGAATCTCGGGCGCCCCGCGCGAGCAGGATAAGTGCAACCACGTCGACGGCTGTGGGCAGCTGGTCTGAGAGGCTTTCTCGGAAGCCATCCAGCACCATCGGCATCTCGCGAAGCCGCATCAATTCGATGACGTCAAAGGCATCTGCCAGTTTAACCGCGCCGGCAATCGCTTCAACGTGCTCTCTTATCACTTCAGAGCCACGGGAAACAAAGTCAGTGAGTGATTCCCCAGGACGGAGGTTGCCCAAAGTCGTTGCCATACTCTGCAAGGAGGCGTCCCTACTGGCGTCGTCGGCAGTGATGATCCGACTGTCGGGCAGACCCTTGGTAGCGCTTGCCACTTCAATCCTCTCTCGCTCGGTTAACGCAGGATCGGCCTCAAAATTTAGGGTCGGATGTCATCTCCTAATGCCGCCTTGGCCGTGAAATACACAAGCCTATAAAACCTTATCCAAAAAAATGGATAAAGCTTTACACTAATAGATATGGAAAGCGCGCTCAACCCCTACTCCCCGGTTCTGGCAGGCGTCCCATTGAACTTGCAGGGCGCGACGCTGAGATCGACGCCTTTGATCTTTTGATGGCGAAAATTCGGCAGCGCCACCCCGATCGGGGTACTGTCCTCCACGGACTTCGCGGTGTCGGAAAAACAGTCCTCCTGAACGAATTCCTGCGACGGGCCGAACGCGCCGATTTGATGGTCATCACCCTCGAAAGACGTGGTGCCGACGGCGGTCTGGCAGCAGTCAGGGCCAAACTTGCCCGCAGCCTTCTCCAAGCAGGACGAAAGCACAACACAAGGATAGCCGGAGCGAAACTTAAGGCGGCGCTTGGCTCCCTTGCCTCTTTTTCCGCCAAACTTGGAGTTACAGGAATCGACATCGGTGTCGCCCTGAACCATGGACGTGCCGACTCCGGCTCAATTGAAGTCGATCTTGAAGATCTGGTCGAAGACCTGTCGCAGGCCCTCGCTGAGACCCGCTCTGGTTTGGTGTTCATCATTGATGAGATGCAGGACTTAGACTCTAGTCTTATGGCTGCGCTGCTCAGCGTCCAACATCTGGCCAACCAAAGAGAGTGGCCCTTCTATATATCGCTGGGGCGGGCCTACCGAACCTCCCAGGTGTGCTCAGTGAGTCGCGCAACTATACCGAGCGGCTGTTCACCTACAGAAGCATTGGTTCGCTCACCGCGGAAGCCGCCGAATCTGCTCTGCTTGTCCCCGCATCAAAATACGGTGTCGTTTTCGACAGTGAAGCACGGGAACTACTGCTTGAGGCGTAAGGGGGCTATCCCTATTTTATTCAGGAATATGGCTACGCTGCCTGGGAGACAGCTCCTGAGACGTCCATCACCAATGCAGTCGCCATGATTGCAATAGAACTTGGCCGTCAGCAACTCGACCAAGGTTTCTTCCCGTCCCGCTGGGAGAAGACCACCAAGGCCGAAAAGGCTTTCCTCCGGCACATGGCTGTCGATGAAGAGGACGGATCTAGTACATCTGAACTCGCAGACCGTGCCGGAAAGAAACAGAGTTCCATGACTATGACCAGGTCAGCGCTCATTAGCAAGGGCATCATCTGCGCTCCGTCCACCGGCCGGGTGGCGTTCACTCTGCCGGGCATGGCCGACTACATCACTCGACTAAGTCAGGATTAGGAGGCAGAACTATGCACGGACAACAGCGGAGGCATTTGATTTTCAGGACATCAGTTGCTGCGGAAGTCTTATACGGGGTACCCGCCGGGAGCCGTTCCTGTAGTGAACGGGTTGAACAAGCGAAATGTTGACCTCTACCGCAGACGAACTTTTCGACGAACGTCGGCAGCGGGTCTTTGAGTTCTTGAAACACCGGAGTTTAGCCTTAGCGGGCATGTACAGGGCGGCCGTGGACCTTCTGGCTGCCGCGCCGGTCGATGAAGGCGAAAACGCTCGGGTCTCTGTCATCTGCCATTGCATGCGCGAGTTGATGAATGGACTACCTTCAGTCTTATCGGAGGCTTCGATCCCTCGCCCCTATCCTTCTTCGGTAGCTCTTCTGAGGAAACTTCCCCAACTGCTTACAGAGCACCCGGGGATTGACCTGGAACTGGACCAGGATCTGATTCCGGTACCCAGGAAGCTTGCTCAAGCCTTGTCCGCGCTAACCAGTACCGTCACCAGGGAGCAGGGGCGCAACCGCGAGAATGCTGCAGCGCTGCTAACCGGATCCTCGTCAGCAACGCACCCTGTCATCGATCAATGGAACAGGACCTACCAGTTCTTCGTCGGATGGACGCATCTCGACAGGGATCACGACAACGGGAAAGTGCTTCCAACGGACGAGGTCCTGATTGGCCATTTCCGCGTGATTGAGGACGTCATCGAGGTACGGGCCGGACTATTCTTTGAAAACCTTCATGCTTTGGAAGACCTCCTTGCAGAAATTAATGAAGTCACGGAGGACAAGAGCTGATGCCGACGTACAAACCACCAACCCGCTCCCAGATAGATGAAGTTCTCCGTCGGATCGCTACGCCCGCTCTGCGACGGGCGTTCTTTGCGGGACTAAGAAATCCCATGTGGGTAGTCCCCTTGGCGAGCGAGGGAATGTTCGCCGATCCCCCCGAGCCAGAAACAACAAGTGACGGACTCATTCGAGACCACCATTGGGCAGAGATCGATTACCTCACACGGGTAGCACCTGACGTTCCAACTGCGGTCGTAGACATCTTGTTGAAGCTGAAGGGCAGCCGAAACCCTTGGGTGCGTGCTGCAACCTTCAGAATTGGAGCCTCGATCCCGGCTGCAGAAGCCGCCAGGCTCAAGCAACTGGTCATTGCCTGGAACGAAACAGGTTACGGCTGGCGTTCAAGTCCGCCTGAAATGGTCGCCTTTGCGGCCAACTTGCTCAACGGAGGTCAACGCAAGGCTGGCATTGCGGTCGCCAACCTGCTGTTCCGCCCCCGGGGAAAGAAGAGCACCAAAGCACCCGAGCTGGTAATCGATGAGTACTGGTATGAAGAATGCCTGCCAACAATAATTGCAGCCCTTGGCGATGATGCCCTGAAAACTGCATTACATTGGCTTGAGGAATACGAACGGGACACAGGGCATCTAAGCGAAGACTTCGACATGACCTATACCTCACGATCATCCATCCGCAATGAGGATGATCGCTTCGCTTCCGTAGAGCACGCGCTCATCGACGCAGTCCGCGACGCGACTACCGCGGCCATGGCAGCACAGCCGCAATCAACGAGAATGATGCTGTCAAGGTCCCCAATGGTTTTGGCCCGAAGGATAACTCTTCACGCCACCACTGAGGCAATAAAAAAAGCGGGTGCCTCGAGAGACGACATTCAACGAGGCCTGCTGGATACCGCCACAGAACTCCTGGCGGACGGTGACCACCGGGATGATGCGTGTCGCATCGAGCTTTGTGAACTTGCCCGCGAACTAGCAGGACACCGCCCGGGCGCATTGGAACCCCTCGTTGCCTTCATCAAGAATGGCCCTCCAATGGGTGTAGAGGAAGCCCAGGACCGCCTGGCCAGCTACCACGAAGGAGAATCCCCTGAGGCTATAGCCGCCCGCGTCCAAGAATGGATTGAAACGTGGCAGCATCGATGGCTATCAGGAATTGGGAATGATGCGCTACCTGCTGAGCTGAAAACGATACTAGTTCAACTGGATAACCAGCGGGGTTCTATCGATTCGCCACTCACCCCCCTAAACAAGATAACGACCTGGAGCGGACCCAACAGTCCTTTGTCTCAGGACGAAATGTCTGTGATGGGCCCAGAGGACCTGGCAGCACACCTAGAAAGCTGGCAGGCCGGCGACACTTGGGGCCCCGCTCCGTCTCACGAAGGTCAAGGCAGAGAACTTTCAGCGCTAATTACCACCAATCCGCGGCTACTCGACGGGATCGATGGTTTGGTCGACAGGCTCCGCCCCACCTACTTACGGTCAATACTCCAAGGTTGGGAAGCAGCCCTTAAGGCTGGCTTAAACCTTGACTGGGAGTTGGTCACAGAACTTATCCACGATGTGCTCACTCATAGCAACACCTCCAGGTTCCCTCATGAAGGTGACAATTTCGATGATGACAATGACTTCCGAGGCGCCAAAAAAGCGGCCGTAAATTTGCTCGAAGAACTCGCCAAAAAGCGGGAATTGCCAGCAATTCCCGAAGAAGCATTGCGGAAGTTTGCAGCGCTTCTGCTAACAGAAGCAGAAGACGAAACAGCATGGGCCGAATACGACTCACACAAGGGCGACATGGACCCACTAACACTATCCCTCAATTTACGATGGCCCATTAGGGTCCACGGCCTGCTGAATCTGATATCACATGGCAAAGATGCCCCTTGGTTTCAAACGGCACTCGCTGCACTTGAAGGAGCCCTTGCCATGCCCGACGTTCACGGCGCATCACGGGCTGTCTTGGGTGAAGGACTCGGACATTTTTTGACAGTAGCACCCAACTGGATTGGAGAAAGGGCCAACGAATTGTTCGGAACAGCGGATGGCCTAACTCGTAATCAGCAAATTGCCATGACAACTGCCATGGCAATTCACCGGTATCACCGCGAATTTTACGCTTTCCTCGAACCTTGCATGCTGGGGGCCGTCCAATCGCGAATTCCATTGGTTTCGGGCTGGAAGGGCAGGACCGACCCAGTGCAGCAAATCGGTGAGTGGGCAATCTACGCGATCATCTTTGATCATCGGACGGCATTCAATCCGCTAGCGGGTGCATTCTTTACAACAGCGGACCCAGAACTAAGAGGTCAGGCCCTTGGTCGCATCGCGTGGTCTATGACCAACGTTGAATCTGTCGACGAGGTTATTCGTGATCGATTGGCGGCGCTCTGGGATTCAAGAGTTGAACACGTACGCTCCAATCCTGACGATGCCATGGAACTAAACCAGTTCCACTGGTTTATCCGGAGCAATCAATTCCATGCTTGGTGGTGGCTACCCCGCCTGAAGGAAGCTCTCGAGCTAAGTCCTGGACTCGCTGGGGAAAGATTCATGATCAGCAAACAGATCGCGAGCTCTGCTGAGCTTGATCCCCAGGGAGCCTTTGAAGCAACAAGACTGCTTTTATCCGGTAAAGCCGCAGCAGGCCTTCATACATGGGACCTGTCACGCAACGCTGTCCCTATGGTCATCGCGAGAGCGCGGCAGTCCGGCGACCCCGACCTCGAGCGTCAAGCGATCCAACTGATGAATGAGTTAGGCGAGAGCGGCTATTCGGAGCTCGAGAGCGAAGTTATGAAGGCCATGTCGGGTGAAATCAGCGAAGATGATCTTGAGGACGTGTGAGCCATAAGACCTCAAGCCCCTTGCGGACGCGCAAGTTTCTTAAGACAATCAAGAAGCTCGGGCGTATTCCCAATGGCGGCGGCCACCGGGCGCTGGGCCGTGGGAACCGAAGGGCCGGGACCGGGTACGCGTACCTCCACCACGCCGTCGACGACCACACGAGACTCGCGTACTCGGAAATCCTCGACGACGAAAGAAGGAAACCGCTGCCGCTTTCTGGATCCGCGCGGCAGCGTTCTTCGCCGCGCACGGCATCACCGTCAAAGCCATCCTGACGGACAACGGATCCTGCTACCACTTCAGGACCTTCGTCCGCTGCCCTGGGCCCACACCTGAAGCACCGACGGACCCGCCCCGACCGTCCGCAGACCAACGGCAAGGTAGAACGCTTCAACCGCACCCTCGCCGCAGAACGGGCCTGCGCCAGGCCCTACACCTCAGAAGCCGAACGCGCCGCCACCTACGACCAATTGCTACACCACTACAATCACCACAGAACCCATACCGGCATCGGCGGCACAACCCCCATCAGCCGCGTTCGCAACCTCAGTGGGAATTACAACTAGGCTCGGCTGAAAACATTGGCTTTAGAGTAACGCCTCAGTACTGAAGCGCGAAACAGGCAGACAAAATTCAAACATCACGTGGCACCGCCTCAATGCCGATGAACCTCGGAAATGGGAAAACCTCGGGTGACTCAGGGCCACGAAGTTCCTCAAAACAAGTAATTTCTAATCCACTATTTCGAAGTGCTTCGATATACCTGCTGAGCGGCCGATGCACATGGGTTGTCGATAGCGAATACTCTAACGAGGCAGTTTTGAATGGCGCTTCGACGAGGATCTCATCTGAGTAGTTAAATTTTGGATTAGCCGCATACCCCCAGTACGCCGGCCAGAAAGCCGGATGTGTAAAGGTAACCACTAGTCGTCCACACTGGCTTAGACGCGCAAGCGCTGTAATGACCTTATCGATTTGTAGAGCATCCATTAATACCATGCTTGCGACAACCAAATCGCAGCTAGCGTCAGGGTTTTCCGCTGTCCATTCCTCGACGGAGGCAACTATATAGTCACTTTGAACATCATGTGACCGCGCGATCTCGATACTTGCAGCACTTGGATCAAGCCCTATTACTTGCCTGCCTAGTCCTTGCAGCTTGGCGGTGAGTCGCCCTGTTCCACATCCTACGTCTATGACTGATTTGGCTTCACAAAGGCGATTGAGAACCCACGGCTCCAGTACACGGCTGAAGGATGCATCATGGTCGGATGCAATTTGCGCATCTCTTTGGGGTGCAATTAGGTCCCATTCGCGTGTAACGGCTGCTTGACTCTTCGCTGTCAGGAATCTGATCTCGTCATTCATTTGGGCGACACGCGCATCTTATTCCGTGCCATCAAGCGATATAGATCGTCAACGAGATGAATGGCCGGATCGTCCTTAGAGCTAATTTTCCGAATTGTGTGCACTTCTTCGGTCCTATGACCGATTGCGACCCAGGCACCCGATCCGGACGGATTGAACAAAGTAAAACGGCTTGTGAATTTAAATTGATCATCACCGTAATAATACGCTTTGGCCCCTTTGGAAACTAGTCTAACGCTGATATCATTCTCGATTGGCATTAGAAGTGTGAGTGAATTTGTACTCGCCTTCTCCTCCAGCACCTTCTCAGCAGCCGCATCCACCCAACTTAGATCATTTGAAGAGATCACGCATTGGGACTGTGGTTTGAGCAGCTTGATCATGTATTTTAGGATTTTAGCATCTCGCTTGGGTCCTTTAAAGCGACGTGGTTGAGACTTGTAAGTTCCGACGATCTCCCAAGTAGCCGAAAGGATTGCGAACAGCACGGCAATGCTACCCAATACCACTTTCCAAAGAGTGGAAAATAGATTATTCAAATCATTAGCGAGCATGATGCTCGATATTAATGCTGCGATTGCCGCAATCTGTGTTATCCAAGTCCTGGTCATGGTTAAAGACTATAGAACTACGGACAAGTGCTTGATAGCTGCATCAGGTATCTTTGCCGGAGGTGATGGGCGTTCAACATCCTTCCCCGAGAGTCATCCGCTTGTCGTGAACCAGTCCCTGAGCGGGTCCCTCAGCGCCCCTGTTCGATGCGCGTCATGCCGCCTACCGCCCTGGCGATGGGCGATGTACTCTTACCCCGCACGATGAGCATGCACGCACGGGCGCTCTATACGTACGTCGGACCGTCATTGCCGTCATTGCCGTCAGTGGCTTTCGTACACCCCACGCTGACGTCAGGCAGCAGGGATCCGATGAAGGGGACTTAGATGCCAACCGGACGGTCGTGCTGCCGGACAGTCTTGTCCAAGGGGTGCCCGGTCTTGGGAACCGGGCTTCGTAAAAATCTCAGACCTCCGCCACCGGCGCCGCGAACTGAGCCTCGTACAGCCGCGCGTAAGCCCCGCCGGCGGCCAGCAAAGAAGCGTGCGTCCCCTGCTCCACGATCTGCCCGGCCTCCATCACCAGGATCAGATCGGCGTCGCGGATGGTGGACAGGCGGTGCGCAATGACAAAGGAAGTCCGGTCGGACCGCAGCGCACTCATCGCCTTCTGCACCAGCACCTCCGTCCGGGTGTCCACGGATGAGGTCGCCTCGTCCAGGATCAACACCAACGGCCGGGCCAGGAACGCCCGCGCAATCGTCAGCAGCTGCTTCTCCCCCGCCGAGACGTTGGCGCCCTCATCCGTGAGCACCGTGTCGTACCCATCAGGCAGCGACCGCACAAACCGGTCAACATAGGTCGCCTCGGCCGCCTCCAGGATCTCCTCCGCAGAAGCCCCCGGCCGGCCGTACGCGATGTTGTCCTTGATGGTCCCGCCAAACAGCCACGTATCCTGCAGCACCATCCCCATCCGCGCCCGCAGCTCCCGCCGCGGCATCAGCGCGATGTCCACTCCGTCCAGGGTGATCCGGCCGCCGTCGAGCTCGTAAAACCGCATCATCAGGTTCACCAGCGTGGTCTTCCCCGCTCCGGTGGGCCCCACAATCGCCACCGTTTGCCCCGGCTCCGCCACCAAAGACAGCGAAGAGATCAACGGCTTGTCCGCCGAGTACGCAAAGGACACGTCCTCGAACTCCAGCCGCCCCCGCACAGATTCGGGCCGCAACGGCGCGTCCGGGTCCGTCAGCTCCTCCTCCTCATCCAGCAGCGAGAACACCCGCTCAGCGGACGCCACCCCGGACTGCAGCAGGTTCGCCATGGACCCCAGCTGCGCCAGCGGCATGGTGAACTGCCGCGAGTACTGGATGAACGCCTGCACGTCCCCCAGCTGCATCGCCCCGGACGCCACCTGCAGCCCGCCCACCACGGCGATTCCCACGTACACCAGGTTCCCGATGAAGTTCATGGCCGGCATGATCAGCCCGGAAATGAACTGCGCCCCGAAGCTCGCCTGGTACAGCTCGACGTTTTTGGCCCGGAACCGCTCCTCCACCTCCCGCTGCCGGCCAAACACCTTCACCAGCGCATGCCCGGTGTACGTTTCCTCGATCTGCCCGTTCAGCTCGCCGGTGTTTTTCCACTGCGCCACAAACAGCTTCTGCGACCGCTTGGCAATCAGGGCCGTGATCCCCAGCGTCAACGGAATGGTCACCAGCGCAATCAGCGCCAGCGTGGGCGACAGGATCAGCATCATCACCAGCACCCCCACCACCGTCAGCACCGACGTCACCGCTTGCGAAATGGTCTGCTGCAGGCTCTGCGACACGTTGTCCACATCGTTGGTCACCCGGCTCAGCAGCTCACCGCGCTGGATCGAGTCGAAGTACCGCAGCGGCAGCCGGTGGATCTTGCCCTCGATCCGCTCCCGCAGCCGGTACACGGTCCGCTGCACCACGCCGTTCAGCACATAGGCCTGCACCCACATAAACGCCGACGCCAGCACATACAGCAGCAGCGCCCACATCAGCACGCTGCCCAGCGCCACAAAATCGATCCCCTGCCCCGGCGTCAGCGCCATGGGCGAGAGCATGTCCGCCTTCTGGTTGTCCCCCTCAGCCCGCAGCTGCGCAATCAGCTGCTCCTTGCTCACCCCGGCGGGCAGGTCGCGGGACACCACCCCGGCAAAAATCAGGTTGGTGCCTTCGCCCAGCAGCCTGGGCCCGATCACCGAGAAGGAAACGCTGACGACGCCGAGCGCCAGGACCAGCAGCAGCCAGGCCCTTTCGGGGCGCAACTCAGCCGCCAACCGCCGGGCGGACGGGCCAAAGTTCAGCGCCTTCTCCGCCGGCACATTCATGCCGGCAAACGGACCGCCCCGGCCTGGCCCGCCGGCAGGACGCGGGATGCGTTCGACGGCGGCAGGCCGGGTGTCGGAGGCCGCGGCGGTTCCGCCGCGGGCACCGGTGGGTTCCGGGCTCATACCACCTCCTCCGCTGCCAGCCCGAAGAGCACATGCCGGCTTACTGCCTGCCGATGCGGGCGCGGCCGCAGGTGTCCAAGGAACATTTTCCAGAGCATGCCGGCTCCAACCTGATTCAAAGCTCACGGGAAGTGATGCGAAGGTCAGTTTACGTCCGGCGGCTGGGAAATTCCGGGCCCGCAGCTAAAGGAAATCCCCGCCTCAATAGGCTTTGACCCGCTGTTCCACAATGAGGTGGATCAGCGCGAAGACGCCGTCCTCATCGATGGCCGCCAACGCCGCGTCCAGGGCGGCCGGAACGTCACGGTCGTCGGTAACGGTGATCCCAAAACCGCCGAAGGCCCGGGCCATCAGGCCGAAATCCGGATTCTTCAGCTGCGTCCCGGAAACGCGGGCCGGATAGTGCCGCTCCTGGTGGGTGCGGATGGTGCCGTACTCCTGGTTGTCCATCACGATCACCAGCGGTGTGGCCCCGTACTGTGCCGCGGTGGCCAGTTCCTGCCCGTTCATCAGGAACTCGCCGTCCCCGGCAATGGTTACCACCCGGCGTCGTGGGTCAGCCAGCGAGGCCGCTATGGCCGAGGGGACCGAATAGCCCATGGAACCGTTGCGGGCGCTGATCATGGACGCGTAGCGGCGGGTGGGAAAATAGCGGTGCGCCCAGTTGGTATGTTCGCCCGCGCCGAAGGTGACCATCGAATCCTCCGGCAGCCTGGGCACCAGGTTGGCCATGAGTGTGTCCATCCTCGCCTGCCCTGCTGCCGGTTCCGCCGGGGGCAGGGCGGCGAACCGTTCCTGCTCGCCGCGCATCCGGGCCGTCCACGCCTTCCAACCGTCCTTCACGGGCAGGTCAATGCCCGCAAGGTCGCGCACAAAAGCGTCGGGCTTGGCCAGGATCTGCCGCGAAACGGGCCCCGAGCGGCCCCTAAGTGAAGGGTCCACCGTGACCAGGAAGTTCTTTTTGTTCCAGTCCTGCCGGCAGAGGAACCCGTCCGTAATCACGTCGCCCGGCACCGTCCCCACAAACACCAGCAGGTCGGTTTCCTCCAGCAGGTTGTACGTGGGCCGGGGGCGCCCGTAGCCGATCGGTCCCACGTAGGACGGCGAATCGAAGGACACCGTGCCCTGCGTCCGCCATTCCGCTGCCGCCGGGATGTGATGCCGTTCCAGCCATCCGGTCAGCTGGTCCGCCGCCTCGTGCGTCCAGTCGTTGCCCCCGGTGACAAACAGCGGCTTGCGGGACTCCGCCAGCGCAGCCTGCAGGGCAGCGGCGTCGGTACTGCTCATCCCGCCGGCCGCCACCGGTATGACGGGGTGGACTGCCGGGTCGATCTGCTGCCGGATGATGTCCTCCGGCAACCCCACCACCACCGGGCCCGGCCGCCCGCTCATGGCCGCAAACATCGCCTCAGCCACAATCTCGGACGCCCGCTCCGGGTGGTCCAGCACCATGACACGTTTGGCGCCGGTATCAAACCAGGCCTTGATGTCGAACTCCTGGAACGCCTCACGGTCACGGTGTGCAAACGGGATCAGGCCCACGAACAGCAGCATGGGGGTGGAATCCTGCCATGCGGTATGCAGCCCCACATGCGCGTTGGCCGCCCCGGGACCGCGGGTCACCATGGCCACCCCGGGACGCTGCTGCATCTTCCCGTCCGCCTCGGCCATATAGGCCGCGCCGCCTTCGTGCCGGCAGACGATGGTTTCAATCTCCGAGTGGTGCAGGCCGTCCAGCACATCAAGGAAGCTCTCGCCGGGGACCACGTAGGTGCGCTCCACCCCGTGGGCCAGCAGCGAATCAACAATCACGTGCCCGGCGGACTTCAGCGCCGGGCGTGGGCTGACAGGGGGAAGTACGACGGCGGCGGGCCGGGTGGAGGATGCGGTCAGGGTTGCTTCGGTTTCCGTTGTCATGGGCTTTCTTTGCTGTGCGGATCGGTTGGCGGTGGTGCTGGATTACCTGATGGGTGTTCGGTTGGCGATGACGGGTGCGGTGCCGGTGTAGCCTTTTCGGGTTTCGGCGATTTCGCGGATGCGTTTGCGGCAGGCGAACCAGCCGGCCACCA
>NZ_JARVTC010000012.1:0-140540 GCF_030208875.1 Pseudarthrobacter sp. MEB009
CACCGGCTCCGGTCGAGGCTCCGGCCCCCGTCGAGGCAGCACCGGCTCCGGTCGAGGCTCCGGCCCCCGTCGAGGCAGCACCGGCTCCGGTCGAAACCGTCCAGTCCGTGGCCGCAGCCACCACCACCTCGGCCAAGCCATCGGCCGCCAACACCGGCGTTCCGGCCGGAACCACTTTGAAGCCGTACAACACCAGCGGCGCCGACCTGGTCATCTCCGTGGACGGCACCGTCCTGGACGGCCTTGAGATCTACGGCGACATCAAGGTCCGGGCAAAGAACGTGGTCATCAAGAACAGCAGGCTGCATGGCGGCAAGAACCACCCCGCCAACGCCACCGGCATCATCGACGCCAACAGCGCTGCCGTGTCCAACCTGCTGGTGCAGAACAACACCATCAACCCGGACCGTCCCTCGTTCAACCGTGACGGCATCGTGGGCCACGATTACACGGCCCTGCGCAACCACATCCAGCGGACCAACGACGGACTGGGGATCTTCAACCGTCCCGGCGGCCCGGCCACGGCCAACGTGACCGCCAAGGGCAACTACATCCATTCCCTGACGTTCTTCGACCAGGACACCGTGCACTCCGATGGGACGCACAACGACGGCATCCAGGTCCAGGGCGGCGAGAACATCCTGCTCGCCGGCAACACCGTGGTGGCCAGCATCGTTACCGGTGCAGGTTCGGGCCCGAGCCCCCGCGGCACGCACGGCGGCATTGCCATCATGCTCCAGCAGAACGTAGCCAAGCTGGCCAACGTAGTGGTGGAGAGCAACTGGGTGGATGACGGCCAGACGTCGATCAACATCGACAACGGCAAGTACTCCAACATCACGGTGACGGTCCGCAATAACTACCTGGGCCGCAACCAGTACCAGTACGCCAACGGCACCTACCCGATCCGGATCATCCAGCGGTCGGCAAGCACCGTCAGCGGCCTGTCCACCAACCGCTGGGAAGACAACCTGGCCTTCCTCACCGAGGGCAAAACCACCGGCATTCTCTACAACGGCTGATAGCTCAATAGCTGCCCGGCCCGCTCTGCGGCACGGGCCAACAGGAAGGGGAGGAGTGCGCTGGTGGCGCTCCTCCCCTTCCTTTATGCCTGCCGGTCATGGCCTCCTGACGCTGAAATCGTCAAACAGGACCCGGACGGGCAAGTTGGTGACGGCACTGGAGGTGTAGACGGTGACACCTGTGCTGCCGGCGGCCTGCAGTCCCGCTGTTGTATCAGTGGTGCTGGCTCCCCAGCCTGCCGGTTCCGTGGAGCCGCTGGACCACACTTTGGCCCGCAGCTGGCTTGGCCCCGTTCCCGTGACCTGGAACCGCAGCTGCAGCTGGTTTCCGGCACCGGCCGACAGTCCGGTGTTGGCGGTGACCAATGTGGTTTCCACGCCGCCGGAGAGCCGGATCAGGCGCAGGGTCACCACACCGGCAGCGTCGAGCTTGATCCTGGCGCGGTATTCGGCGGTGCCCACCCGCCGGCCCACCAGGCCTGCGTAGGCGCCGCCGCCGTTGGGTACCTTGTCGAAGGACAACGTCGCCTGCACGTCCGTGTCCGTGGCCGTCACGGCGCCAAGATAGGCGGAGGGGCCCCGCCCGGGTTCCAACGTGATCCGCCCGGCCCCGCCGGAGACGGCGAACGGTGTTGACCCGCCGCTGGTGGACCAGCCCCCGCCAAGGTCGGCGCTCCCCCACCCTCCGGTGACGGTCCTGCCAAAGGCATCGTTGGCCAGCGGGCCGTCGGGGTCGCCCCCGGCACTGACCGTGACGGGAGCAGAAACGGAATCGGTGTTGCCCGAGTTATCGGTGACAACCAGGGTGACCGTGTAGGTTCCTGCGGCCGCGTACGTGTGCTGCGCCGAGACGCCGGATTCCGTGCCGCCGTCACCGAACTGCCAGGCATACCCTGCGATGCTGCCGCCAGGATCAACAGACGCTGAACCGTTCACCGCTGCGGTCAGCCCATCGGTGCTGCTGGTGAAGCTGGCCGTGGGCGGCCCGTTGGTTGCGCCGGCAACAGTGATGCTTGCCGCGTTTCCCGTGAGCGTGTTGCCCAAAGGATCCCGCACGGAAATCCGGTAGCTATGCTGCCCGCCCGTCAGCCCGGAATCGGTGAACGACATGGTGGGCCGCTGCCAGAACGTGGACAGCTGCGAGGCCGTATACACCGGCGTGGTGTCGCCGTCGCGGAGCACGGTGTACGTCAGGTTCGAGTTGTCCCGGTCCCAGTTGGCCTGCCACTGGACCCGGACCTGACCGGCACCGGGGCTGCTGAGGCTGGGAACAAAACTTGCTCCGGACACCCGGGGGGCCTGGTCGTTGGGTGCAATGGACCTAACGGCGAAACGGGACAGGCCCTGCTGCGCCCGCTGGTTCACATTTTTGAACTCCCCCACCATCACCACGTAGGAGTTGTTTCCCGTGACCGCCCATGGGCCCTGGCTTTGGCCGCTGGCCGTCCCCGTGTCCATATCAGGGAACCAGTTAAGCATGGCGGGAGCCGGCTGCCCGGTGAAGGATGGATAGCCGTAGATGTCCTTGGTCAGGGTTCCGGTGGCCTCTTTGCCGAAGGCAACAGCCCGGTGCCAGGTCCGTGGTGTGGTTTCGGGGTAACCACCCAGGTTTCCGCAGTAGTGCGGGTGGCCTGCAACGTAGACAGCCGTGTCCGTGGCGAACGCGCCGTAGGAGTCGCCGTGGCAGTCCTCCACCCATTTGACCCGTGCGTCCGACCAGTTGGCGGCAAACGCGCCTTCCAGGTTGCCGCCGGTGCCAAAGATGTAGCCCGTGCCGTAGAACGATGTCCCATCGCTGGAGAGCGACAGGACGGCCGAGTCAGTACCTCCGTTGCGGACCACGTCATTGATGGGGGTGGCCAGGTTCGCGCCGGACACCGCATCCACCATGCCCAGGCCGTAGCCGGGACGGTTGGAGCCGTTCAGGGTGGTGAAGGCGCCGCCCACCACCACTTTGCTTCCGTCGGGAGAGAGCGCCAGCGCGTTGACTTTTCCGTTGGCCGCGTTGGGCGCCCAGGGCAGGAGGGCTCCATTGCCCGCGTTGACTGCCGCCAGCCGGTTCCGCGATGAGGAGCCAACGCTGCCGAAAAGGCCCCCAAACCAGACCTTGCTGCCGTCAGCCACGATGGCCCGTACGGAGCCCCCAACGGAGGGGGCGAAGCCCGACAGGGGGGCGCCGGTATCGGGATTCAAGGCGGCTATCCGGTTCCGGGTGACGCCGTTCACAGTGGTGAAATCGCCGCCAACGTAGATCCTGCTGCCGTCCGGCGACGCCGCAATGGCCAGGGCCTGGCCGTTCAAGGATGCGGTGAAGGAGGTTTTGAGTGCGCCGGTGGCCAAGTCAAAGGCCAGGATATTACGCCGGGGCACGAGTTGTGTGCCGGCAGCGGCGCCGCTGGGCCGGGCGTTGTTGAATTTGCCGGCAACATAAACAGTGGTCCCCACAGTGACGGCCTGCCATGCCACGCCGTCGTGCTGGACCGTGGGGAGGCTGTCAGCGGTGACGGTCACCGGGGTTTTAGGATCATTGGGATCGATGGGAGCGGAGTCCGCCAGCGCCGGTGCCGCAAAGCCCCCACCGAAGAGAAACAGAGTACTGAACAACGCCACCAGCCGGAAAGCTGGTCTTTTCCTGAACATATCAGCCCTTTTCCACGTGCAGACCGAGTCTGTGGCAAAGCGCTGAGTCGCTTTGGGTGATGCTCCGGGCGCAAGCCCGGTCGCATTCCTTCCGCAGGGTTCCCTGTCAGTGCGGAAGAGCACCGTTGGCGCACAGGCTGCGCCGGCGGGGACAAAAGTCCCTGCGGCGCAGCCTGTGCACGAGCCGGTGGTGCGATAAGGCTACTCTTAGGGCACCTTCACCGAATAGTCATCGAACCGCACAGTTATGGGCACGTTGGTGGCGGAGCCGGACAAATAGCCCACCAGCCCCGTTGTTCCGGGTGCCTGCAGTGCTGCGGTGGTGTCGGTGCTGGTCAGCAGCCAGGCTGCAGGTTCGGCAGCAGTATCGCGCCACACCTTGGCCTGGAGCGTGCTGGTGCCCGTGCCCGTCACCTGCATCCGGATCCGGATGGCGTCGCCGGGGGCCAGGGTCAGGCCGGTCAGCGGTGCCGTGGAGATAACGGTTTCGGCCCCGCCCACAATCCGGGTGAGGTACAGCGTGCCTGCACCGGTGGCCGGAACCTTGACCTTGACCCGGTAATCGTCGGACCCCACCCGGCGGCCGATCACGCTGACGAACGTTCCGCCGCCGTTGCCGATCTTGTCCAGCGACGCCTTGACCTGCACGTCGGTGGCGGCGGCGGATACCCCGCCCAGGATCGCCGTGCGGGTTACCCCGCCGGTCGCCAGGATCAGGTTGCCGACGCCGTTTCCAACCGTATAGGCAGCGGCAGTGCCTGCCACGGACCAGGCCCCGCCGGTGTTGGCGGCGCCCCAGCCTGAGGCGGTGGTGCGGCCGAAATCGTCAGCAGCCAGAACGGTGTTGGCCGGTGGCGCCTGGACGGTGACTGCCTTGGTGAGGGAGCCGGTTGCGCCGTCATCATCCGTCACCGTCAGCGTCACGTTGTACGTGCCCGCCGCTGCGTAGGTGTGTGACGGAGTGGCGCCGGTGTCGCTGGTGGTGTCGCCGAAGTCCCAGGCGTAGGCGGCGATGGTGCCGTCAGGGTCGGCGGACGTGCCGGCATTGAAGGCCGCCGCGAGGTTGGTGGCAGTGGACGTGAAGCCGGCCACAGGTACCTGGTTGGGCGGCGGGGCGGTTACGGTGACCGGGTTGGTCACCGCGTTGGTCTGGCCCGTGTTGTCAGTAACGGTCAGCGTGACGTTGAAGGTGCCGCCGGCGGCGTAGGTGTGGTCGGCCTTGACGCCGGTACCCGTTCCGCCGTCGCCGAAGTCCCAGGCGTAGCCGGCGATGGGGCCGTTGGCGTCCGAGGAGGCCGTCCCGTCAACCGACGCTTTCAGCCCGTCCACGGCAGCTGCGAACCGCGCCACCGGGGCGGCCGGCGGAGCAGATACTGTCCGGCCCGAGGCCACGTAGTGGGCCTGGATCCGGGACAGCGGAAGCACTGCCGGGTAGATGGCGACGTCGTCGATCTGGCCGTTGATGTTGCGGCTGGTGGGCCGGTTGCTCCAACTGCCGAGGTTGTCGCCGCCCAGCCGCCAGAAGCCATCGAACTGCCAGGCAGAGGTAACGTCCGCCCGGCTTCCCACCAGGACGCCGTCGACAAACAGCTGCATGCCGTTGCTGCCCAGGGTAGCCACCACATGGTGCCACTGGTTGTCGTTGAAGCTCGCCGTCGAGTTGATGGTCTGCCGGGTCGCGCCGTTGGGGCGGACCCCGAAGAACAGCCTGCCGGTATTGGACATGTACACGGTCCGGTCGAAATCGGTGGAAACGCCGGTGGGTGAGTTGCCGTAGCTGATGATGCCGCCGCCCGTGGTGGACCCGGTCTTGAACCAGGCCTCAGTGCTGAACGTCTGCGGCCGCATGGCGATCGGCATCCTGGCGGCCACGCTGTCGGCGGTGCCGTTGAAGGTTGCCGCTGTCCCGCCGTCGGCGCCCACGGCACCGTCAGCTCCAAGGGTCACCCCGGGGCGCAGGACCAGGTCGTCCTTGCCGGCAAGGTCCACGCCGGTGGTTCCGGCGGCGTCCCCCAGCGGCCAGTAGTTGGCCGGCGCATCGGAAAGTACCGTCTGCGAGTAGGCGCCCGGGGCTGCCACGGTGTCCGTCGCGGTGATCCTGACGATGTCGCTGACTGCCTGGTTGTTGAAGGCGTCCCTGGCATAAATGCGGTACGCGTAGCTCCGTCCCGCGACCCGGTTGGTGTCCAGGAACGTCATGCCGGGCCGGTTCCAGAACCGTGAAGCCTGGTTCAGGGTGGCAATTACCACATTGTCCCGTCGAACCTCATAGACCAGGTTCTCGTTGTCCTGGTCCCAGTTCGCCTGCCAGCGGACCCTGACCTGGCCAGGCGCCGGGGTTGAAAGCGTCGGGGCGAAGTTTGCCCCGGTCACCTTCGGTCCGCGGAGGTTCGGCGCCGTGGTGCTCTTGGCGAAACGGACCATACCCTGTTGGGCCTGGCTGTTGACGTTGGTGAACTCGCCTGAGTAGACCACGTAGTCCGCGTTGCCGGACACGGACCAGGGGCCCTGGTTCTGTCCGGTGAAGGTCCCGTCACTCATGTAGGGGAACCAGTTCAGCTGCGACGGCGCCGGGTTGCCGCCAAAGTTGGTGTAGCCGTGGGTTTCCTGGGTCAGGACACCGGTGGCCTTCTTGCTGAACGCCAGGGCGCGTTGGAACTCCCACGGTTCAGCCTGCGGGAACCCGCCAACGTTTCCGCAATAGTGCGGATGCCCGGCCTGGTACACCACGTCGCCGATGGGGAATACGGAGTAACTATCACCATGGCAGTCCTCGATCCACTCGGTGGAACTGTCCGCCCATTTCACGGAGAAAATGCCTTCAAGGGTGCTGGCCCGGCCAAAGGTGTAGCCGCTGCCGTATACGTTGGTGCCGTCGGTAGCCAGCGCCGTGATGGAGCCGCCCGTGCTGCCGTTACGGACAATGTTGTTGATCTGGAAGGGCTGAGAAGCGCCCAGGTTGGTGTCCACCTTGCCCAAGCCGTACCCGGGGTTGGCGGATCCGTTCAGGGTGGTGAAGGCGCCGCCCACCACCATGCTGGCCTTGTCCGGAGAGAGTGCCAGGGCGTTGACGCGGCCGCCCACGGCCACCGGGTTCCACGGCAGCAGCGCGCCGTTCGAGGCGGCGGCGGCAGCCAGCCGGTCACGGGTGACGGTGCCTACGCCGTTGAAGAGTCCGCCCATGTAGACGGTGGTGTCCGTAGCCACAATGGCCCTTACGGAAGCGGACATGCGCGGCAGGAACGAGGTGTTGATGCTGCCCGTTGTCGGGTTCAGGGCGGCGACGCGCCAGACGGTGGCGCCGTCGATGGCCGTGAAGGAACCACCCACGTACAACCGGCTGCCGTCCGGTGAGGCGGCCAGGGACGTGACTTCGCCGTTCATGCTCGGGTGGAACGTGGGGTCCAGCACACCGGTCCTGATGTCGTAGGCCAGGATGTTGTTACGGACCACTTCCTGGGTGCCGGGTGCGGCGCCGGCAGGCCGGGCCATGGTGAACTCGCCGCCGACGTACACCTTGTTGCCGATGACCAGCTGGGTCCAGCCCACGCCGTTGTGCTGGGCGGTGGGCAGCCTGTCCGCGGTGACGGTCAAGGGGACATCAGGGGCCGGGGCACTGTCGGCTGTCGCCGGAGCTGCACCCCAGACGACGCCCAGTGACAGCGCCATTGCCGCACTGAGGACCATCACCAGGAGGGACCGTGGGCCGCGGTGCGGCGGGGGCCCCTCCTGGCTTGCCGTAAGGCCGGGGCTTTCCACCCCGGCTTGATGCTTAGAACGCATTGCTTTCTCCATCCTTGAGGGTTGCTGCAGTTCCGGGGCTGCTGAGGGCCAGCACATCCGAGTCCGAGTAGAGGCCCCGGATCCAGTGATCGTTGCGGTCGTTGCCCACGTTGTTGAGGCTGAGTGCGGTGCTTTGACTTCCCGGGATCATCGGGAAATGCCTGGGCACGGCGCTTACCTGTCGGGTCCGGATTCCGGCCCGCAGTGCGGTCCAGTGCAGCCAAATGTCATCGGCGCCGGGGCACAGGTCCAGGAAGGCGTCCCCGCCCCGCCGGAGGGCAGCCAGCATGAGCGGCGGGTAGATCACCCCGGAGACCCCCAGGGCGAAATTGTCGATGCCGGCGTCGGTGTCGTGGCGCCGCGCCCAGCCCGAATACCCGGTGATGCTGCCGCTGTCAACGCCCACCACGCTCACCCAGTGCCCGCCCACCGTGTCCGGGTGGTCGCGGTGGCTTGCCACCAGCGCGGCAAGCCACCCGGCCGGGTAGACGATGTCATCGTCGGCGGTGGCCAACGGACACTCGAACTCTTCCGTCGAGAGGACGTAAGGGTAGTACTTCGTGTGCGGTCCGTAGTTTGAGGTAAGGCGCACCTCCAGGCCGCGTTGCTGCAGCCGCCGGAGCTGCGGGGTCAGCCGGACCATCAGCGCCGGGTCGTCCAGCCAGAGGATCAGGCGGCGCGGCCGAACGGAGCCGCGGGCAATGGATTCCAGGGCGATATCCACCGTCTGCAGGCGCGCGCCGTGGGTGGTCATGGAAACCACGACGTCGGCCGTTCCGGTGACGGACTCCGCCACCAGGCGGTTGCGGCAGCGGAGCGCCACCACGCCAGCATGGGCGCGGACGCGTTTGGCCGCCTTGCGCAGCCGACGGGCCGTGGCGCGTGCCTGCGTCACCGGCCCCGCAACCATGAGGGCCGGGGTCATGCGGGGGCCTGGCCTTCGAAGGCGGCGATGGGCGTTCCGGCGTCGAGGTTGAAGAAGATCTTTACGCTGCCGCGGCTGTCCTTCGGGACACCGAAGACAAAGATGCCGGTGGCGCTGGCGCCAGGGGCCACGGTGGCGGGGAACGGCTCCGGGCCCGGGCCGCTGAGGCTGCTCGCCGGGGAGTTGTCGGCCCCGTAGCTGACGTTGATGACCGCCGGGTCCAGCGAAATTTCCGCTGCGGTGTCGTTCTTGACGGTGATCTTGAAACGGAGCGCCGGGCCTGCAACTTCGCCGATGCCTGTGGCTTCGCCGTTGACCGCCTCAACGTCTGTGATCGCAGCGGAAACCCCGGTCTTCACCACTGCGGTGCCCACCAGGGGCACGGCAGGAGCAACGGGTTGTTCCACGGCAGCAAGTTCCTCGTCGCTCCCGGCCGGTGGAGTTTCCACAGCGGGAGCCGCTTCCGGAGCCGGGGCCTGGGGCGGTTCCGCTGCGGGAACCGGGGCAGGGGGCGCCGACGGATCGGCGGACGCCGGGGCGGCGGATGGATCGGGGTCCGCCGCGGCGGCGGACGGATCCGGACCCGACGTATCGGGAGCAGCCGAGGCAGCCTCCGTGGCCTGCGCCGCGGTGGGCGACACACCCGGCCGGGTGGTTGCCCACACGGTGCCGGCAATCAGCAGCAGCGCCAGCACCACGGCCACGATGATCAGGCGCCGTCGGCCGGCGAGGGGTCCCGCGGGGTTATCAGGGGTGGTTTCCATCAGTTACGCTCCTGCATCCGACATGGTGGTTCCGATGGCGGGACGACGGTCCCGGCCCAGGCGTGGCTGCGCTCCGTGGACGGCGGTAAGTTCCCGGAACCACTTCACGGAGGACAGTGCCAGGAACGCTGTGGTGGCGGCGAAGATCGCCGTGTAGACGGCCAGGAACACCGGGGTGGCGCCGTAAAGCATAAAGCTGAGGCACAGGACCCCGTAGTCCATGGGGACCACCAGCACGGCGCGAAGCCAGGACGGCGGGGCCCCTTCGTGCTGGCCCGGAACCACCCCGGCCTGCCGACGCAGCTGCTCGGTCAGGATCATGCTGAAAAACACCACTGCCGAGACCACCGCCGAGCCGAGGGGCACCAGGAGCCACACCGGGTCCACCGCCGCGAACCGGTAGAGGCCCACCAGCAGGGCGAGCGGAAGGGTGGAGGTTTTGAGGGCATCCACGATGTGGTCAAGCCACTCCCCCGCCGGCGAACCGGCTCCGGTAAGCCGGGCGAGTTGCCCGTCCGCGGAGTCCAGGGCATAGCCCAGCACCAGGGCCAGTGACACCAGGATCCCCAGCCCCCATGACGGCGGGAAGGAAATCAGCAGGGCGATGCCGGAAAAGGTGAAAAGCGCGCTGATGCCGGTGACCATGTTGGGGGTCAGCCTGGCGCCGAAGGCTGCAGCCGCAAGGTAGCGGCCCATCCTGCGGTTGACGAAACGGGAGTAGGCCGGCGCGCTGCGGGCAGCCGCCTTCTGCGCGCCGGACAGCCTGTCCACGGCGTCCCGGAAGCCGGCGTAGGGCAGCAGTTCCCGGGCTTCCGCGGCTTTGGCGTGCTGGCCCGGCATTACTCGGCCCCCACAGTGGTCTGTTGGGTGCCCCGCTGCACGCGCCGGGCCCGGCGTGGCGCCGGCGCTGTGGCAGCCACCAGGTCAGCGCACAGGCCTTCGTAGCCGTCGGTGACCAGGTCCCAGTCGAACCGGCGGGCCAGGCGCTGTCCCAGGACACCGCGTTCCCGCAGGCCGGGCAGCCCGCTTTCGGCTTCCTCCGCGAGCGCGGCCACGCCTGCAGGGTCGGCGAAGTACCTGCCCGCCGTCGAGAGCACTTCACGGTTGAAGTCCACATCGAATGCGTTGGTGGCGGCCCCCGACCCGATGGCCCGCAGCAGGGACGGGTTGGTGCCGCCCACGCTGTGTCCGTGCCAGTACACCAGGGAGTTTGCGTACAGCTGGTCCAGGAGGTCCTGGTCCCAGACGCCGCCAACAAACCTGACCCGGTCGTCGGCCAGGCTGTGCACCTGGCGGGTGTAGGCATCGGAGTAAGGTGCCGAGCCCACCACAATCAGCGGCTCCTTGGCTTTGCTGCGGACGTAGCCGTCCACCACCATGTGGACGTGGTTTTCGGGCTCGAAGCGGGCCACCACCAGATGATAGCCGCGGGGCTGCAGGCCCAGCCCTGCGAGCTTGTCGGATTTGGTGCCGGCCAGGATCGGGGCACCGTACGGCAGGTAGTAGGTATCGGCGTCGAACCGTTCCCGGTAATACGTCTGGATACCCACGGCGTCGGCGATCAGGGCGTCGGACCAGCGTACGGCCATGGCTTCGGCCCGGCGGTAGTAGCGTTTGCCGGACCCGCCCCACTTGGCCCGCTTCCATTCCAGGCCGTCCACGTGGGTGGCCACCGGAACGCCGGCCGCCCGGATCAGGGGCAGGTAGGGGGCGTTCGCGGCGTTGAAGACAATCGCAGCGTCCGGCCGGTGTGCCATCAGGTGCATCACGGACAGGCCCGTGTGGCTGAGCGTTTCCAGTGACCTTTTGTGCATGGCCGGCAGGAACACCAGGTCCATTCCCAGGTAAGTGGAATCCGGCCGGGGACCTGCTCCGGTGTCACGGCAGTAGACCGTAACCTGGTGTCCGCGGGCGCAAAGACGCTGGCCGATCTCCTCGATGGCCGTTTCAAAGCCGCCGTACCTGGCCGGAACCCCGCGGGTACCCACCATCGCTATCCTTAGTCCATTCATCACTGCACCCCCTGGATTCTGTCCGCTGCTGCCGGACGGTTGATGAGTTCAAGAGCGGTCCGCAGGACCGAGCTGGAGGTCTGGACGGTGTAGGGGAAATAGACCACTTCCACCCCCACCTCCGAAAAGACGTGTTCAAGGTGCATTCCGGCAGGCGTGCCGCGCCAGTCGTCGCCCTTGAAAAAGACGGTGAACCGCAGTTCGTCCCAGACCTGGAGCTTCTCCGGTGCGGACTCGGCGTAGACCATGTCCACATAGGTGATGTTGCGGACGATTTCGAGCCGTTCAGCGAGCGGAACCACAGGCGCCCTGCCCTTGGTGAGCTCCAGCTTCTCGTCCGAGACGACGCCCGCAATCAGGTAGTCACACTGCGATTTGGCGTGTTTGAGGATATTCAGGTGACCGATGTGGAAAAGGTCGAACGCGCCCGGGGCATAACCGATTCGAAGACCCATGACTCTGTGCCTCCCCGGTCAGCCGGCCTGCAGGGCCACGGACATCGTGCGGCCCAATGCTGGTGGGGGCGGGGCGAAAGGCTGGCCGGAACGGCGCCGGCGGTGGGAAGGAAGGCCGGCAACGCGGCCCACGCAGGAACCCTGCCGGTTTTTGGGTGCGGAAAATTGACTGGCCTGACTCATCCTGAGACCTTCTCTAGGTAGGTATTTCCTGAGGTGAGGACCAGTCAAGCGGCTTGGCAGTACGGGTGCACCGGTACTTGCTACCTGTCTTGGCAGGGTACTGCTACCTGCATGTACTCATCAGGCAGGTAGCGGGTACTGGTGGTGCAGCCGGGACAGCGGGTGGGGCCGGAACTGCGGTCATCCGCACAGTCCGGTGGGTGGAGGCAGTCCGCGGCGGGCGGCTGCCGGCAGGTCAGGAGGCCTGGTTGAGGGCGTCCTCGGCCGCGACCCAGGAGATCATGGCGCATTTCACGCGCGCCGCATACCTGGCCACGCCCTCGAAGGCTGCAGCATCGCCCAGCAGCGCCGGGTCGGCAGGGACTTTGCCGCGGGAGCGCAGGACGTCCCGGAAGCTGTCGATGACCCCATGCAGTTCGGCCACCGTCATGCCTTCGGCCATTTCGCTGAGCACGGACGCCGAGGCCATGGAGATGGAGCAGCCCGCACCGTCCCAGGAAACCTGGGCCACTTTCCCGTCAGCGACGGCAAGCCGCAGGGTGACTTCGTCGCCGCAGACGGGATTGAGCTGGTGCGACTGGCCGGTAGCCGCGCCTTCGGGGGCCGCTGTGCCGGCCAGCCCGCTGCCGTGGCGCGTTTTGGCGTGGTCCAGAATGATCTGCTGGTACAGCTGGTCAAGGCTCATGGGTACTCCTGGGGTTACGGGACTAGGCGCGGAAGTAGGCCCGCACGCCGGACACAGCATCCAGGAACCGGTCGACGTCGTCGGTGGTGTTGTAGAGGTAGGCGCTGGCCCGCGTGGTGGCGGTCAGCCCCAAGCGGCGGTGCAGCGGCTGGGCGCAATGATGGCCCACCCGGACGGCGATCCCCCGGGAGTCCAGGAACTGCCCCACGTCGTGGGCATGGACACCCTCGACGTCGAACGCGGCCAGCCCGATCCGCTCCTTGCCGGCGGCGGGGCCGAGCACCCGGATGCCGGCGATGGATTCGAGTCCGGTGACCATACGCTGGCCCAGCTCACCTTCCCAACGGTGGATCCGGTCCAGGCCCGTTTCCGTAAGGTAGTTGGCCGCCGCAGCCAGGGCTACGGCCTGGGAGATGCGCTGCGTGCCGGCTTCGAAGCGTTGCGGCGCCGGCAGGTACTCGGCACGCTCCATGGTGACGGTGGTGATCATCGAACCGCCGGTAAGGAAAGGCGGCAGGATGTCCAGGATCTCCTGCTTGCCGTACAGGACGCCGATCCCGGTGGGCGCCAGCATTTTGTGGCCGGAGAAGACAGCGAAGTCAACGTCCAGCGCCTTGACGTCCAGGGCCAGGTGCGGAGCCGACTGGCAGGCGTCCAGGACCACCAGAGCCCCCGCGCTGCGGCCCAGCGCCACGAGTTCCCGGACCGGGTTGATGGTGCCCAGGACGTTGGACGCGTGGGTGAAGGCCAGCACTTTTGTGCGGGGACCAACAATGTCCCGGGCCTGGTCCAGGCGGAGGCTGCCGGTGTCGTCGATGGGGATGAAGCGCAGGACAGCGCCGGTGCGGAACGCCAGCTCCTGCCAGGGGATCAGGTTGGCGTGGTGCTCCATCTCGGTGACCACAATCTCATCACCCGGTTTCAGGGCCAGGTCCTTCAGCCTGGCATCACCCCGGCCCTGGGCTGCCCACAGCGTCGCGTTGGAGAGGGCATAGCTGATCAGGTTCAGGCCCTCCGTGGCGTTGGAGGTCCAGATGGTTTCCTCGTAGCCGGCGCCCACAAAGTCGGCGAGAGTCTGGCGTGCGTCCTCGAAGGCCTCCGTGGCCTCGACGGCGAGGTGGTGGGCGCCGCGGTGCACGGCGGCGTTGCGCTGTTCGTAAAACTCCTGCTCGGCTTCGATCACGCTGAGCGGGTTCTGCGACGTGGCCCCGGAATCAAGGTAGACCAGCTGCTGCCCGTTGACCGTCTGGTTCAGCACGGGGAAGTCGTTGCGGATCCGCAGCACCTCGGCGTCGTCCATGGCCGGCAGGGCACGTTCCAGGGTGGCTGGCGTTGTTACTACGGCCAAAACGAACTCCTTGAGATGCCAACTGTTGACTCTCAATTGTCCCACAACGCAGCTGTGGCGGCCGCCCCGGGGGGACGGCCGCCACAGTTTCTCCGGGCTTCAGCCTGCGGAAAGAAGGGCCGGCGACGGCTGGGGGGAGAGTCTCGGTCTCAGAAGACTCTGACGTCGCCGGCCCCGTCTGGAGCCGGCCCCCTTGGTGGGGAGCCGGAACTTTCGGGAGACCTGGTATGCGGGCTGTCCGGCGGCGGTTTCCCCGCTGCTTTCCTTGCCTGCTTAAGTAAAGCGTCGGAGCCCGGACGCGTACACGAGTAGCTTGTACTCGACTTTGAAACGGGTCGGTACTGGGTCCGCCGGAGCCGCGGACTGCAGGCCCGCCACAGGCACACGGACATGCCGGGTCCGGCCGGAAAAACCCGGATGCGCCCGTGCCGGGCACACCCGGGTGCTGTACTACTTGGGCAGGGCGGACTCGAGCTCTTCGCGGCTGCGGACGCCGAGCTTGACGTAGGTCCGGTAGAGGTGGCCCTCCACGGTGCGGACGGACACCATCAGCTTCTGGGCGATTTCCCGGTCCGTGTACCCCTGGACGGCCAGGCCAACAATGTCCTGTTCGCGGCGGGTCAGATGGACGGCCGGGGCGGCGGCGATAAACCGGCCTTCCCGGAACCGCTCGCCCAGTTCGTGGTCGCATTTTTCCCGCTGGGCCACGGCCTGCCGGGACCGGCGCCGCTCCCCGGCCTGTTCCAGGAGCGTACTGGCCCTGGCGTATGCCTCACGGGCCAGGTTGACGAAGCCGGCTTCCTCCAGGGCGGCTGCGGTGTCCATCAGGGCATCGCCGTCGCCCACTTCCCAGCCGGCAGCCAGGGTCAGCATGGCGCCGGCCCACCTTCCGTCAACGGTGCGGGCCACGTTCTGCACCATCGGGATGACGGAAGGGTCGCCCAGTTCCCAGCACATGGCGAGCAGTTCAAGGAGCGTGCCGGTCCTGCCGGCGGCCTCGGCGGCCGTGACCAGTGTGTGGAGGGACGCGAGGCCCTTCCCGTCCCTGGCCAGGTACTCCGCTGCAGCGGCGCAGTGGGCGGCTGCCAGAAGGTCGTGGGCCGGGGCCCCTGCCACGGCGTCGCGGCAGTCCCGCTCCAGCCGCTGCGCCTGGGCGGTATCGCCGAGGCGTGCGGCCACATAGAAGCCGAGGGACGCGCCGAACCGGAAAAGCTGCAGCGGGTCGTTGAGCCGGAGGGCCTCGACGGCGGGCAGCAGCACCTGGTAGGCGCGTTCCATCCTGCCCTGCCGCAGCAGCGAGTAGCCGCGCAGGATCTGCAGGCTGCCGTTGAACACGGCGTGCCCGGGTGAGTGCGCCGAGGCGTAGTTGTTCAGCTCGCGTTCCGCGGTTTCCCATTCGCCCATGGCCAGGTAGGCGCTGACCAGCCGGCCCAGGACCAGTTCCGGGAAGAAAAACAGGCTGCCTTCAATCGCGGGAAGCTCGGACGCCGCCATCAGGGCGGCTTCCACCCCTTCATCGGCCCGGCCCGCGGCGGTCAGGGCGTGGGCCAGCAACGCCCCGCCCATGGCATGCAGGGGCAGGCCGGTGGCACCGTCAACAGCGCTGCCTGCTGCGGTACCCACTTCCGCGGCGAGCCCGGCGGCGTCCAGCTCACCACCGCTGCGAAGCAGGGCCATCAGGGTCAGCGGCCACTGCGGCGTCCCTGCCACACCGGTAACCGCCATCACCTCCTCGGCTAGGCCCGCGAGGGACTGGCCGTTGGCCTGGTGGGCGAAGGCACGCAGCAGCAGCACGGCAGGGCCATCGGCGTGGTTGAGCAGGGCCTCCCAGCAGCCGTCCAGCAGGGATGCCGCTTCCAGGTAGTACCCGTCGTTGAAGAGTGCCCGCGCCTGGATGGCCTGTGCCAGCGGGATCAGCGCCGGGTCCTGGACCTTTGAGGCGATCATGCGGGCGCTGGTATTGCGGAACCGGTCCAGGGCTTCCCGTGAGGCCTCGATCAGCGCGGCGTCAGGGATCCGCAGCCCGCACTCCAGGGCCCACTCCACGGAACGGGTCCGGCCTTCGCCGTGCAGCAAGGTATCGGGCAGGTGCGGCCGGGTTTTTTCGAGCAGCTGCAGGCTCCTGGACACCGAGATGGTGTTCCTGATGGTTTGGGCCAGGAGCACGTTCCACAGGGACAGTTCGGCCGGAATCGACGGGTGTTCCACCACCACCTGCTGCTCCAGGAGCGAGCGGACCACGGCGGCTCCGCTGATGTCCTCGATGGCCTTGCGGCTCACGGGACCGGCCAGGGCGACCAGTTTCAGGGCTTCCTGCTCGTCCTGCGGGCGGCGGAGGTGCTCCTTGGCCACCACTGAGCCGATTCGGTCCCCGTCGGAGGGCAGTGGGCCCAGCAGGATCCAGATCCCGTTCCGTTTGGACAGCACCCCGGCCTCGGCTGCATCGTGCAGGAGCGCATCCAGGATGCGGGGGTTTCCGCCGGATGCGCTCCAGACCGCATCCACAGTGGCTGCCGGGACGGTGCCGTCCAGTACATGCGCCAGCACTTCCTCGATCTGCTCCCTGTTGAGCAGGCGCAGGTCCACCCGCTCGGCGAGGCCGTCGTACCAGAGCTGGTCCAGGGGCCGCGGCAGCCCGGGCCGTGGCCTGGCGGCGGCCACCACGGTGGCCCAGCCGGCCGAGATCAGGTCCGCCACCACGCCGGCTGAGCCCTCGTCCAGGTAGTGTGCGTCGTCCACCACCAGGAGGACCGGCGCTCCGTTGACGGTTTTCAGTTTCTCGAAGTACGTCCACATGGACCGCAGCACTGCCACCGGGGAAATCGATTCCTCCGCCGTGAGATCGGCGGTGTAAGGGGTCAGGACTCCGAACGGAACATTGGAAAGCGCGGAACTGCCGTGCATCTGTAGAACATTGAGTTCATCCGACAAACGCTCAACGATCCCGTCCGTCAGCGATGTTTTACCGAGGCCCGGACCCGCCATAACGTAGACCGCCTGGCTGGCACGGTTGCGGATGACCGCCGTGATCCGGTCGAGCGGTTCGCGCCGGCCCGGTAGGGCGCGGTGCGGGCCTGCGGTTTTGGAGCCGTTAGACAAGTCCAGTCAGATCACCTCTGGAAGTTACGCCGAGCTTGGTGAAGACCTGGTACAGGTGGCCTTCGACGGTTCGGACTGACACGCCCATTTCAAGGGCGATGTCGCGGTTGGAAGCGCCTCGCCCGGCCAGGCGGGCAATTTGGCGTTCCCTGCTGGTCAGCAACGGGCTGCCGCTGCTGGGCACGATGGGCAGGTTGGTGACGGTGGCAGCCAGGATGTCCAGCCGGGCCTGGGCTGTCCGGGCGGACGCGGCATCCCCGTCCTGGCGGGCAAAATCGACGGCGAGGGCCATGCACCTGGCCTCGACGGCCTCCAGTTCCAGGGTGGCAGCGATTTCGCCGCCGGCCAGCAGGGTTTTTGCGTCCTTGGTGCGGCTGCCGATGGCGATAAGCCGGGACACTTCGGCCAGCGGCCCCTGGCGGTGCGCCGCGATGTCCTCGAGGAGCCGGAACTCGGGGTCGCTGCCGTTGACGGTGGCCGCCAGCAGATACAGGCCGGCCACGGTGAAGCGCTCGTCGGCAAGGTTTGCCTCGGCCGCAAGTTTGAGGGCGCCGGCGGCGTCCGGATCGCCCAGCCAGCGTCCGGCCACCAGGGTGCAGAAGGTAATCACGCATTCGGTGGCGAAGTCCGCCGTGCCCGGCACGCGATGAAGTTTGGCGAGGTATTTCCTGGCAGCAGCAGGGTTGCCGATCTGGGCGTAGGCCAGTGCCGTGGCGGAATACGCGCAGCGGAGCCCGCTCTGGGTGGGATGGATCTCCAGCTGTGCCACAGCGGAGATCAGCGGTTCGAGGGCTTCGGTTCCGCGTCCGGAGAAAGCGTAGGCAACGCCGACCGCCAGTTCGTGGGCGGAATCCTGCTGCGAGATGCGGTTGGGCTCCTCGGTGCTTTGGGGACCCAGGAAGTCGATGCAGCGCCGCCACTGCCCGGCCAGCAGCAGCACCAGGTAGGCATCGCGGGTATACCGCTCGCGGATGCCAACAACGTGGGAGGCGTCGGTGAGCTGGCCGCCCAGCTGCCGCATCAGGCTGAGCGCTTCCATCTCCCGCCCGGTCAGCGCCCGGGCTGTCATCAGGATGATGGCGGCGTTCATCCGGAAGCCGGTGTCCGGGTTCCGGGCGGGGTCCGCGGCGTGCTCCAGGGCGGGAATGATCGCAGCGTAGTTGCCCACAAACGCCTGGTATTCGAAGTCGCTCAGGGCGATGCGGTTGACCGCCACGGCGACCGGGTCAGGCCAGGCGGCAGCGTTTCCGGCGGCGGCCAGCCGGTCACGGGCCTGCACCAGGAGGCCCGGGACGGCCCGGGTCTTCTCCGGGATCCAGAGCATCACCTGGGACGTTGCGGCGATGACCTCGGCGTATTCCGTGGCGCCGAGGGCGTCCAGCTCCGCAGCGGAGATGCCTTCAAGGGTGGCCAGGGACTGGAGCGGGAGGTCCAGCTGCAGGTAGGCGGCCGCTTTTTGGCGCTGCGCCGGAACCCACAGCGGGTGGCTGCGTGGCAGCATATCGGCGTACGCCAGGGCGGTGCGCGGGTCAAAGAGCTGGACAGCTGCTGCTGCCGCCGCGAAGGCCAGGCCCGGGCTGAGGTCCGCCTCGCACTCATGCGTCCAGGCGGCGAAGGCCAGCAGCTCCTCCGTGCTCATGCCGGCGGGATCAGGTTCCGCACCGCCCAGGAGCATGCTGCGGAGCTCGCGGCGACGGGCGATGCTCAGCCAGGTCCGTACCACGTCCCCGATGTACTTCTCGCGGAGTGTCACCCAGCGGTGGTCGGATCCCTCGATTTCGAGGAGGCCTTCATCCTCCATGTCCGCCACCACGTCGGCGCTGAAGATGGCCGTCAGGCGGGACAGCTCCACACTGCGGGCGCAGGACAGCATTTCGATGACTTCGCGGGTTTCAGCGGTTTCCCGGGACCATCGCGAGCGGACAATGTCGTCCAGGCTGGCTGCGCCGTCCAGCACCACCTTGTCCCGGAGGGTCCAGACTTCATCGGAGAGGACCAGGTTGCCGGAGTGTTGCTGCTCGGTGACCAGCGCCTTGAGCAGCAACGGGTTTCCGCCCACCATGTTGTGGTACGTGGCGACCAGGGACGCGGAGACCCGGTGCCCCAGCAGCGACAGCAGCACCTGGCGGGTCTGGAGCTCATTGAGGTTGTCCAGCCGTACTTCGGTGATCCGCCTGTCAGCCAGCAGCCAGTGGAAATCATCCGGCAGGTCACTGGTCCGGGGCGCCACGGCAACGATCTTCGCAGTGCCGGTCAGCAGGACGTTCAGCAGCACGCCGGCGCTCATGTCATCGATACCGCCGGAAGTATCGAGGGTGATGATGCACGGCCGCCCGGCAGCGTCGCTGCGGATCAGGGATGTGATGCCGCGCAGGATCGCGGTGGGCGAACCCATGTAGGCCTGGGGCAGGCGGGCCAGCAGGAAGGACAGGCAGCCGTAGGGGGCACTGGAACCGGCAGGGGCGCTGCGGAGCTGGAGGGACCACACGTCGGGGCCAAGGTCATTGACGGCGGCGCGGGCCAGGGAGGACTTGCCCACACCACGGCTGCCGGTGATGACCACGCCCAGGGAGTCTTCACTGGTCAGGGCGGTACGGACGGAATCGAGGTTGGCGCCGCGGGCGGGAGCGGACCACTGTTGGATCCCGGGCATGGCAGGAGCCTGGCTGCGCAGCCCGGCCCCGTTCGGCGTTGACCCACGTCCCCAGCTCAGTGGCTCGATTGACATGCACTATCCCCTACATCCAGCGGTAACGGGATGTAGCTCCATTGCTCCCCCGCATAGGAAGTACAGTACCCCGTCGCTGAGACAAGGAAACAGGTGGTACGCGGAATAAGTTCGCGTGTTGCTAGCTTGCAGGCTTCGCCGGGTGGAATTTCTGCTGCGCGGCCATCAGCCCGTCCCGGACCAGGGCGTCCACCGCATCCGCCGCTTCGTCCAGGAGGAACGGCAGTTCCTTTTTCTCGGCGGTACCGAAGTCCCGCAGCACAAAGTCGGCGGTGTCCATGCGTCCCGGTGGCCGGCCCACGCCCACCCGGACCCGGAGGTAGTCCTTGGTGGCCAGTGCCCTGGAGATGTCGCGGAGGCCGTTGTGCCCGCCCTCCCCGCCGCCGGTCTTCAGTTTCACCGTATTAAAAGGGATGTCGATTTCGTCGTGGACTGCCACGACGTGGTCCGGGTTGATCCCGTAGAAGCCGGCCAGGGCCGCCACCGGGCCGCCGGAGACGTTCATGTAGCAGAGCGGTTTTGCGAGCACCACGCGCGGACCGCCGATGCCGAGCCGCCCTTCGAGCACCTGGGCCCGCATTTTGGAGCTTTTGAAGTTTGCACCCATGCGGCCGGCGAGCTCATCAAGCACCATCTGGCCAACGTTGTGCCGGTTGGCCTGGTACTGGGTTCCGGGGTTGCCAAGGCCGGCGATCAGCCAGGTATCGGTCATGGGATCATCCTAGGTCGGGCTGCGGGTAAATACCTGTGGCCGGACCCCCAGGGGGGATCCGGCCACAGGCGGGACATACCGGTTGTTACTCGGCTGCTGCCGGAGCTGCAGCGGCGTCTTCGGCTTCGTCTTCTTCGATCTCGATGGCCTCGGAGATGTTGACAACGAGAGCTTCGGCATCGGTCAGCAGGACCGAACCCTTGGGCAGGTCCAGGTCCGAAGCGTGGATGTGCTGGCCTGCTTCGCGGCCTTCGATGTTGACCACAACGGAGGTGGGCAGGTGGGTTGCTTCAGCTTCGAGGGAGACAACCGTCAGTTCGAGGTTGTGGACGGTACCCGGAGCGGTTTCGCCTTCGAGGTGCACAGCCACGTCAACGGTGACCTTTTCGCCCTGGCGGACGGTCAGGAGGTCGATGTGCTCGATGATCTGCTTGATCGGGTCGCGCTGGACATCCTTGACCAGGGCCAGGTGGCCTTCGCCGTTGATGTCCAGGGCCAGCAGGGCGTTGGCCGTGCGAACGGCCAGGGTGGTGGCCTTGGCCGGCAGGGTGATGTGGATCGGCTCTGCGCCGTGGCCGTAGATAACGGCGGGGATGAGGTTGGCCATCCGGGCGCGGCGGGCGTAGCCCTTGCCGAATTCGGTGCGCAGTTCTGCTGCGAGTTTCTGCTCAGACATGGAAATCTCCTTGAATCCTAAACGGTGTTCAGCAAGGGCGGAGGTCTGGTGCGACCTTCAACGCCAGGCGGCCGGAAGGCCTGCAGGAGAAGAGGTGGAACAGACCCAGTCGATTACGGAGACCATCAGCCGGCTTCCCGGTTGCTCTCCCTCGCCAAGGTATCGCTGGCAAGCTTACCAGCGCGGGGGCCCATTCCTGAAAACGGGCCGGGCCCGCCCGGCAGATCCTGCCGGGCGGGCCCGTGGGCGGCGCTGCTAGGCGTTGCCGTCGAAGAGGCTGGTGACCGAGCCGTCGTCGAACACTTCGCGGATGGCGCGGGCGATCAACGGTGCGATGGACAGCACCGTCAGTTGCGGGAACCGCTGGGAGGCGTGCAGCGGGAGGGTGTTGGTGACCACCACTTCCCGGGCGCCGGACTCGGACAGGCGCCGGGCGGCGGGCTCGGAGAACACGGCGTGGGTGGCGGCGATGATGACGTCCTTGGCCCCTGCGTTCTTCAGGACCTGCACGGCCCCCGAGATGGTTCCGCCGGTGTCGATCATGTCATCGATCAGGACGCAGGTGCGGCCTTCGATCTGGCCCACCACGGTTTTGGACACGGCCTGGTTGGGGACCGTCAGGTCACGGCTCTTGTGCACAAACGCCAGCGGCGCGCCGCCCAGGCGTTCCGCCCACTGTTCGGCGACGCGGACGCGGCCGGTGTCCGGGGAGACAACGGTGATGTTGTCCTCGTTCACGCGGGTCCGGATGTAGTCCGCCAGCAGCGGGATGGCCATCAGGTGGTCCACGGGGCCGTCGAAGAAGCCCTGGATCTGGGAGGTGTGCAGGTCAACGCTCATGATGCGGTCTGCGCCGGCGGTCTTGTAGAGGTCAGCCACCAGGCGGGCGGAGATCGGCTCGCGGCCGCGGCCCTTTTTGTCCTGCCGGGCGTAGGGGTAGAACGGGGACACCACGGTGATCCGCTTGGCCGAGGCCCGCTTCAGCGAATCGATCATGATCAGCTGTTCCATCAGGTGGTTGTTCAGCGGGGCCGGGTGGGCCTGGATGACAAACGCGTCGGTGCCGCGGACGCTCTCACCTGCCCGGACGTAGATCTCGCCGTTGGCGAAGTCGTAGGCGTCGATGGGTAGCAGTTCGGTGCCAAGCTCCTGGGCGATTTCCCGCGCCAGCTCCGGGTGGGCCCGCCCGGTGGCGAGCACCAGCTTCTTCTCGCCGTGCGCCGTAATTTCGCTCATTATTACTTGCCCTCTTCTGTAGATGCCGGGGTGGTGGAGGTATCTGGGGTGGCCGCCTGGGCCAGTTCGGCGGAGCGCGTTCCAGGCCGGTTGGCGGGCACCCAGCCTTCGGCGTTGCGCTGCGCAGCGACGCTGAGTACCAGCGCGCCGGCGGGGACGTCCTTGCGGATCACGGCGCCGGCGCCGCTGTACGCGCCGTCGCCTACCGTGACGGGGGCAACAAAGACGGTGTTGGAACCTGTCCGGACGCCCGAGCCGATCACCGTGCGGTGCTTCTTTTCGCCGTCGTAATTGGCGGTGATGTTGCCGCAGCCGATGTTGGTGTCCTCGCCGATTTCGGCGTCGCCCGCGTAGCCGAGGTGCGACAGTTTGGAGCCGCGCCCGATCGTCACGTTTTTGGTTTCGTAGAAGGCACCGATTTTGCCGGTCTCGCCAAGGACGGTACCGGGCCGCACATAGGTGAAGGGCCCGACGGCGGCGCCCGCGCCGATCACGGCACCGGAACCGTGGGTGCGGGTCACCGTGGCGCCCTCGCCGATGGTGACGTCCGTCAGGGTGGTGTCGGGGCCCACGACGGCGTCGCGCGCCACGTGGGTGCGGCCGTGCAGCTGGGTGTTGGGCAGGATCCGGACGTCCTCGTCGAGCGTTACGGACGGGTCGATCCAGGTGGTCGCCGGGTCAACAACAGTGACCCCGGCCCGCATCCAGGCTTCGACGGTGCGGCGGTTCAGTTCAGCGCCGAGCGCCGACAGCTGGACGCGGTCGTTGGCGCCTTCAACCTGCCAGCGGTCGGTGGTGGCCACCGCGGCGACCCTGCCGCCGGCTTCACGGGCCAGACCCAGCACGTCGGTCAGGTATTTTTCACCCTGGGCGTTGTTGGTGGTCACGTGGCCCAGCGCGTCGCGGAGCACGGCGGCGTCGAAGGCGTAGATGCCGGAATTGACCTCACGGATCAAAAGCTCGTCCGCTGACGCGTCCTTGTGCTCCCGGATCCCGGTGACGGTCCCGTCGGCGGCGCGCAGGATCCGGCCGTAGCCGGCGGCGTCGGCCAGGACCGCGGTCAGCACCGTGACGGCGTTGCCGTCGCGTTCGTGCGTGGCCACCAGTTCGGCGAGCAGGGATCCGGTCAGGAGCGGGACGTCGCCGTAGGTCACAACCACGGTGCCGGCCAGGCGCTGCTGTCCGTCCAGCGCCTGCACGGCGGCTTCCACGGCGCGGCCGGTTCCGGGGACCTCGTCCTGGTCCACGATCAGCGCTTCCGGGTCCAGCCCGGTGAGGTGGCCGGCCACCAGGTCACGCTCGTGGCGGACCACCACAGCGAGCCGGCGCGGGCTGATGCTGCGTGCAGCGTTGAGGGCGTGCCCAACCATGGACAGGCCGCCGATTTCGTGCAGGATCTTCGGGGTACGGGATTTCATCCGGGTGCCGGCGCCTGCCGCCAGAACGATCACGGCGGCTGGGCCGGCATTCTCAGAAGTCACGTACGGGCTCTCCTCGTTGGTTGCTGGCCCGGGGGCCGGCCGACCAGGCGGCGCGGCGCCCGAAGGCCATCCTGCTGAACGATCTCGTCAAGCAGTTCCGCCCATAGGATTCGAACCTATACTCCACGGCTCCAAAGGCCGGGGTGCTGCCATTACACCAGGGCGGACCATGCCGTAGGCGCAAGGCCCGGGCACAAGTCCCTATTTTGCCATGGGTCGGGGGCGGTGCGCGACACGGCCCGGCGCGGGTGCCGCGGGGAAGACTGGAATCCCGGTGCCGGGCGGTGGTGCATGATGGAAATGTGAGCAACAACCCGCCCCGGACGCGAATGACCGGCCTGCAGCGCCGGACCCAGCTGATCGGCGTCGGGCGTGGGCTCTTCGCCGCCCGTGGACTGGACGGCACCACCATCGAGGAAATCGCTGCGTGCGCGGGCGTGTCCAAACCGGTGATCTACGAGCACTTCGGCTCCAAGGAAGGCCTGTACACGCAGGTGGTGGACTTCGAGTTCCGGATCCTGCTGGCAGCCATCAACGACGCCCTCACCCAGGAAGCCAAGCCCCGCGTCCTGGTGGAACGCGCCGCCCTGGCCCTGCTGACGTACATCGAGGACCGGACCGACGGCTTCCGGATCCTGATGCGGGACGCGCCTCCGTCCCAGCCCGAAGGCGCGTTCTCCACCCTGCTCTCCCACGTCACGGCCCGGGTGGAGCACATCCTGTCCGACGAGTTTTCCCGCCGCGGCTTCAGCGGCCGGGACGGCGCCATGTACGCGCAGATGCTGGTGGGCATGGTGGCGATGACCGGCCAGTGGTGGCAGGACAGCCGCCAGCCGGACAAACACACCGTCGCCGCGCACCTGGTGAACCTTGCCTGGAACGGCCTGACCGGCCTGCAGAAGGACCCGGAGCTCCGCAGCGAAGGGTAGGCGCCGGGCCTACTCCCCCAGGACCTCCAGCGCTTCGAGCCATTCAAGTTCAATGCCCTCGCGGTCCCCGGCAAGGTCCTTGAGCTTCCTGTTCAAGTCGCCCATCGCGTCGAAGTCGTTCGCCGCAGTGGCCTTGACCATTTCGTCGTGGATCTTCTTTTCCTGCTGCTCCAGCTTGCCCAGCTGCCGTTCGATCCGGTTTTTGGCTTTCCGGGCATCCCGCTTCTCGGCTTCCGAGCGGCCCGGGGCGGCAGGCGCGGCGGACCCGGACGCACCGGTCACGGGGTTGCCGCCGCCGGTCACGGTGGAGCCGGCGAGTGCCGATTCGCGCAGTTCCAGGTACTGGTCCACCCCGCGCGGCAACGCGCGGATCTTCCCGTCACCCAGGAGCGCCATCTGGTGGTCGGTGACGCGTTCGAGCAGGTAGCGGTCGTGGCTGACCACCACCAGCGTTCCCGGCCAGCCGTCCAGGACGTCCTCGACGGCGGCAAGGGTGTCGGTGTCGAGGTCATTGGTGGGTTCATCAAGCATCAGGACGTTCGGTTCGCCCACCAGGAGCCGCAGGAGCTGCAGCCGGCGCCGCTCGCCGCCGGAAAGGTCCTTGACCTGGGTCCACTGCTTCTGGTTGGTGAAGCCAAGCTGTTCCACCAGCTGGCCGGCGGTGAATTCCTTGCCGCCCACGTCGAAGGAGCGCTTTTCCCGCTCAATGACCTCGATGACGCGCAGGTCGGAGACGTCGTCGAGCTCCTTGACTTCCTGGGTCAGGACGGCGCTGACCACCGTTTTGCCACGCTTGACGTTGCCCGAAGTGGGCTGGATTTCGCCGTTGAGCAGTTTGAGCAGCGTGGTTTTGCCGGCACCGTTGACGCCCACCAGTCCCAGGCGTTCGCCGGGGGCGAGCCGGAGGGTGATGTTGTCGAAGAGTTTGGCTCCGCCGCCGTCCAGGAGGTCCAGGGACACGTGTTCGAGGTCCAGCACGTCCTTGCCCTGGCGGGCGGTGGCCATCTTGCTCAGCGCCATGGAATCGCGGGGTTCGGGGACGTCGGCGATCAGGGCGTTGGCGGCCTCGATCCGGAACTTGGGCTTGGCGGTCCGGGCGGGGGCGCCGCGCCGCAGCCAGGCCAGCTCCTTTTTGACCAGCTGCTGGCGCTTGCTCTCCACAACGGAGGCGCTTCGGTCACGCTCTGCGCGGGCCAGCACGTAGGCCGCGTAGCCGCCGTCGAACGGGTCGATGATCCCGTCGTGGACTTCCCAGGTCTTGTTGCAGACTTCGTCGAGGAACCAGCGGTCGTGGGTGACCACCAGGAACGCGCCCTGGTTGGCCCGCCACCGGGTTTTGAGGTGTCGGGAAAGCCAGGCGACGCCCTCCACGTCCAGGTGGTTGGTGGGCTCGTCGAGCATGATGACGTCGTGGTCCTCGATCAGCAGCTTGGCCAGGGCCACCCGCCGCTTCTGGCCACCGGAGAGGGCGTGGACGTTGGCGTGCCAGTCCACGTCCGAGACCAGGCCCCCCATGATTTCGCGGATCTGCGGGTTCCGGGCCCACTCGTAGTCCGCCTGGTCCCCCACGATGGCAGCGCCCACGGTGAGGTCACCGTCCAGCACGTCGCTCTGGTCAAGGTAGCCCACGTTGACCTCGCTGCGTTTGGTGACGCGGCCGGAGTCCGGGGTGGACCTGCCGGCCAGCAGGCGCATCAGGGTGGACTTCCCGTCGCCGTTGCGGCCCACCATGCCGATCCGGTCCCCTTCCTCGAGGCCGATGGTGATGCCGTCCAGGACGGTACGGGTTGCGAACGAAACACTCAGGTTCTCGCCGCCAAGAAGGTGTGCCAAAGGGAACTGCTTTCTGCTGCGGGGCTGAAGATCTACAAAAGGGTGTCGGAAATGATGCGGGCCCCGGGGACGGGGCCGTGCACTGCAAGGGCCGCGTGGCCGTAGCGTCGAAGATCCGTGGCCAGCGCTTCCGCCGCGAGGGGGTCATCGGCGAGCAGTGCCACGGTGGGGCCCGAACCGGACACAAGGCCGGCGATCGCTCCGTGCGATTCGCCGAGTCCCAGCGTATCGCGCAGGGCCGGGGCCAGGTCGATCGCGGCGCGTTGCAGGTCGTTGATGAGGACCCGGCTCAGGGCGTCGGCGTCCCCTCCCCGCAGGGCGGTGAGGATTCCCGGGTCGACGCCGGTGGGCTCGGCGGCCACGATGCCCTCGTCGGCGCGCAGCCGGTCCAGGGTGCGGTAGACGTCAGGGGTGGCCAGGCCGTAGTCGGCGGCCACCAGGACCCAGTGTGTCTGGGCCTTGGCCAGCGCGGGTGAGAGCTGGTCGCCGAGGCCAAGGCCCACGGCAGTGCCGCCCAGGAGCGAGAACGGTACGTCCGCGCCGAGTTCGCCCGCGAGGTGCGCGAGTTCCTCGCGGGAGAGTCCGCTGTTCCACAGCGCATCGCAGGCAAGGAGGGTCGCGGCGGCGTCTGCGGAGCCACCGCCCATGCCACCGGCCACGGGGACCCGTTTGGTAATCTCCAGGTGCACGCCGGTGGCATGTTCGGAAACGTCCGCCATGATGGCGGCCGCCCGGTAGGCGAGGTTGCCGGCGTCGAGCGGAATGTCAACGGCGTCCAGGTCCAGGGAGCTTTCCGGGCTGAGGCTGACGGTGATCCCGGGGCTTTCGGTGCTGGTGGCGGCCACTTCCTCGTAGAGGGACACCGCCAGGTAGACGCTGGCCACCGAGTGGTAGCCGTCGTCCCGGAGCGGACCGACGTTGAGGGATACGTTGATTTTCCCGGGCGCCTTGACCCTCACGGTGCGGGCCGGGAACCGCCCGGGGAGGGCGTTCATGACCGGGCCGCCTTGGCTTCCGCGATCCTTGCGAACGCGGCGACGTCGATGACCTCGCCCCTTGCTGTGGGGTCCACGCCGGCAGCCACCAGGCAGCGTTCGGCTTCGGGCGCGCCGCCGGCCCAGCCGGCCAGGGCAGCCCGGAGGGTCTTGCGGCGCTGGGCGAAGGCAGCATCGACGACGGCGAAGACCTGTTCGCGGGTGGCAGTGGTGGCGGGCGGCTCGTGCCGGGTGAAGGCGACCAGCCCTGAGTGGATCTTGGGTGCCGGCCAGAAGACGTTCATGCCGATCACGCCGGCCTTGCGCATCCGGCTGTACCAGGCGGCCTTGACGGACGGCACGCCGTAGGTTTTGGACCCGGGGCCCGCAGCCAGCCGGTCCGCCACCTCATCCTGGACCATAACCAGCCCGTGCTGCAGGCTGGGGAAATGCTGGAGCAGGTGCAGCACCACGGGGACGGCAACGTTGTAGGGCAGGTTTGCCACCAGCGCGGTGGGCTGGACGGGCAGTTCCGTCACCTTCATGGCGTCGGCGTGGACCAGATGGAAGGAGCCGGCCGCGGCGGGACGCCACTGCGCCACCGTTTCGGGAAGTTTGGCTGCCAGGACGGGATCGATTTCGACGGCGACCACGGCCGCGGCGGCGTCGAGGAGGCCCAGGGTCAGCGACCCGAGCCCGGGCCCGACTTCCAGGACCGTTTCCTCCGGGCCCACGCCGGCAGCTGTCACGATCCGGCGGATCGTATTGCCATCGATGACGAAGTTCTGGCCCAGGGTTTTGGTGGGCCTGATCCCGATTTCCTCCGCCAGCCTGCGGATGTCGGTGGCACCGAACAGGGGTGCGGGCGCGGCGGGGATCGGTTCAGTCACCTGAGTATCCTATCCCGGGCGGCGCCGCGGACCTGCCCCGTTAACGGCAGCAGCCGGCCCCGGTGGGTACCGGGGCCGGCTGCTGTTCGCCTGCTGGCGGGGGTGCCTGGCTATCCGCCGGCGGCCCAGCCGCAGCCCCATGGCTGGAGGCCGCGCTGCGCATAGACGCGGTTGGCGATGTCGATCTGCTGGGCCTTGGTGGCCAGGCTGGCGTTAGGGGCGTAGGCGCCGCCGCCGGAGCCGATCCAGGTCCGGACGTCGAACTGGAGGCCGCCGTAGTAGCCGTTGCCCGAGTTGATGCTCCAGTTGCCGGTGGATTCACACTGGGCGATCCGGTCCCACATACCTTCGTTCATCATGCCGGGAGCTGCGGCTCCGGTGTTGCTGCCGCCCGCAGCAGCTGCGGGTGCAGGCGCTGCCTGGGGCACCGGCTTAGGCTTGGTACCCACGGTGATCTGCTCCGTGACGGGCTGGACGGCCACAGTCTCGGAAGCCAGGGTGCGGGACGCTTCGCGGCCGTCCACCAGGACCAGTTTGAAGGTCTTTTCGTTCTTGCCGGCCACTCCGGCCTGGGTCACGGTCTTCTCGCCCACCAGGACGTTGGCGTCCTCGGCTGTGACGGACTCGAAGGGAATCTCTTCGCTGGTGACGGCGGTCTGGCTGGTGTCAACGCGGGAAACCTTGATCACCATGTTGTTGACCACGGGGGCGTTGGCCGGCTGGGAGGTGCGGTCGTTCTCACCAAGGGTCAGGCCGGCGTCGTCCAGGACGGTGCCCACGGTTGCGGCAGTGGTGGTGGTGGCGGAGGCTTTACCGTCCGCGACGATGCTGACGCTCTTCGGCGTGGAGATGGACACGTATGAGCCTGCGAGTGCCAGCTGGGCGTCCTTGGGGGCTGACACCGAGGAGGCGCTGGCGACGCCGAGTTCGGTCACGAGGCCGGCCACGTCCTGCGCGGTGGTGTTGACCGTCTGCTCGGAACCGTCCAGGCTGACCTTGACTTCCTTGGCCTGGTTCACGTTGATGACGGTACCGTTGCGGACCGACGAGTCGACGTCGGGGGAGATCCGGTCAGTGGACTTGAGGTCGAAGTCGGCGCCCTTGACCACCTGGCCCACAGTGCCGCCGAAGGTCTGCACCGAACTGACTTTTCCGTCAACATTCAGCGTGACCGTTTTGTTATTTCCAACGAAGGCTACGAGCCCCGCAACCAGCGCGCACAGCACCAGAACCTGTGCACCAACCTTGACGACGCTCAACTTGCCGTCTGATGTGAAGTACTTGACCACGATTGCCCGTAACTCTCGGTCCATCCGGGCACGGGGAAAAACGCAATAAAATGCCCGGAACCACCTGGAATACAGGCAGTCCGGGCACCGTCGCGCCGCCACATTCCAGGCCCGATTGGCGCGGGCGGAAGCCCGCGCAGCCAGTCATGGAAGGAAAAATGATTTACCCGGTGGCCTTCCCCGACCCCGGCTAATATCTTTCCACTGTAACCGTAGCGTTATAAACCAGCCAACAAATCTGCATACCTGGTATTCCTGAATGGATGCTGGACAGGCCCTTCCTAGGTCCAGGATCCGTAGGCCCGCACGGTATTTTCGCTGATCTCGGTGCAGAGCCGGGCCAGGTCGGTTCCTGTCAAACCGGCCATCGCCCGGACCGTGTAAGGCACCATGTAGCTCGCGTTGGGGCGCCCCCGGTGTGGATGCGGAGTGAGGAACGGGGCATCCGTTTCCACCATGACAAGGCCGGGATCAGCCACCGCGAGCGCTGCACGCAGGTTGTCCGCGTTTTTGAAGGTCAGAGTGCCGGCGAAGGACATGTACCAGCCTTTCCGGTTGCAGATCCTGGCCAGGTCCGCATCGCCGGAGAAGCAATGGAAGACCACGCGCTCCGGGGCGCCTTCCTCTTCCAGTACCTGCACCACGTCGTTGTGGGCATCCCGGTCGTGGATCTGCAGGGTGAGGTCCAGGCGCTTGGCAATGTCGATGTGCCGCCGGAACGAGTGCCGCTGGGCGGCCAGCCCCGCGCCCTCGGTACGGTAGAAGTCCAGTCCGGTCTCGCCGATGGCGCGGATCCTGGGATGGGCTGCCAGTTGCTCGATTTCCGCGAGCGCACTTTCGAGTTCGCCGCGGCCGGCGTACAGCGGGGCGTCGTTGGGATGCAGCGCCACTGCGCCAAGCAGCCGGCGGTCCAGTTCCACCGCCTGCACCGTGAACCGCGACGATTCCAGGTCGCAGCCCACCTGGACGGCGCCCTGCACGCCCACGGCCGCGGCTGCGTCCATGGCTGCCCGCACCCCCACCGGAGCCGGCCCGTCCGGAAAGTCCAGGTGCGTGTGGTTGTCCATCACCGGCACCGGCAGCGGCTCGGGAGCGGGCGGAAACCCGCGTTTTGTGGAGCCCTGGGCTTCGGCTGCCGTCCCTGCGGCGGGGTCCAGGTAGGCGGCGGGGGTCTGCGGAGTGCACATCGTCCCAGCCTAGCGGCCGGAACGGCAGGTATTTTTTGTCGGAACTCTCTGTCTACCGCGGCAGTTGTGTTAGTAGTCTGGGACGAACAGATGCGAACGCCCACCGACGGGCGAAGGCAGGCTTGCTGTCCCGTCCGGGCGAACCCCTGGGCTGAAAGGTTGCCGATGGAATCCCACCGACGCACTGCCGATGGAACCGCTGCGAACCGCAATCCGGCGGGCCTGGCGGGCTCTGTCAGCGCCCTGAACGGGCACCGGCCTGCGGCGCTGGACGACGCGGCGTTCCACGCTGCCGCGCAGCGCATCCTCACGACGGTCAATACAGTGATCGACGGCAAATCGGACGCCGCCCGGCTTGCCCTGACGGTGCTGCTGGCCCAGGGCCACCTGCTGGTCGAGGATGTCCCCGGAGTGGGGAAGACCCTCCTGGCCAAAACGCTGGCCAGGAGCATCGACTGCAGCGTCAACCGGATCCAGTTCACCCCGGACCTGCTGCCCTCTGACGTCACCGGTGTCTCCATCTACAACCAGTCATCCCGGTTGTTTGAGTTCCGGCCCGGGGCAGTCTTCGCCAACATCGTGATCGGCGACGAAATCAACAGGGCCTCCGCCAAGACCCAGTCGGCGCTCCTGGAATGCATGGAGGAGCACCAGGTCACCGTGGACGGGCACTCCTACAAGCTCGACGAGCCCTTTATGGTGGTGGCCACGCAGAATCCCATCGAGATGGAGGGCACCTACCCTCTTCCCGAGGCCCAGCGTGACCGCTTTATGGCCCGGATCTCCATGGGCTATCCGGACATGGACGCGGAAATCCAGATGCTGGAAACCCATCAGTCCGCCTCTCCCCTGGCCAAGGTCACGCCGGTGGTCACCACCGCCGAGGTCGCCGCCATGATTACCACCGTGCAGGACGTCTACGTGTCCCAGGCCGTCAAGGAGTACACCGTGTCCGTGGGCCGGGCCACCCGGGAAAGCCCGCTGCTCCGGCTGGGCGCCAGCCCCCGGTCCATGCTGCAGCTGCTCCGGGCGGCGAAGGCCACGGCAGCGCTTGACGGGCGCGGCTTTGTCCTCCCGGACGATGTGCTGCAGGTGGCGGAAGCTGTGCTGGCCCACCGTATCCTCTTGGACAGGAAGGCTGCCGGTGCCGGCGAAACGGCGCATACCGTGCTGCAGGGCATCCTGCAGCGGCTCCCTGTCACGCATGCTTCCGCGGGACAGCCCGGGACGCGGCCGGCCCGGAGTGCCCCAGCCTCCGGCCTGGGCAGGAACCGCTAGGCGGCGGCTCAGATGGCGCTGCTGGACCGGTTTCCCCGACATCTCCTGACCCCCCGGGGCTGGGGCATGCTGGCAGCGGGCGGGGTGGCCCTTGGAGCGGCCTTCGTTATGGGCCGCCGGGACCTGCTGACCCTGGGCATCCTGTTGCTGGTCCTGCCTTTTATCTCGCTGGCAGGGATCCGGCTGGTCAAGCCCAGGTTCCAGGTCTACCGCGAGTTTCATCCGTCCCCTGTGGAAACCTCTGCGCCCGCCACCGTCCGGCTGGCGGTGGCGCGGAAGGATCCCGGCAGCGGCCGGGCCACCATGGAGGAACGGCTGCCTTCCCGGTTCGGTGAGTCCCCCATGTTCCGGTTCCCCGCCCGGTCAGCTGCCGGCGGCACCAGCCGGTACGAATACCACCTCCGCTCGGCCCAACGCGGCCAGTTCCGGATAGGTCCGGTCATGGCCGAGTTCTCGGACCCCTTCGGCCTGTCCACGCACCGGCAGGCCATTGACGACGGCGACATCCTCACGGTCACGCCGGCCGCCGTGGTGCTGCCCCTGACAGGACTGGCCGGGGCGCGCGGTAACGACGGCATCACGGCCACCCGGATCCGGGCCAACCCCAGCGACGATGACGTTATGACCCGCGAATACCGGCACGGCGACCCCATGCGCAGGGTCCATTGGGCTGCCACGGCCCGGCACGGGGCGTTGATGGTGCGACAGGAGGAATCGGTCACGACACCGGAGGCCACCTTGATCCTCGACCACCGGTTCGGCGCTTTCGCCGGCAGTACCGGGCCGTCCCCCGCAGCTAAGCAGGCCCGGCAGCAGGCCAGGGGCGGGCAGTCTATGCCTACCAGCGACACCTTCGAGTGGGCGGTGGTGGCGGCGATGTCCATCGCCGCGCACCTCACCGAACGCAACTATGTGCTGCGCCTGCTGGACCCCAGGGGCGAGCCGGCGTTCCTGCACTCACCGTCCGCGCCGGATCCCGTTGCCGAGGAGTTCACCGGCAGCGCCGGTCTGCAGTCGATCGCCGAAAGCCTCGCCGCCATCGCCCTGTCCGGCTCCGGCCACGCCCGTGATGGCTCTTTGTGGGACTTCGCGAACCGCACTGACCCCCGGGGCGGCCAGGACGCAGGTCCGGCCCCGTTTGATGACCAGTTGATGGACAAGCTTTCCGCCCACCGGATGCGCGGGCCGCTGATCGCCGTGCTGGGCCGGATCTCCGCAGAGGAAGCCCTTGCCCTTGCTCCGGCCGCCGGATACGGCACCAACGCGTTCGCCCTGGTGGTGGCCGAGAAGCCTGGCGACCAGGCAGACGTTCTCGAGGTCCTCCGCCAGGGTGGCTGGCGTGCTGTAGCTGTGGCCCCCGCCGTCCCGGTTGCTTCGGCGTGGGCAGGCTTCGACGGGGACGACGCCGTTGCCGCCACCCCTGCGGCTGAGGTCCGGCGCGGGGCGGGGGTGGCCAGATGACGCTGGCGCCACCGCGGACCCCGGGACAGGGCCAGCAGCAGGACAACGGGGCGGGCGCCGCACCCCGCCGCGCCCGGGTGGGCCTTTTTCCGTGGGCCATGGCAGCAGCCGTTGCGCTGGCTGTCTGCGGCGCCGCGCTGTCCCTTAACGGTGTGCTCCGTGGCTGGAACTGGTATCTTCCCGTCCTGACCACGGTCCTCGTGGTCAGCTTCACGCTGGCAGCGCTCCGCGGGCTGCGCGCCCAGCCGTTGCTGGTGACGTTCGGCGGGTTCCTGGCCCTCGGCGGCATCCTGACGCTCACGTTCTTCCGCAGTTCCAGCATCCTCGGTGTCATTCCCGGCGGCGCCACCTTCGGCGAACTCGACCGGCTGATCAGGCGCGCCAGCGAAACAGTGCTGTCGGAAACGGCGCCGGTGGCGCCCAATGCGGGCATTGTGATGGTTGTGTGCGCCGTCCTGGGCCTCACGGTGATCCTGGTGGATGCCCTCGCGGTGCCGCTGGGCATGCCTGCAGCCACGGGCGCTGCCCTGCTGGCGCTGCTGGTGGTCCCTGCCATGATCAAGCCGCAAAGCGTTGGTTTCTGGGGGTTTGTTGCCACCGTGGCCGGGTACCTGCTGATTTTGGGTTGCAGCCAGTGGTTTGCACCCGGATTTGGAACGCAGACAGAAGCCGCCGGCAGCACGGGACATCTGCGCCGTGCTGCCCTCACCGGCTCGGTGGCGCTGGTGGCTGCCCTGCTGGTTCCGGCCGCCATTCCCGGTTTCAACCAGGGTACGTTCCCGCAGGGCTCAAGGCTCAACCCGTGGGGCACCTCCACCGGCCTGAACCCCATGATTACGCTGGGCAACAGCCTGCGGACCCCTGACGGCACCGGACGCATCACCTATGCCACCAACGCCACGTCCCCGCTGTATCTCCGCACGGTCACCGTGGAAAATTTTGACGGCGATTCCTGGGGCCCGGATGACCGGAATGAGTCCCGGATACGGCTGGCCGGCCCGATTGATCCCGGCTACCAGGTCCTGGCCGATGCGCAGCAACGCCAGGTGACAGCCATCGACACCGGCTCACTCAGCAGCAACTACCTGCCGGCGCCTTATGCCCCCGAGACGGTGCGGGGCCTGAACGGCCAGTGGACGTGGGACCCGGCAACGCTCAGCATCAAGGGCACCGACACCACATCCCGGCGTCAGGACTACATCGTCACCTCGTCCGCTCCTGCCCTGACCCCGGCGCTCCTGGCCCGGTCCACGGGTCCCGCGCAGGACATTTCCGACACCTTCACCAGAGTTCCGGGGAATGTCCCCGCCAGTGTCCGCAGCACCGCCGAGACCGTGGCCGGCGCTGCCGGAACGCAGTACCAAAAGGCGATGGCCATCCAGAAATATTTGCGGTCCGCGGATTTCACTTATTCCCTCCAGTCCCCTGTTCAGGGCGGCTACGACGGCAACGGGCTCTCGGTGCTGGCGGACTTCCTGGAGCAGAAGAGCGGATACTGCGTCCACTACGCCTCCGCCATGGCGGTGATGGCCCGGCTCCAGGGCATCCCCAGCCGTATCGCCGTGGGCTACGCGCCCGGCCGGCTGACCGGTGAAACGGTGCCCGTGGCAGGGCAGGGCCCGCTGTCCGAATACGAGGTGGATGGCCGCGACGCGCACGCCTGGCCCGAGCTGTACTTCCAGGGCCTGGGCTGGGTCCCGTTTGAGCCCACCCCGTCCCGGGGCGTCGTTCCCACCTACGCCACCGAGGCGTCGGCGCCGGGGACGGCCGATTCGCTGGACAACAACGATGACCTCCTGCCCGAACCGGGCCAGGTCCCTTCCCCGGCCCCCAGCGTTTCCGCGGCTCCGGTCCCGCAGGACAACGGAACGGCCGACGCCGGTCCCCGCCTGCTGCCTTGGCTGCTGGGCGCCGGTGGTGTCCTGGCCGGCTGCCTGCTGCTGGCCTCGCCGTTCCTGCTGCGGACCGGAATCCGGGCCCGCCGGCTCCGGCCCCGCAACGCAACTGCCGCTGCTCCCCTGGCCTGGGCCGAGCTGGCGGACCTTGGCACGGACTACGGCCTGCCGCCCGGGCCCAGTGAGACCCCGCGTGCGTACTCCGCACGGCTCCGCCGTTCCCTGCTGGGCGAACCGGACGGGATGGACCGCGCGGCGCACCTGGCTGCTGCCGCTCTGACCACCGGTTACGAGCGGAACCAGTACGGCCCGCCGGAGGCTGCAGGTTTGGGCCCGGCCAATCAGGAGGCCACAAATCCAGAGGCTGCCAATCCGGAGCCTGCCAATCCGCATCCTGCCGGGCCGGCGAACCCGGCCAGCCCACGGGACCACATCGACGCGCTCCAGGCGGCCCTCCGGGCCAACGCCGGCGGTCCGCGCCGTTTCATCGCCACCTGGGTCCCGCCGTCGGTGATGCGGCGGCTCGGATTCCTCACCGGCGCACCCTTCAGGGCCGTGGGCCGGGGTGTCCGGGGAACAGCACAGGCCGCCGCACGCTCCTGGCGGGGAGCACGCGGCGGCCTGCGGTAGCCCGGCAAGACTTTGCCGGGCTACCCGGGTTAGCCGGCGTAGGGGTCTGCGATGCCGATGTACTGCGTGTAGAGGTACTCCTCGATGCCTTCGAGGCCGCCTTCGCGGCCAAGGCCGGACTGCTTGACGCCGCCGAAGGGTGCCGCTGCGTTGGAAATAACGCCGGCGTTCAGGCCCAGCATGCCGGTTTCAAGCCGTTCACCCATCCGGATGCCGCGGTTGAGGTCCTTGGTGAAGACGTAGGCCACCAGCCCGTATTCGGTGTTGTTGGCCAGCCGGACAGCATCATCCTCGGTGCTGAAAGTGATGATCGGTGCGACGGGTCCGAAGATTTCCTCGGCCAGGATCCGGGTACCTTCGGTGACGCCGGACAGGATGGTGGGCTGGTAGAAGTAGCCGGGGCCCTCCACCGGGCTGCCGCCCAGGACTGCGGTGGCGCCGGCGGCGACGGCGTCCGAGACCAGCTCGTGGACTTTGTCGCGGCTCTTGGCGTCGATCAGCGGGCCAACCTTCGATTCGGGTTCGGTGCCCCGGGCCGTGGTCATGTCCTTCATCTTGGCGGCGAACTTTTCCGCGAATTCCGCGGCGACGGATTCGTGGACAATGAAGCGGTTGGCGGCCGTGCAGGCCTCACCCATGTTCCGCAGCTTGGCCAGCATGGCCCCTGCTACGGCAGCGTCGATGTCGGCGTCTTCGAAGACCAGGAACGGGGCGTTGCCGCCGAGCTCCATGGAGGTCCGCAGGACAGTTTCGGAGGCATCGGACAGCAGCCGGCGGCCCACCTCTGTAGAACCGGTGAAGGACAGCTTCCGCAGGCGGGAGTCCTTGATCAGCGGACCGGTGGTGGCCCCGGCGGTGGAGGTGGGGATGACGTTCAGGACGCCGGCCGGCAGCCCGGCTTCCATCATGACGGCGGCGAACAGCTGGGAAGTCAGCGGGGTGAGGTTCGCCGACTTCAGGACCATGGTGCAGCCGGCGGCCACGGCCGGGGCGATCTTGCGGGTGGCCATGGCCAGCGGGAAGTTCCAAGGCGTGATCAGCAGGCAGGGGCCCACCGGCTTTTTGGTGACCAGCAGCCGGGACTTGCCGTCCGGGGAAACGGAGTAGCGGCCAAAGGCGCGCACTGCCTCTTCGGAGAACCAGCGCAGGAACTCGGCGCCGTAGGTGACCTCACCGCGGGCTTCGGCCAGCGGCTTGCCCATTTCCAGGGTCATCAGCAGGGCGAAGTCTTCTGCGCGTTCGGTCACCAGGTCGAAGGCCCGGCGCAGAATCTCGCCGCGTTCGCGCGGCGGGACCTTGGCCCACGATTCCTGTGCCGCGGCGGCAGCGTCCAGGGCGGCGGCACCGTCTTCGGCGCCGGCGTCGGCGAGGCTCAGCAGCACCTTCCCCGTTGCCGGATCCTCGACGTCGAACGTTTTGCCCGAAGCGGCGGCACGCCACTCGCCGTTGATCAGCAGGCCGGTGGGAACCGAGGCCAGAAGGCTGCTTTCGCGCTCGGCGGTTACGGCCGGCAGTGCAGTGACAGTCACGATGACTCCCTCGTCAGTAGGGTTGTTGCAACCCACGGGCGCGGCCGGAAGTGACCGGGCTCATTGGGCTGATTAACAGTCACCCTACTGCCGCGGTTTCGTCCCGGTCTACGCCTGCACGCACTGCCAAATGCCGATCCGGCTGTGCACCTGCACAACCGGCCGGCCGCGCCGCAGCGGCAGGGGGACCGGGCTCAGCGGGCGGCCAGGACTGCCGAATAAAGTTCCCGCTTGCTGACCCTGACGTCTTCGGCGACTGCCGCCACGGCCTCCTTGAGCCGGATACCCTGGGCCATCAGCTCGTTGACGGCGGCAACATGATCCTCCGGTGTTCCGGCTGCCTGCTCCGGGGCACCGCCGAGCACCACAGCGATCTCGCCGCGGACCTCATTGCCCTCCGCCCACAGCAGGAGCTCGCCCAGCGTTCCCCGGATGACTTCCTCGTAGGTTTTGGTCAGTTCACGGCAGACGGCGATGGGCCGGTCGGGGCCGAACCGTTCGCGAAGGGCCCGGAGCATAACCTCCAGCCGGTGCGGGGCCTCGAAGAACACCATGGTGCGGCGTTCCGCGGCGAGGTCCGCCAGCCGGGACGCCCGTTCGCCGGCCTTCCGGGGCAGGAAACCCTCGAAGCAGAACCTGTCGGTGGGCAGGCCGGACAAGGCCAGCGCGGTCAGCACTGCGGAGGGTCCCGGCGCGGCGGTGACCGTGAGTCCGGCGGCAACCGCTCCCGCAACCAGGCGGAAGCCCGGATCGGACACGGCGGGCATGCCGGCGTCGGTAACCATCAACAGGGTGCTTCCCGCCCGGACCTGGTCCAGCAGTTCCCCGGTTTTGGCCGCCTCATTATGCTCGTGGTAGCTGATGACGCGGCCGGTCACGGTAACGCCAAGGCCCTGGACCAGCCGGTGCAGGCGGCGGGTGTCTTCGGCAGCCACGATGTCAGCCGTGCCCAGGAGCTCCACCAACCGGGCCGAGGCATCACCGGTGTTTCCGATCGGGGTGGCCGCAAGCACGATGCGTCCCACGGTTGGCGTGCCGGAATCCGGGCGGGTGCTGGGGTTAGGTTCCACGCCCCAAGCCTACTGCCGCGCCGGACTGCCAGCTGCAAAAGGTAGCATGGGGCCCGTGACGCAGACCTCCACCCGGCCGGCAGGAGCCGGCGACGCCGCACCGGCCGCCTCTCCCGGACACCAAGCCCGCCGGCCGTGGGTGGCCCGGCCCGCCGCGGCGTTCACAGCCGAAGCGCTGCAGGCCCGGCTGCTGGGCAGCGCCGGCAGGTGGCGCGACTATCCGCTGTCTCTGCGGCTGTGGTTTGTCCTGGTCCCGGCCCTCACCACCGTGGTGGCCGGGGCGCTCCGCTTTGTCCGTCTTGGCGAGCCGCACAAGCTGGTTTTCGACGAGACCTATTACGTCAAGGACGCCTACTCCTACCTGGTGAGCGGCTATGAGCGCAGCTGGCCGGACAAGGCCAACGATTCGTTCAACGCCGGCAACCCGGCCATCCTGCTGGACACCCCCGAATACGTGGTCCACCCGCCGGTGGGCAAATGGATGATCGCTGCCGGCATGTGGCTTTTCGGGCCCGAAAATCCGTTCGGGTGGCGGTTTGCGGCCGCCCTGACAGGCACCCTCTCGGTGCTGCTGATTTCCCTGGTCGCCCTCAAGCTGTTCCGGTCCCTGCCGCTGGCAGGCGCGGCAGGGCTGCTCCTGGCCGTTGACGGCCACCACCTGGTGATGTCCCGGACATCGCTGCTGGACATCTTCTTGATGTTTTGGGTCCTGGCGGCCTTCGGTGCCCTGCTGATGGACCGTGACGATGGCCGGCGCCGGCTCGCTGCCCGGCTGGGCACGGCGGCGACGGCGCAGGGTGGACTGCCTGCGTCGGCCGTGCTGCTGTCCGGACCCTGGCTGGGGATCCGCTGGTGGCGCATCGCAGCCGGTGTCTGCCTGGGCCTGGCCGTGGGCACCAAATGGTCCGGGCTGTTTTTCCTGGCCGGGTTCGGTCTGCTGACGGTCCTGTGGGACCTCAGCGCCCGTCGGGTGGCGGGCATCCGCGGCTGGATCAGCGCCGGAATCATCAAGGACGGCCTGCCGGCGTTCCTCAGCATGGTGCCCGTGGCCGGCGCTGTCTACACCGCCACGTGGGCCGGCTGGTTCGCCTCCCGGGACGCCTACTTCCGTAACTGGGCCCAGGCAAACCCGTCCACGGAATGGGGCTGGCTGCCGGGCCCCCTCCGGTCCCTGGCCCACTACCATCTTGAGGCGTACAAGTTCCATCAGGGGCTGGGCTCGGAACACCCGTATGAGGCAAGCGCCTGGAGCTGGCTGGTGATGGGCCGGCCCACATCGTTCTTCTACGAATCCCCGCCGCAGGGCACCGGGGCGTGCGATGTGGCCAAGTGCACCTCAGCCATCCTCTCCGTTGGCAATCCGCTGATCTGGTGGACGGCCGCGGCCTCCCTGGTGGTGCTCCTTTTCTGGTGGGCCGGGCGGCGGGACTGGCGCGCCGGCGCGGTGCTGGCAGGCATGGCCGCGGGGTACCTGCCGTGGTTCATGTACCCCGAGCGGACCATGTTCTACTTCTATGCGGTCTCCTTCGAGCCGTTTCTGGTCCTGGCCCTGGTCTACTGCCTGGGACTGGTCCTGGGCAGGCCCGCCGACCCGCCGTGGCGCCGCCGTTCAGGGCTGTATGTGGTGGTGGTATTCCTTGCGGCTGCGGTGTTGCTTTCCGCCTTCTTCTACCCGGTGTGGGCGGCGGAGACCATCCCCTACGACGCGTGGAAGGTCCGCATGTGGATGCCGTCCTGGATCTAGGGCAGGATGGCAGGAACGACCCATCGGCGCCCCTGCCGGGGCGGTGGCAGCGGAACGGAGGCCGGCTGTGAGGGAAGCAAGCACAGCTCTGCTGGTTGAGCTTGACGCCGGCAGCAACGTCACGGACCTGCTGCTGGAGCGGCATGCGGCCAACCCGGCGCACGCGCTGTACCGCCGGAAGGGCCCCAACGGCTGGGTGGACGTGCCGGCCCGGGCGTTCCTCCAGGAAGTCCGGGCGCTGGCCAAGGGCCTGGTGGCCGGCGGCCTGGAGACCGGCGATGCCGTGGCGGTGATGTCCGCCACCTCCTATGAGTGGACAGTTGTTGACTTCGCCATCTGGTTCGCCGGCGGCGTGACCGTCCCCATCTATGAAACCTCCGCACCGGGCCAGGTCGAGTGGATCCTCGAGGACGCCGGAGTCCGCCGTGTGTTCGCCGGCACCAGCGCCCTGGCGGACCTGGTGGGCGGGGTCCTGGCCGGTTCGGACCGGCTGCGGGACCGCCTGGTGGGGGTGGTCCGGATGGATTACGACGGCGATGCCCCCAACCTGGCCAGCCTCGCCGCTGCGGGGGCGGGCGTGGCCGACACTGAGCTGGAGCGGCACCGCACCAGGGCGGGCCTGGCCGACCTGGCGTCGCTGGTCTACACGTCGGGGACCACGGGCAAGCCAAAGGGCTGTGAGATTACGCACGGTAACTTCGCCCTGGTGGCCAGGAACATTGTGGCGTTCCTCCCCGAGGTGCTGCTGCAGGACCAGGCACGGACCCTGATGTTCCTTCCGCTGGCCCATGTCCTGGCCCGTGCCGTGCAGGTGGTGTGCCTCAGTGCCGGCGCCACCCTGGGCCACACGCCGGGAGCTGCCCAACTTTTGGCGGACCTGGAAACCTTCCGCCCCACCTTCCTGCTGGTGGTCCCCCGCATCTTCGAAAAGGTCCGGGCCGGCGCCACCCACAAAGCTGCCGTGGGTGGCAAGGCCCGCCTGTTTGGTGCCGCGGCAGCCACCGCGATCGACTATTCCCGCGAACTGGACAGGCAGGGCCGGGGCCAAGGGACCGGGCCGGGCCTGCTGTGCCGCGCCAGGCACCGGCTCTTCGACAGGCTGGTGTACCCGAAGCTCCGCGCCGCCCTGGGTGGGCAGGTGGCCTTTACGGTCTCCGGCGCCAGCGCCCTGGCCCCCGACGATGCCCACTTTTTCCGCGGCGCCGGAATTCCGGTCCTTGAGGGGTACGGGCTGACCGAAACCACGGCGCCCTGCACCGCGAACACGCCCGGCATGACGCGGGTGGGCACGGTGGGCATCCCCATCCCAGGGACCACCATCCGGGTGGCGGCGGACGGCGAGATCCTGGTCAAGGGCATTGGCGTTTTCCGGGGCTACCACGCCAACCCGCAGGCCAATGCGGACGCCTTTGTGGACGGCTTTTTCCGGACCGGCGACCTGGGCGGGCTGGACGACGACGGATTCCTGACCATCACGGGCCGCAAGAAGGACCTCCTGGTCACGGCCGGTGGTAAAAACGTGGCCCCCGGTCCCCTGGAGGAAAAGGTGCGCGCGCATCCGCTGGTAGCCCATGCGGTGGTGGTGGGCGACGGAAAGCCTTTTGTGGCGGCCCTGGTGACGCTTGACCCCGAAGGGCTGGCCAATTGGTGCTCGGAGCGAGGGCTGCCGCCGTTGACTGTGGCCCGGGCCTGCACGGACCCGGCCATCCGGGCGGCAGTGCAGGAGGCGGTGGACCAGGCAAACCACCTGGTGTCCACGGCCGAGTCCATCCGCTCGTTCGCGCTCCTGGACGCCGATTTCACCGTCGAATCGGGCCACCTGACGCCGTCCCTGAAACTGAAGCGGGCCGCCGTCGTCAGTGGTTTCGCGGCTGAGGTGGCGCGGCTTTACGCCTGATTGGCAGTGGCCGCTGACTCGTTGGGTGCCAGGCCGCGGCGCCGGCGGGTGGGCCACGTCAAGACAAGGGTCACGACTGCTGCCACCAGGACCAACGCACCGATCACAATGCCGGCGTCGATCCAGAACTGCCCCGGGAAGAGGCGGATCAGGGTGTCGTCCAGGCTGAACGTCCAGGTGCCGGCCGCGAAGAAGATCCGGTGGAACTCGGTGAAGAACTGCTGCCAGCCCAGTGCGGCCAGCGTGCCCAGCCCCAGGATCAGGGCCAGCGTGGCGAGGGAACCGGCGAAAAGCGCGCGCCGGACACCGCCGTGGCTGCGTTTACGCAGGTAGAGGATGGCGATCAGGGCCAGCACCAGCAGCAGCACGCCCGCGCCGAACGTGGACAGGATCACCACCTTGACGTCGGCCATGTGGCTGACTTCGCCGTCCTTGAACAATTTGTCGCCGCTGCGGTGCATCAGGTCACCCAGGTAGCGGGGGCCGGACCAGTTGCTCAGGTAGTCCACGGCGTAGGAACCGTAGGTCATCCTGTCGTCGGTGCTGAACCCGTACCCGTCGCCCGGGAAGCCGGGCCGGTTGTACTCCACCCAGAGGAACAGCGGGCTGGTGACGGCGCGGACAGCGAGGATCAGGAGCGTCAGGGGGTAGAACACGGCCAGCAGCACCTGCATCACGCGCGGCAGGACCGGCTTCGCGTTGGCGGCACTTTCGCGCTGGGCGTTGCGGCGTTCCACTTCCTCGTCCGGCGGCCGGACCTGGAGTGCCGAGGTGGGCAGGGGTTCCTTGAACACCGGAGAGGTGCCGCGCGCCGACGGATCAGCGCCGGAGGGCTCGACGGCGGCAGCAGCGGCTTTCCGGCCGGCCCTGCTGTCCGGCTGGCTGGGTGTGACGGGTGTGGCGCCGACGGCGGTTGCAGCCGCTGTTCCCGCAGCCGCGGTACCGGTTGTGGTCTGACCTGGCTTGGCTGCAGCCGAAGGGCCCGCGGCCGGAGTGCCCGTGGCCGGAGTGCCCGTGGCCGGCTTCTTGTTGCCGGTGGGTTCGGCCGGGGAAAGCCAGGAGAACGCGGGCTCGTCGGTGTCGCCTGAGGTGTCCAGGTGGGGTTCCTGCTGAGGATCGGCGCTTTTGGCGCGGGCCGGTGTTTCGTCTTTCACAGCAGCGTCTCTTCCGTCGGTTTCCGCGCCGCGCTGGGGTCCGCTGGCGCCTGTTTCTGCACCCGAGCCTACCGTCCGCCCTGTTGGCAGGGCGAGAAACCACCCCGCACGGATTACAACGATTCAGGCAGCGATTTCCGTATAGCCTGCGTCCTCGCTGCGCAGGTCACCGCGTTCCCCGGCCAGGAAGGCGCGCCGCCCCCACACCAGGACATAGGTCCAGTAGGCCGCCAGCACGGAGGCGCCGATGCCCAGTTTCGCCCAGACGGGCAGCGGTGAGGGGGTAACAAAACCCTCCACCAGCCCCGAGACGAACAGCACCAGCACCAGACCCAGCGCCACCGTGATCAGGGACCGGCCTTCCCGGGCCACGGCCCTGCCGCGGGTCTGCCGGCCCGGGGACACCATGGCCCAGAAAATCCGGAGCCCCGCAGCACAGGCCACAAACACGGCAGTGAGCTCCATCATTCCGTGCGGCAGGATGTAGCTGAAAAACACATCCGGCTTGCCGGCGGCAACAAACATCCCGGCCGCCACCCCAACCGACTGCGCATTGCTGAACAGGATCATGGGCACCCAGAATCCGGTGATGCCCAGGGCTACGGCCTGGGCGGAGATCCAGGCGTTGTTGGTCCATACGGCGCCTGCGAAGGACGCCGCCGGGTTCTCGGAGTAGTAATCGATGAAGTCGTTGTTGACGTACTGCGCCGCCTCGGCTTCCGAGGCAACCGCCCGCAGCACGTCCGGGTTGGTGCCGATCCACACGGCGAAGGCTGCGGCGACCAGGACGAACGCGGTGCCGCAGGCAAGGGTCAGCCAGGAAATCCGGTACAGGGCCGCCGGCAGGGCAGCGACAAAAAACCTGGCAATGTCGGCCATCGGGTTGCTCCTGGCGCCGGTAAACCGCGTCCGGGCCTGGGCCAGGGTGGCGGACAGGGAAGCGGAAAGCCCGCTCTCGGGCGCCAGCGACCTGATGAGGGACAGGTGGGAGGACGTGGACTGGTACAGGGCCAGGAGCTCATCAGCCTCGGGCCCGGTCAACCTGGGTTTGTGCGCCAGCCCATGCAGCCGCGACCACTTGTCCGAGTGCACTGCCGAGAAGGCATCCATATCCACGGGACCAGCCTAACCTTCCCGCCGCTAGACTCTGAGTGTCCGCAACGTTCCGGCCGGCGTCCCGCCGGACCGCGCACCCCCGGAAGGGAACATCCCCGTGAGCTCCATCATCACCGGCGAGGCAGTGGTCCTGGAACTGCGGCCCGCGTCCTTTGGCGGCCGGGCCCTGGGCCTGTTCATCGATGTGGCCTGCCACGGTGTGCTGCTGGTGGCCATCCTGATCGGCCTGACATCGGCCGGCGGGGACCTGGACGAGGCTGCTGAGCGTGCCCTGGTCCTGTGCAGCGTGGTGTTTTGCCTTGTGGTGGTCCCGGTGGCGGTGGAAACGCTGAGCCGGGGCAGTTCGCTGGGAAAACTGGCCACCGGGTTGCGTGTGGTCCGCGAGGACGGCGGAGCCATCCGGTTCCGGCATGCAGTCATCCGCGGCCTGACGGGATTCCTGGAAATCTACCTGACTTTGGGCGGCCTGGCGTTGGCCGTGTCCTTGTTCAACGACAAGTCCCGGCGCCTCGGTGACCTGATGGCGGGCACGTACGCGGTCCGCAGCCGTGTTCCGGTGGAACGGGCAGTGCCGATCTTTGTCCCGCCCTGGCTGCGGGCCTGGGTGGAGTCGGCGGATATCGGCCGGCTGCCTGATGCCACCGTCCGGCGCGCCGCCCAGTTCCTGCGGCAGGCGGGCCGGATGGCGCCCCTCTCCCGGGCGGGCCTGGCAGCGTCGATCGCCACGGAACTGGCCGCGTATGTTGCCCCGCCCCCGCCGCCGGGCACGGGCCCGGAGGACTACCTGTCAGCCGTTGTGGCCGAACGCCGTCAACGCGAGCTCATCCGGCTGACCCGGTCGCGCCGGCGCAACGCGGACGTGGGCGAAAGGCTGCAGCGGCTGCCCTTCACCGGCTGAGGTCAGTTGTCGTACTCGGCCCACGGGATGTTCCAGTCGCCGAAACCGTCGTCGTTCGCGGCGTAGTCACCTTCGGTGTTGATGATCTGGACGACGTCACCGGTGCCGAGGTTCTCAAAGACCCAGGCGGCGCCGTCGGGAAGGAACCCGATGCAGCCGTGCGAAACGTTGGTGTTCCCGATGAAGGGGAAGGCGGAATCCAGGGCCTGGTGCAGGTACGCGCCGCTGAGGGTGAGCCGGATGGTGTACTCCACGTCCTCCTCGCCGTAGTAGGCGGGGTCCCCTGGCTTGAGGCCGATGCTTGCCGCCCGGAAGTGGTCATATCGTTTTTTCTCCATCAGGACGCCGAACCCGCGGGCCGAAGGGAAGCGCTTGTCCCCCATGCTGACCGGCAGGGTCTTGACCGGCTGGTCGTTCACGCTCAAGGTGAACGTGTGCGCGGTGGCATCCGCGACGGCCACTTTTTTGTCACCGATGGCGATGCTCATTTTTTTGTTGAAATTGGCGATCTGTCCGTTGCCCAGGTCGACGCCGAATAGCTTCATGTCCATGGACACGGTGGAGTTGGCAGCCCAGAACGTCTCGGCCCGGTACCGCACCATGGTGTCGCTGTACCAGTGGAAGGCGCCCACCTGGCCGGCGCTGCTGGTCACGGTGATGGCCTTTTCCACGGCGTCCCGGTTCAGGACGGGTTCGCTGAAGGTGACCTGCAGGGGTTGCCCGACGCCGACTTTCATGCCGTCCAGCGGGTAGATGGCGGCGTCCGCCTCGTGGGAGCTGGAAACCGTGGCGAAGGACCGGGTGGTGCTCGTTTCGCGGCCGGCGCTGTCCTTGAGGACGTACGTGTAGCTGTAGTCGGTGTTGAACTTCAACGCCCCGGTTGCCGCCCAGGAGGTGCCGGCCGGATCGATGCTGCCGTCCACCGCCTCGCCGCCGGTGCTGGTCAGGGAGACCCGTTCGATGGTCCCGTGGTCAACCTTGAGGGACACCGGGGCCGCCGGATTGACCTGCTTGGCGCCGTTGGCCGGTGCCGCGTCAACGCTCACGGGCGTGATGACGGGGGCGGCGATTCCGGGGGACGTCCGGGCTGCGGAGCCGGCCTCTGACTCCAGCGGGGTCCCGGCGAGTCCCGGCGCTACGGCAGCAAACACACCGCCGGCGGCGGCGAGCAGGCACACGGTGGCCACCACCAGAATCTTCTTGACGTTGCCCTTGCGGCGGGGCTTGGTATCAGGCTCCATACATCGATTCTAGGTGGTTGCAAGGAACCCGGGTGCCAGCGGGCACCCGGGTTCCTGGTGGCACGGCTTCGCCGGGCACCGGCGGCGGGACCGCCGGTGCCCGGGCCGTCAGTAGCGGTAGTGCTCGGGCTTGTACGGGCCTGCGGCGTCGATGTCCAGGTATTCGGCCTGGTCCTTGGACAGTTCGGTCAGCTCCACGCCCAGGGCGTCCAGGTGGAGGCGGGCCACCTTTTCGTCCAGGATCTTGGGCAGGACATAGACCTGGTTTTCGTATTCGCGCTCGTCGGCCGGCTGGTCCTTCTTGGTCCACAGCTCGATCTGGGCGATGGTCTGGTTCGCGAAGGAGTTGCTCATAACGAACGACGGGTGGCCCGTGGCGTTGCCGAGGTTAAGCAGGCGGCCCTCGGACAGGACAATGATGGACCGCTCGGAGTCCGTGCCTTCCGAAAGGACCCATTCGTGGACCTGCGGCTTGATTTCGACCTTTTTGACGCCGGGGATCCGGGCCAGGCCGGCCATGTCGATTTCATTGTCGAAGTGGCCGATGTTGCCCACGATGGCTTTGTTTTTCATGCCCGCCATATGGTCGGCCATGATGACGTCCTTGTTGCCGGTGGTGGTGATGAAGATGTCACCGAGGGCCAGGACGGACTCCAGTTTTGCCACCTGGTACCCGTCCATTGCCGCCTGCAGTGCACAGATGGGGTCAATCTCGGTGACGATCACGCGTGAACCCTGGCCGCGGAGGGCCTCTGCCGCGCCCTTGCCCACGTCGCCGTAGCCGCAGACGACGGCGACCTTGCCGCCCATCAGCACGTCCGTGGCGCGGTTGATGCCGTCCGGGAGGGAGTGCCGGATGCCGTATTTGTTGTCGAACTTGCTCTTGGTGACCGAGTCGTTGACGTTGATGGCCGGGAAGAGGAGCTTGCCCTGCGCAGCGAGCTGGTAGAGGCGCAGCACGCCCGTGGTGGTTTCCTCGCTGACGCCCTTGATCGTGCCGGCGATGCGGCCCCACTTCTGCGGGTCGGCGGCGAGGGAACGGCGGATGACGTCCAGGAAGATGACGTGCTCGTCGGAGTCATTGGCGTCCGCGGCGGGGACAGCGCCTGCGGCTTCGAACTCAACGCCCTTGTGCACCAGCATGGTGGCGTCGCCGCCGTCATCGAGGATCATGTTGGGTCCGAGGTCCGGGTTTGTGTCCGCACCGGGCCAGGTGAGGATCTGCTCTGCCGTCCACCAGTACTCCTCCAGCGACTCACCCTTCCAGGCGAAGACCGGGACGCCGGCGGGCTGGTCCACGGTGCCCGTGCCCACAACGACGGCGGCGGCGGCCTCGTCCTGGGTGGAGAAGATGTTGCAGGAGGCCCAGCGGACTTCGGCGCCGAGGGCGGTCAGGGTCTCGATCAGCACAGCCGTCTGCACGGTCATGTGGAGGGAACCGGCGATCCGGGCGCCCTTGAGCGGCTGGGTGGGACCGAATTCCTCGCGCAGGGACATCAGGCCCGGCATTTCGTGTTCTGCGAGGCGGATCTGGTGCCGTCCGGCCTCTGCCAGGGAAATGTCGGCAACCTTGTAATCAAAAGTCATAGTGGTCCTTAATTCTGGATCTGATGTGCTGGTTCCGCGCTACGGCGCGGCGGTGCCGGCGGGATCGTGCTGGTCCGAGCCGGCCCTGGTGGCTGCTGCGAGCAGTTCCGGCGGCAGGAGCAGCGGGATGCCGTCCTGGATGGCGTAGCGCGGCGCAGCGCCGGCTTCCCCGGCGTTGGTGGCCACCAGTTCCTCACCCTCCTGGACCAGGGGTGAGCCGGTCACGGGGCAACGCAGGACTGACAACAGCTCGGGACTGATCTTTGGCATTTGTTCATGCTCCCTGGCGGGCGCGCTCGCGCCGGTAGCGGACTGACGTACAGCGTCCAGCCTACCGCCCGCCGCGCCTCAGGACGGTTCCCGGAGGACGCGCAGGTGGCCCCTGCGGGTTCCCTCGGTTCCTGCCGGAGCTTCCAGTGCCGTGTGGGGGCCACGCTGGGCGGAAGGCCGCTGCTGCGGGGAAGGCTGGGCTGCCGCCTCGCGGACGGCGTCGGCCAGGGCGAGCAGGTCGTCGGGGCCTGGCTGCTGCGGTGTGGTGGGCATGGCCAGACGGAGTACTTCCCAGCCCCGGGGAACGGTCAGGGAGTCGGCGTGCTGGCTGCACAGGTCATAGCAGTGGGGTTCGGCGTAGGTGGCCAGGGGCCCGAGGACCGCGGTGGAATCCGCGTAGACGTAGGTCAGCGTCGCCACCGCTGACTGGCGGCAGGCGGATCTTGAACACTGACGGATAGCTCCCACGACAGCCCAGACTACCGGGCCGGCAGCCGGAACCCGCGCATTGGCGCGCGGCCGCGCGCATCGGGCTGCTCCGGCGATCCTGTCGCGTAATCCAGGTGCCGGGTTTACAGTCAATGTATGCAGTCATCGAACCAGGAATCAGCATTTACGGTCCGGTTGGCTGACCCGGAAGCCCACAGGGATCCGGGCACCGGATCAGCAGGCCGCGGCTTCACTGCCCGCCGCCGTAACCGCCACGGGCGTGGCCTGCGCGGCGAGGTGATGCTTCCCGCCCACCCCGGCTACCGCACCCGCTCGGACCGCTTTGATGACATGGTGATGGAATCTGCGCAGCGTTTGCACGACATCTGGGGGAAAACCCTGGACGGTGTCCGTTTCGGGGTGGATGAGATTCCGCCCAACCTTGAGCAGTTGGCGGCCGCAGCTTCCCCCGTGCCCATGGGCGCGTCCGCGCCGGCCACGGCCGACGACGGCCCCATGATCACCGTGTACCGGCGGGTGGTGGAGCAGGGCACCGCGAGCTCCGATGAACTCCAGGACCTGGTCCATGATGTGGTGGTGGAGTACACCGCGGAGATGCTGGGCGTGGCACCGGAAACCCTGGACCCGGTGTACCGGCGCCGCTACTGAGCCGCGCCGGCCCCCGGCAGCCTGGGTCAGTAGCCCAGTGCCACCGGAACGCTTTCCTGGCCGGCTGCCGCCGGCATAAAGGCCAGCGACGAAATGTCGTTCCGGCCATCCTGCTGCAGCAGCAACGCCCCGTACGCGGCATCCCCGGAAGCGGAGACAACGTAGCCCACAACGTCGGCGCCGTCGGTCTTCTCCGGAATGGTGATGGCCGCGGTGGTGCCGCCGGCAATGTCCGCCGTTGCCGGGGCCCGGACCTTGCCGTCCGACGTGACAGCGGCGTAGGTGATGCTGGCGCGCGCGTCGAGGGCCCCGAATACCAGTTGCCGGACCCCGCCCAGCGGCACGGGCACGACGTGCTGGCTGCCGAGCCGGACACCTGACGGCGCCCAGGCCACGTCTGATTCCTTCTCTGCGTCGACGCCCCGGCTCATCCGCGCCGCGGCCACAAAGGAGACATCCGAGGATGCAGCAACCGTGTATTGGCCGGCCGGGACGCCGGCCAGCGGCACCTCGGTGACGGCGCCGGCCTTGGCGGTGACTACGCCGCCGTCGGGCAGTGCCTTCTGGCCGTCCCGCCCGTACAGGCTGATCTCCACCACGGCATCTGAAGGGCCGGGCACTGTGAGCTGAAGGGCGGGGCCGGCGTCGTCGTAGCCGGATTTTCCGGTCATCGCTGTGACTGCTGCGGGGGCCTGGATGTCGACGCCGGTCATGACCTGGCGTGTGGACGGTGCGGTTCCGGGTGCGATGAAATCGACGCCGCCGGGGGTAAGTCCCCGGAGGACACTTTGCTGGATGACGGCGGCCACAGGTCCGCCCGCGCTGCGGACGTGGACGCTGAGCTGTTCTTCGGATGGGGCCAGGCCGGCAAGGATGACCGAACGCGTGGTTCCCGGCGCCACCAGGAGGCCGCGGCTGCCCGGGGCCTGGATCTGGCCCGAGGCACCAAAGAGTTCAAGGCTGACAGTGGCCGGCGTGGTGGACGCGTTGGAGAGCACCAGGACGGATGTCCGCCCTACGGTGGTCCGCGCTCCGGCCAGCCACTGGTCATTGGCTGGCTGCTGGCAGTTGGTGGCGGCCATGCCGCGAAGGTCACCGTCAGTGGCGGAGAACTTCAGGGCAGCAGCCGCCGATGCCTTCTGGTTTGCGACGGGGTCGGCCTGGAGCACGGAGGCCTGGTCCGTGGCACGGCCGGCGACGATGCCCGCAAGGGTTTCCTGGGGGGCGCTGTCCTTGGCGGGTGCGCCTGGCTCCTTGGCAATTTCGACGGCGGTGGCCCCGTCGAGGCGGGACAGCCGGCTGGCAGGAAGCACGCCGGCTGACCCCAGGACCACTCCCGTGACGGTGGTGGCCGCGGTGGCGGATTCGGGGCTGAACTGGGGGTCGGTGCCGGCTTGGGTGCCCTCGAGCAGACGGGCGGGCCCGGGGCAGACGCCAATGCTGGTGCCGGCGGGAACGGTGGCCGCCACAGCCGCCAGGTCGCGGTTGGACGCGGGGCCCAGCAGGGACCCTGCGGCCACCACGGCCCCTGCGGCTGCCAGCACCAGCGCGGACGCGGCAAATCCTGCCGCCGCGGCTTTGCGCCGTTTTCCGGCGGGACGCACGGGGGCCTCCGCCGGGGTCCCGGCCGCCGGGGCGGGGGGTTGCGGAGCTGAGGGCTTGGCCGGTGCTGTGGCCTGGCCCGCTGCGGGGGTGGTGTTCTCACGCATTCTGTTGTTCCTTACGCAAAGAGCCCTCGCCACGTGAAAGGCCGGTCCGTGGCCGCGGCGCCGGCAGTGGGATGGCCAGCAGGATGGTCAGGCCGATCACCGTCAGCTGGGCTATTCCGGCCCAGGGCCCCCAGGGGTTTTCGTAACGGACAGTCAGTTGGCCGGCGGCGGTGGGAAGGGCAAAGGCCTGCGACCAGCCGGAGGTGGCGGTGGGCAGCTTTTGGCCGTCCAGCCACGCGCTCCAGTGCGGATCGGCCCGTTCAGCAAGGACAAGCAGCCGGCCGTCCGGCCCGGCAGGGATTGCGGCGTCGACGTCGGTGGCTGCGGACGGCACCATGGCAATCGCTGCCCCGCCGCCGTCGACAATCCTCACCCTGTGGGCAACCTCGGCAGCCTGGTTGGCGGGCTGGTTGAGGGGCGTGATGCGCCACAGCCAGCCCATGTCCGTCTGGCCCACCGCGACGAGTCCGGGCACGGCGTCCATGCGGCTCGCGGTCAACTGCGCGGCGGAATCGGCGGCGCGGAGCACCACAAACCCGGCTCCCAGCTGTTCCAGGTCCGCGCGCGGGTCCACGCCCTGGCCCGCCACGAGCGTTGCCACAACCCGGCGGATCGAAGCGGTCACGCCGTCGTCGTCGCGGACGGTTTCGGCGCCCGGCGCGCCGATGATGTTCCGTGCTGAAGCGATCGCTGACAGGCTGTCCAGCGTGGTGCCGGCGCCGCGCTGGAGCGCAGCATCGATGGTGCCGTCGTCGCGGGTGCTGATCAGGAGGGTCCGGGTTTGTTCCGGACCTGTCCCCCGGTCGATTGCAGTGGCCGGCAAGGTCCGCGGGGTGGCGGGAACCACCAGCCGCGGGGTGCCCAGCGGCTGGCCCTCGGCGTCTGCCGCAGGCGCTGCCGCTGCGGCGGGATCCGTGCCCAGCAGGTTCTGGGCGGACCAGGCGGCCATGCCGGCGAGGGGGCCGGCCAGGACCAGGACCAGGCCGGCGGCCACGGCCACCCGAACCCCTGCCCGCTTACGGGGATTGTGGGCGGCGGCACGGTCGGCCAGCGAGAGGAGCTGCTCGGCGCCGAGCAGGCCGGCGCCCAGCAGGGCAAAGGCCGCTGCCGAGACGGCGGGCCCGGTAAACGGCACCACCAGGGTGTCCGCGCCGGCCGCGGTGGCCACCTGGCCGGCGAGCCAGCCGCCGGCAAGGGCTATCGCGGCTGCTGACCACAGTGACCGGACCGTTTTGGCGCGGCGGCCTGTGATGAACAGCCCCACAACAGCGAGGAGCAGGATGGGGACGGCAACCAGGCCGGCGAGCACCGGGGCCCAGGGAACAGTGCCGCCATCGAAGACGGAAAGCCCGGCCAGGCCGCCTTCAAGGCCGAACCGCAGGGGCTGGCCCAGGAGCTGCTGCCACAGGGGTGCGGCTTCGAAGGCCAGGGGCAGGCCTGGATCGGCGAGGAGGGCGCGGGGCCGGTCCAGCACGGACAGGCCAAACGGAATAAACAGGGCAGCGGCGGGCAGTAGGGCCCACCACACGGTCCGGCCGCGGCGGCCCAGCAACAGTCCGCACAGCACCACCACGGCCACGGCAGGCACCAGCAGTGCCGGCGCCGAAGCCGCGATGACGGCCAATGCCAGGCCGGCGGCGGCCGCAGCTGTCCAGGACGGGGTGCCGTTGATGCCGGGCCGGATGGGTGGCTTGTTTCCTGTCCTGCGGTCGCCGGGGGCGGGCATGGTGAATCGTCCGTGGCCTACCGCTGATCCTGTGGCCCGGAGCAGCGCGAGGGCAAACAGGGGAATCATCAGGTGCGCGATCAACGCACCGGCGCGGCCCTGGTTAAGTGCCACCTGCAGGGCCGGGGCAGCGGCCCAGGCCAAAGCGGCGGCCAGCCGGAGCCTGCGGCGGACGGTAAGGCCGCCGGCCGCGAACCAGGCAGTGAGTCCGGAAAGCGGGGTGCTGAGCAGCAACAGCCACGCCAGGGCGGCGTTGGCGTCGCCGCCGCCGATGACGCCAAGGACCCACAGGACGTATCCGAAGGGGTCGCCACGGCCCGGCAGCCCGGCGCCGAGGCCCACCCACCAGCTGGAGGCATGGTGCCAGATGTCGCCCAGGCCGGCGGAGACGGGGATCAGCGCACCACCGGATACGGCGTCGGCGCGGAACAGGCCGGCGAGGCCAAGCAGGGCGGCGACCGCGGCGACAATAACGGCAGCAAGGGCGCCGTTGCCCACCCAACCTCGCTTGGTGGTGGCCAGGGCGGCAAAATCATCAGCGGCGTCTCCGGTGGGCTGGTTGGCCAGCGGATCGTGTTCCAGCTCGTCCGCCGGAGTGTTGTCGGATCCCAGCGCCTCCATGAGGGACCGCCGGTGGCTCCACACCTCCCGGCGGGGGGTCTGCAGCTTCCGGATCACGGAACGCCGGATCCTCCGGGTTTTCCGCGCAGCCCCCCTGGCGCGGGCAACGGCCCGGGGCCGGGCCAGGGCAGCGCAGGTCGCGGCCAGCTGGGACAGGCCGTACCCGGGATCTTTGACCAGGATGCTGAGAACGAACTTGAAGAGGCTGCCCAGCAGGGCGCCAACAGCGTGGACCGGGACCAGCCAGGCCGGTGCGTGCTTGAGCCGCAGGTGGACCTGGGCTTTCCTGGCAGCGGCAGCGTTGCCCAGGGCATGCGGCCGGTGGGCCACATGGAACATCCTGGCCGAAGGCACCACCACCACGCGGTGCCCGGCCAGGCGGTTGCGCCAGCAGAAATCGACGTCGTCGCCGCTGCCGGGAAGCGCCGGGTCGAAGCCGCCCAGCTGCTCCCAGACGTCGCGGCGCACCAGCATCCCGGCGGAATTCACCGCGAAAGTATCACTTCGCCCGTCGTACTGGCCCTGGTCCAGTTCCTCGGCGTCAATCAGGGTCAGCCGTTCAGCCCAGCGGCTCGTTGAAAGGCCCACGTCAATGAGGTGGCGTTCCGCGTCCCAGTCCAGCTGCTTACAGCCGGCCACGGTCACGGACGGCGCCCGCTCCACTGCCATGAGCAGCTCGGCCAGCGCCTCCGGCGCCGGCGCGGCGTCGTCATGGAGCAGCCAGATCCACTCCGGGCGTGCGTTTTCGGCGGCGGCATGCCATGGCGACAGCCCGGCAAGGCCGGCCTGCACGGCAGCGCCCATACCGCCCTTGACCCGGTCATGGGCCACAACGTGCGCGGCGCCGAGGGCCCCGGCAAGGAGCTGCTGCGATTCGTCGCGGGAGCCGGCATCCACACCGATGGCGCGGTCAACCGGCCGGGTCTGTTCCGCCAGGGCGGAGAGGGTCCTGGGGAGATAGGCACTGCCGTTGTGGGCGACCACAACGGCAGTGACATAAACGTCCTGAAGAATTAGACTGCCCGCTTCCTAAGCCGCCGGCGCTCGCGCTCGGACAGGCCACCCCAAATGCCAAACCGTTCATCGTTGGCCAGCGCATACTCAAGGCACTGCGACCTTACGTTGCACGCACCGCAAACCTTTTTGGCGTCCCGGGTTGAGCCGCCTTTTTCCGGAAAAAACGCCTCGGGATCCGTCTGGGCGCACAAGGCGTCAGTCTGCCACCCCAGCTCCCCTTCGTCGTCGAAGTCCTGCTGGAACGGCAGGCCCAGCCATTCCGGCTGCGTCGCGGCGGAAATGGCCAGTTCCATGGGCGGGTCGAGTTCGTCCTCGGGATCCGCGCCGCTGGAGAGGGCTTCATGGGCTGCCAGGAACGCGGTGGCCTGCTGGTCAAGGCTGCCGCCGGAATTCCGGTTGTAGCGTTCGGCGGCGTCAGGATCTGCAGGATCCACATACCAATCGCCGGGCACGCCCCGTGCACGGTATTTGGCTGTCGCCTGACCGGCGACAATGCCATCTTCCTGGATTCGCTCTGCTTGCCCCACGGCGACCCTCCTGCTGTTGCGGCTACTGCCTGGATACGTGGACACTCGGTTGTGTGCCGGTATTTACGCAGTTGCCTTAGATATCTAATTACACGTGTGTAACTTGGGTGAGTCAAGCCGGAGCCGGGATAATAATCACTCCGAACCCCCAACGCGCGCACGCCACGCCGATCATTTCGTGGCGTGTCGCACGGCCCTCGTGCAGGTCAGCGCGGTTCCCGGCAGCTGCGGCCCTGATTTCCCGGCAATCGGGCACCTTCGGGCAACGCCCCGCCGGTATGGACGTCACTCCGGTGAGAGGCAAGTCACAGGCCTGCTGCACCGGAATGGTCCCGGCCTGCTGGCGCACGGAGGGCTGCCCGGTGGCAGGATGGAGTCATGACTACTCCGGCGTCCCACCTGATGACCAGCCTCCGTTCCGGCAATGCCACAGCGCCGCGGCTTACCTGGTACGGCCCGGACAGCGAACGCGTGGAACTTTCCGGCAGGGTCCTGGACAACTGGGTGGCCAAGACCAGCAACCTGCTCCAGGACGAACTGGACGCGGCTCCCGGGATGCGGCTGAAACTTGACCTGCCCGCGCACTGGAAGTCAATGGTGTGGGCCCTGGCAGCCTGGCAGGTGGGTCTGGAAACGGTCCTGGACGGGGCGGACGCCGATTTCCTGGTCACGGCGGCCACCGACCCGGTCGAGGGCCGGTATGACGCCGTAATCGCCGTTGCCCTGCCTGCCCTGGCCATGCGCTGGCCGGGCACGCTGCCGGCAGGCTGGGTGGATTACGCCGCCGAAGTGCGCTCCCATGGTGACGTCTTTATGGCCCATGCCGAGCCGGACCCGGCGGCCTGCGCCATCCGTGCCGGCGGGGGCGGGGTCCACAGCCAGGCTGGGCTGCTGGAGGGCTTCGCACTCCCCCACGAGGACGGCGCAAGGATCCACCTCGCCGCCGGGGATGGCCTGGAAGGCGCCCTTGCCGGCGCACTGGGCGCCTGGCAGCACGACGGGTCGGTGGTGCTGACCGCACCTGAGGTTGAACTGACGGACCACCTGCTGGCTACCGAACGCATCCACGGCAACTAGGCCACAGCGGCCCTGCCCGCGCGCATTCGGGCTGGATCAGGGCCGGGACGGTCCGCCCGGGGTGCTGCCCTGATCGGCGGCCGGAGCCTGCCCGCGGTGCTGGTGGTGGAGTTCGATCAGGTCATGGTCGTGCGAGAACTCGGGTTCCTGGTCCAGTTCCTCATTGAAGACCCAGAACCGGTAGGCGAAGAACCGGAAGATGGTGCCCAGGACAAGGCCCACAACGCTGCCCGCGATAAAGAGCGAGGGCTTGTCGTTCAGTTCCAGGACGTACTTGGCGAACCACACGCAGCCGGAGGCGATCAGCAGGCCCACGAAGTTCATCACGGCGAACAGGACGGCCTCGCGCACCACGTTGGCCTGCTTACGATGGCGGAACGTCCAGAACCGGTTGGCCACCCACGAGAAGATGCTGGCCACGATCGTGGCGACGGCCTTGGCCCAGACTTCGCTGCCGTGCATGGGCCCCGTGAAAAGCCAGATGAAAATGGCGGAGTCAATGACAAACGCCACACCGCCCACGGCCCCGAATTTGGCAACTTCACGCCAAAAGAGTGAGGCGAGCCCCCGGATTCGATCTGCAAGTGCGCTAAACATGACCCTCCATGGCCGTCTGAACTATGGGCCACACGGCCAAACGACTATTTTAGCCCCCAAACACCCCCTCCGGCCCCTCCGCCGCCGCCTTCCCCGGCGCAGATTGGTGGAAATCTTCGGCGTAGAGCGCCCGGGAAGCCGGGATCACGGGCTGTCTTCGGTAGGCTTGCCCATGTGACTTTTCCAGTAATAGGCGTGGTTGGCGGCGGCCAACTGGCCCGAATGATGGCCCCAGCCGCAACCGCACTCGGCTTTGAACTCCGTGTCCTGGCAGAAAGCGGGGACGTTTCGGCAGTCCCGGCGGTCCGGACCTCACCGGTGGGTGACTACAAGGACCTCCAGGCCCTGCTCGGCTTTGCCGAAGGCGTGGACGTGCTGACCTTCGACCACGAGCACGTCCCCACGGCGCACCTGCGCGCCCTCCAGGACGCCGGGGTCAACGTCCAGCCCGGACCGGACGCCCTGGTCCATGCCCAGGACAAACTGGTGATGCGTGGTGCCATCGAGAGGCTGGAACTGCCCAACCCCGCGTGGGCCTCAGTGGACGGCATCGCCGACCTGGTGGCCTTCGGGGAGGACAGCGGCTGGCCCGTGGTGCTGAAGATGCCCCGCGGCGGGTATGACGGCAAGGGTGTTCGGATTGTCGCGTCCGCGGAGGAAGCCGCAGAAACCGCTGAGTGGTTTGCCGCCATGAGCCCGCTGCTGGCCGAGGCCAAAGTGGAATTCACCCGCGAACTTTCGGCCCTGGTGGCCCGGACTCCGGACGGCGAGTCCCGGGCCTGGCCCGTGGTGCACACCATCCAGGTTGACGGCGTCTGCGATGAAGTCATTGCCCCGGCCCTGGACATCCCGGTGGAGGTCGCCGCCGCTGCCGAGGACGCGGCCCTGCGGATCGCCGCCGAACTCAACGTGACAGGCGTCCTCGCCGTCGAACTTTTTGAAACCCCCGGCTCCGGCCCCGGGTTCCTGATCAACGAACTGGCCATGCGGCCGCACAACACCGGCCACTGGACCCAGGACGGTTCGGTGACCAGCCAGTTTGAGCAACACCTCCGGGCTGTTTTGAACCTTCCGCTCGGGTCCACCGACGTGCTGGCACCGGTAGTGGTGATGAAGAACTTCCTGGGCGGCGACAACCAGGACCTGTTCTCGGCGTTCCCCCTGGCGTTGGCCAGCGAACCGGCCGCCAAAGTGCACTGCTACGGCAAATCGGTCCGCCCGGGCCGCAAGATAGGACACGTGAACCTGGTGGGCACGTCCGCGGCGGACGTTGATTCCGTCCGCAGCCGCGCCTCGCTGGTGGCGGGCATCATCCGTGATGGCCGCGTCCCCGCCGGGGAACCGCAGCAAACATTCGAGGAGAACCAATGAGCGCCAAAGCCAACCCCGCCGCCACACCGGCGGCGGCCCCCCTGGTGGGACTGGTCATGGGTTCCGACTCCGACTGGCCCGTGATGGAAGCTGCGGCCGAAGCCCTGGCTGAGTTCGGCATCCCCTTCGAAGCTGATGTGGTTTCCGCACACCGGATGCCCACCGAGATGATCAGTTACGGCAAGTCCGCCCACGAACGCGGGCTCCGTGTGATCATCGCCGGCGCCGGCGGTGCCGCCCACCTGCCCGGCATGCTGGCGAGCGTCACTCCGCTGCCCGTGATCGGCGTCCCCGTTCCCTTGAAGACCCTGGACGGGATGGACTCGCTCCTTTCCATCGTCCAGATGCCCGCCGGTGTACCGGTGGCCACCGTCTCCATCGCCGGCGCCCGGAACGCGGGCCTCCTGGCTGTCCGGATCCTCGCAGCCGGTACCGACGATCTGGCAGCCTCCCTCCGGACCGACCTGCTCGCATTTGCCGAGGAACTCAACGCCGTGGCCAGCCGCAAGGGGGCAAACCTCCGGCAGAAAGTCAGCGAGGTCTTCGCGGACCCCGCGGGCTCCCCCCGGGGCAGCCACTAGGACGCGCCCATGGCCAGCAGCAAAGCACAGCACGAAGCCACCGGCAGTGGCCTGACCGATCCCGTCCGGTTCCCGGCCGGCGCCGCCCCCGCGGTCCGCACCAAGCGGGCCTTTGTCCTGGTGCTGCTGACCCTCCTGGTTCCGGGCAGTGCGCAATTGGTGGCCGGCGACCGCAAACTGGGCCGCACGGCCCTGCGGGTCACCCTGTGCGCCTGGGGGCTCGTGGCCATTGCCCTGCTCCTTGCCGTGTTCAACAGGAGCCTGCTGATCAACATCCTGGCCAACCAGTTCGGTTCACTGCTGGTGGTCATCCTGCTCGTCGCCTTGGCTGCCGGCTGGGCGGTCCTGTTTGTCAACACCCTGCGCCTGATCCGCCCGGTCCTGCTGGCGCCCAAGGCGCGTCCCGGCGTCGCCATTGCCCTCGTCCTGTCGCTGGTCCTGGGCAGCGGTACCCTCGCCTACAGCGCCTACCTGCTCAACGTGAGCCGCAACGCGATCGGGAGTATCTTCTCTGCCGGCCCCGCCATCGAACCGGTGGACGGCAGGTACAACTTCCTGATGATGGGCGGTGACGCGGGCGATGACCGCACCGGCCGCCGCCCGGACAGCCTTTCCGTCCTGAGCGTGGATGCCAAAACGGGCCAGACGGCCATCATCTCGGTGCCCAGGAACTTCCAGAACGCACAGTTCAGCGAAGGGTCGCCGATGCGGGACATCTACCCGGACGGTTACAACTGCGGCGACGAGTGCCTGATCAACGCGATCAACACCGAGGTCACCAACAAATACGCGGACCTGTACCCCGGCGTCGCTGATCCAGGGGCGCAGGCCACCATGGAAGCCGTCTCCGGCACCCTGGGCCTCACGGTCCAGGCCTATGTCCTGGTGGACATGGAAGGTTTCGCCAAACTCATCGACGCCATGGGTGGAATCAAAATCAAGGCCGGTGGCTGGGTGCCGCTGAGCGGTGAGGTCATCGATGAGGCGAACGGCATCCACGGCATGCCCATGGGCTGGATTCCGGCCGGCGAACACCGCCTGAACGGCGACCTGGCGCTCTGGTACGGCCGGTCCCGCGAATTTGTGGACGACTACGCCAGAATCCAGCGCCAGCAGTGCATCCAGCAGGCCATGCTCAAACAGCTCGACCCGGGCACGCTGCTGGCCAAGTTCGAGGAAATCGCCAATGCCGGAACCCAGGTGGCGGACTCCAACATCTCGTCCAACCAGCTGGGCAGCTTCGTGGACCTCGCCGTAAAAGCAAAGGGACTTGACATCAAGCGGATGACTATCGGTCCGCCGGACTTCGACGCCTCCTTCTCCACGGTGCCGGACTTCGGTGAACTCCACTCCCGCGTGGACCAGCTGCTGGCGTCGGCCGGGCCGCAGGCTGCCGGGACGGCCGACGACGCCATGGCAGTTCCCGCCGCCGGTACCGGCCAGGTGCAGGCCGCCGGAGTTCCTGCCGCCCTTTACGCGGCCGGCGCCCTTCCCCGCCAGCAGTCACCGTCGCCGTCGGACTTCGTCCCGGTGACCACCACGCCGGACGGCGAGCCGATTACCGAGGCCATGCTGAACGAACTCAAGCGCCAGGGCAACGAGCAGGCCATCCGGGACCTCGTGGCCAGTAACGGCAACTGCGCGCCGCTTTAGGCAGCGCAGCCAAACCAGAACCAAGTGATCGGAACGGGCTTTGTACGAAATTGAGAACGTCCTCCGGGATTATGCCTGGGGTTCGACCACCGCCATCGCCGCCCTGCTGGGGCGGCCCGAATCGGGCGGCCCCGAGGCCGAACTCTGGATCGGCGCGCACGCGGACTCCCCGTCGGTGGCCCGGTCTGGCAGGAATGGAACACCGACGCCGCTCAACGAGCTGATCGACGCCGACCCTGCGCACCACCTCGGTGCAGGTTCCGTGGCTCGCTTCGGTCCCCGGCTGCCGTTCCTTGCCAAGATCCTGGCCGCCGCCCAGCCGCTGTCCCTTCAGGTGCATCCGAGCCTCGAGCAGGCGCGGGCAGGTTTTGCCCGGGAGAACGACGCCGGCGTGCCGGCCAACGCAGCCAACCGCAACTACCGCGACGATAACCACAAGCCGGAAATGATCCTGGCGCTGACGCCGTTCGAGGCCCTGTGCGGATTCCGGCCTCCGAAACAGACCCGGCAGCTCCTGCAGCATGTGGCAGGCCTTTTTGACCAGGCCGGGCGCACTGCTCCCGCCTTGCTGGGCACCCTGCTCGCGGACCTGGCCGGACCGGACGAGGGACAGGCCCTCCGGACGGCCTTTGAAAGACTGATTTCCGGTGGCGGAGAGGTAGCGGAGGCCACGGCAGTGGTGGCAGCTGCCCTCATCTCGGGCGCGCCGCTGGAGCCCTACCGCCCTGAACTGGCCACAGTGGTCAGCCTGAACGAAAAATACCCGGGCGACCCCGGCGTCCTGATCTCCCTGCTGCTGAACCGGATTTCGCTGCAGCCCGGCGAAGCCGTCTACCTTCCGGCAGGCAACGTCCACGCCTACCTGCACGGCCTGGGTGTGGAGGTCATGGCATCATCGGACAACGTCCTCCGTGGGGGGCTGACGCCCAAGTTCGTGGATGTCCCCGAACTGCTGCGGACCATCGATTTCCAGCCCGTCGCGGTGCCCATGCTGGCGGCCACCAGGAACGGCCTGGACCAGGAAATCTTCAGCCCTCCGTTCGCGGAGTTCTCCCTGCAGCGCATCGCTTTGGGTCCGGACGCGGGTCCGGTGCCTATAGCCCAGTCGGGAGCGGCAGTGGTGGTTGTGGTGGCCGGCGACATCTACCTGGACTCCCCGAAGGGCGACCTGCACCTGTCGCGCGGCGGCAGCGCGTTCCTGCCGGCCGCCGAGGCGCCGGTGAATGTCCACCGCGCCGCGGGCAGCACCGAAGAAGTCCTCGCCTTCGCGGTGACCACCGGCCTTCCGGCCGGGGACTAGCGCTTCAGCAGGCGGGCCGCTGCCGGCCGGACCCGGCCAGCAGCGGCCTTCACCGCGCGCCGGGCGCCCTGCAGGCCGCGCCTGGCCAGCGGCATGGCTTTGGCGTAGGCAGGGTACAACGGCGACAAGGGCTTGTCCCAGGTGCCCAGGAGCAGGTTCTCGTGCTTGGCGAACTGCTTCTTGAAATCGGAGATGCCGTCGTTGAGCAGGCCGTTGAAGTCATACCGCGAGCAGCCGTCCGCTCGCATTGCCTGCAGGGCTGCCCACTTCACGCCGTAGTTGACCCGCTGCTTCTGCCCTTCGGCGGACACCCCGCCGTAGAGTTCGAAGGCCGTGGCACCGCTGCGGGCGAGCCAGACAAAGGCCAGGACCCGGCTGCCGTCAAACGCGGCGATGATCGGGGAACCCTCGCCCAGGTTGGCAAAGATGTCCCGGTAGTACAGGTCCTCATGGATGCCGAACCCGGCCCGTTCGGCCGTTTCGTGGTAGATCGCCAGGACCTGTTCCAGCTCGTCCGCGCTGGCGACCTTCCGGAACTCCACCTCGCTGCGCATTGACTTGCGGATGTTGGCGCGGGTGGACTTGGACATGTCCGCCATCAGCTCATCGTCGGTCCGGCCAAGGTCCAGGATGAGGGTCCGCGGGATCAGGACCGTGTTTTCGGTTTTGCGGAACCCGGCGGCAGCCACCGCGCCGGCGAAGTCCGAGTCGGCGTCCCAGTCAGGTTCGATGCTGAGCGCCACTCCCCCGTGACGGGTTGCGGCATGCGCCGCCAGGCTGTCCAGCACTGCGGGGGCATCGGCCGCTGAGCACATGGGCCCGCGGGGAATGTAGACCAGGGCCTTGAAGGGAAAGGGCAGTCTGCGGATCAGCAGCTGCGCGCAGCCAACTGTGGTGCCGCCGGCCACCAGGAGCACCCGGTCAACGGACCAACCGTGCGCGGCCTTGGTCTGCCCCCAACCCCACAGCTGCTGCGGATGCCCCTGGAACCGGTCAACATGCTCATCCCACAGGGTGCGGTCAGTACAGGGCACAACAGCGACAATCATGGCTTAAACCCTATACCAACGCGTTAACGCCGAAGCCCCGGGGCGCGCTGGGCACTCCGGGGCTTCGGGACGGGCCGGCTACGGCCGGCAGGCTCAGCTCTTGCGGGCGTAGCCTTCCCACTTGCTGGCCTGGTGCTCGCCGTCCACAAAGCGGATGGTGCCGGACTTGGACCGCATCACGATTGACTGGGTCAGGACCTTGTCCTTGGAGTAGCGGACACCCTTGAGCAGGTCTCCGTCCGTGATGCCGGTGGCTGCGAAGTAGCAGTTGTCGCTTGAGACGAGGTCGTTGGTGGAGAGGACGCGGTCAAGGTCATGGCCGGCGTCGATCGCCTTCTGCTTCTCGTCGTCGCTGGTGGGCCACAGGCGGCCCTGGATGACGCCGCCCAGGGACTTGATGGCGCAGGCCGCGACGATGCCCTCGGGGGTGCCGCCGATGCCCATCAGGGCGTCCACGCCGGTGCCGGACCGGGCCGCCGCAATGGCGCCGGCAACGTCGCCGTCCATGATGAACTTGGTGCGGGCACCGGCTTCGCGGATCTCTTCGACCAGCGGGCGGTGGCGGTCACGGTCCAGGATCATCACGTTGAGCTGGTTGACCTTAACGCCCTTGGCCTTCGCGATGAGGTGCAGGTTCTGCTTGACGGGCAGGCGGAGGTCCACCATGTCGGCAGCCTCGGGGCCGGTGACCAGCTTCTCCATGTAGAAAACGGCTGAGGGGTCGAACATGGAGCCGCGCTCAGCCACGGCGAGCACGGCCAGGGCGTTGTTGATGCCCAGGGCGGTCAGGCGGGTGCCGTCGATGGGGTCGACGGCAACGTCGCACTCAGGGCCGGTGCCGTCGCCGACGCGTTCGCCGTTGAACAGCATGGGGGCTTCGTCTTTTTCGCCTTCGCCGATGACCACAACGCCGTTGAAGTGGACGGTCTGCAGGAAGGAACGCATGGCGTCAACGGCAGCGCCGTCCGCCGTATTCTTGTCGCCGAAACCTACCCAGTGTCCGCCGGCGATGGCCGCGGCCTCGGTGACGCGGACCAGTTCAAGGGCCAGGTTGCGGTCAGGCTCGTCGTTGCCTACTGCCAGGGACGGTGAGATCGTGGAGTATTTCTGGGTCATGGACGCTGGTGACACGTGAACCTCTTCTTCGAGTGGCGATCATTAAACCCGCAACGCCGGTGCGGCGGTGCGGTGATTCCTCTGCTTCCGATCATAGTCGCGGCATCGGGCACGGGGCATCGGATGACGCGCCCCCGCAATGTGCCGGGATTGGCCGGAGCCGGACCGAGGGGGTCCCGAATAGCAGAGGGTGCCTCTATAGGCGACTATGGAGGGGTGAATGAAATGCAGGAAAAGCCCAGCCCCAGCCCCGAACCCAGCGAAACCCGCGGCCGGGAGTCTGCCGCCGGGCAGGACGGCGGCAGCCAGGTTTTGCCCGTCATTCCGGCCGCGGCGGCCAAGCGGGCCAACGCTTCGGTGATCGGCATGATCATCGCCCTGGTGGTCAGCATTGCGGCGTTCCTGCCGGTAATCCTGATGAACCCGCTGCCCAGGAGTGATGGCTACCGCCCGGACATCGACGTGGCCGCAATAGCCGGCCGGGCCGCGGATGTGGCGGGATTCACACCTGCCGCGCCGGACACCGGCGGTGCGTTCAGGGCCAATTACGCCCGCTGGGAGGCAGGCACGTCCAGCGGGGTCCCCACCTGGGAGGTGGGCTACCTGACGCCCAAGGGCTCCTTCATCGGCATGGTCCAGACCATCAAGGCCAACCCCACCTGGCTGCTCCAGGAAACCCGCAACGCCCCCGTTACCGGCTCCCGCAGCGCAGGCGGCCAGGAATGGGAACTCCGGGACACCGGCAAGGGCGAGAAGTCAATGGTGCTGGAATATGGCGGCACCACCGTCATCCTGACCGGCGCCGCCCAACTGGAAGAATTCGGCACGCTGGCGGGCGCCGTGGTGAAGTCCATTGAGGCCAACCCGGCCGTAACAGTTTCACCGTCCGCCACCGCAGCGCCGTAACGTAGTCGCGTGGCTACCTACCTGACCCCCGCACTCGCCTGGCGCCGCCTGCGCGAAGGAAACGAACGCTTCGTCAACGCCGAAACGTCCCACCCCAACCAGGATGCGTCCCGCCGCTCCTCCCTGGTGGAGAACCAGCACCCGTTTGCGGTGATCTTCGGCTGCTCGGATTCCCGGCTCGCCGCCGAAATCATCTTCGACGTCGGCCTTGGCGACGTTTTTGTGGTCCGCACCGCCGGCCAGGTCATCGACGACGCCGTCCTGGGCTCCCTCGAATACAGCATCGGCGTGCTGGGGGTGCCCCTGATCGTGGTCCTCGGCCACGACAACTGCGGCGCCGTCAGCGCCACCAAGGCCGCCGTCGAGACCGGACAGATGCCTGCCGGTTTCATCCGGGACCTGGTGGAGCGGATCACGCCCTCGGTGCTGACCTCGCTGCGGAACGACCAGACAGAGGTCAACGACATGGTGGTGGAGCACGTCAAGCAGACCGCCCAGCGGCTGGCGGACAGCTCCCGTGTGATTTCCGACGCAATCGAAAGCGGCCGCGCCGCCGTCGTTGGCCTGTCCTACAGCCTGGCGGAAGGCCGGGCGGACGTTGTTTCGGGCATCGGGGACCTCTAGCGGCACCGGGCGGGCCGCCGCGTCGCAGCCCCTTCACGGTTTTCGATGGTGCGCCCGCTCGTCCTAAGCTAGCCCCATGACTTCCACTGAAGAATTCCGCATTGAACACGACACGATGGGCGAAGTCCGCGTCCCCGTGAACGCCCTGTACCGTGCACAGACGCAGCGTGCAGTTGAGAACTTCCCCATCTCCGGAAAAACCCTGGAACGCGCCCACATCGAGGCGCTGGCCCGGGTCAAGAAGGCTGCGGCGCAGGCCAACGCGGAACTTGGGGTGCTCGACGGCGAGCTGGCCAAGGCGATCGCCGACGCTGCCGATGAGGTGGCGGCGGGCAAGTACGACGGCGACTTCCCCATCGACGTTTTCCAGACCGGCTCCGGCACCTCCTCGAACATGAACACCAATGAGGTGCTGGCCGAACTCGCATCACGCGCCCTGAAGGCAGCCGGCAGCGACAAGGTGGTCCACCCCAACGACCACGTCAACGCCTCGCAGTCCTCCAACGACGTCTTTCCCACCTCGGTCCACGTGGCAGCCACCTCGGCCCTGATCAACGACCTCATTCCTGCGCTTGGCTACCTGGCAGAGTCGCTGGAACGCAAGGCCGTGGAGTTCAAGGACGTCGTGAAATCCGGCCGCACCCACCTCATGGACGCCACCCCGGTGACGCTGGGCCAGGAGTTCGGTGGCTACGCAGCGCAGGTCCGCTACGGCATCGAACGCATCAACGCAGCACTCCCCCGCGTCGCTGAGGTTCCGTTGGGCGGCACGGCCGTGGGCACGGGCATCAACACCCCGGCCGGCTTCCCCGAACGTGTCATCGAACTGCTCGCCACGGACACCGGCCTGCCGCTGACCGAAGCCCGCGACCACTTCGAGGCCCAGGCCAACCGCGACGGCCTGATCGAAGCGTCCAGCCAGCTGCGCAACATCGCGATCTCCTTTATGAAGATCAACAACGACCTGCGCTGGATGGGCTCCGGCCCCAACACGGGCCTGGGCGAAATCGCGATCCCCGACCTGCAGCCGGGTTCCTCGATCATGCCGGGCAAGGTCAACCCCGTCATCTGCGAGGCCTCCATCATGGTGTGCGCGCAGGTCATCGGCAACGACACCGCCATCGCCTGGTCCGGCACCAACGGCGCCTTCGAGCTGAACGTCGGCATCCCCGTGATGGCCGCCAACCTGCTTGAGTCCGTGCGCCTGCTGGCCAACACCAGCCGCGTGATGGCGGACAAGATGATCGACGGCATCACCGCGAACGTGGAGCGCGCCCGCTTCCTGGCCGAGGCCTCACCGTCCATCGTCACCCCGCTGAACAAGTACATCGGGTACGAGAACGCGGCGAAGATCGCCAAGAAGGCCGTGGCCGAAGGCCTCACCATCCGTGAAACCGTCATCGCCATGGGCTTCCTGGAGCGCGGCGAGGTCACCGAGGAACAACTGGACACCGCCCTGGACGTTATGTCCATGACGCGCCCGCCGCACAAGGCCTAGTTCCCCCGGCTTTCCTGCAGTACGACGGCGGCCGCCACCTTCCCAGCGAAGGCGGCGGCCGTCGTCGTACGCATCTCCCACATTAAGTTGCACTAATTCAGACTTAGTGCAAAACTTTACTCTGTGACTCAGAGTGCAACTTTAGAAAACGGCCTTCGTGAGCGGAAACGGGCCGCAACGCGGCAGGCCATCACCAACGCCGCCCGGACCCTGACGGCCGAACGCGGGCTGAACGGCTACACCGTGGAAGAGGTCTGCGAAGCCGCCGGAATCTCGCGCCGCACCTTCTTCAACTACTTCCCGGCCAAGGAAGACGCCATCATCGGCCACGTGGACGACGACGTCCCCGAGGACATCCTTGCCGAGTTCATTGCGGGCGGCGCAGCCTCCCCTGCCGGCGAAATTTCCCCCACCCTCTTCCAGGACCTCATCCGGTTCTCCCTCCGGCTTTCCGAAAAGATGACCGCCTCCGAGGAGGAAACCCGGCAGCTGATCGCCGTGGTCCATAAGGAACCGCAGCTGATCCTGCGCATCATCGGGGTCACTGACCGACGCGAGAAGCAGTTCGCCAGGGACCTGGCCCGCCGCGAAGGCGTGGGCGAGGACCATCCCGTGGTGCAGATGGCCGTGGTCCTGTTGGGCACCATCGCCCGCAAAAGCAGCATGGCCTACTTCTCGGACGGCAACACCCGCCCCTACCGCGAGCTGCTGATGGAAAACATCAGCGCCGCCAGCAGCCTTTTCTCCCAGCCTTTCGACCCCACCACCGCAGCAGCAGAAGGACACTCATGAGCACCACCACCAAGCCACCGGCAGGGCCCCTGCTGTTGACGCAAAAACGCATCTGGATCATCTTCTCGGCGCTCATCGCCGGCATGCTGCTCTCCAGCCTGGACCAGACAATCGTCTCCACGGCCATGCCCACCATCGTGGGCAAGCTCGGCGGCGTCGAACACCAGGCCTGGATCACCACCGCCTACCTGCTGGCCACCACCATCGTGATGCCCATCTACGGCAAGTTCGGTGACATCCTGGGCCGGCGGAACCTGTTCCTCGTGGCCATCGCGCTGTTCACGCTCGCCTCGGTCGGCTGCGCCCTTGCGACCGATTTCTGGGGCTTTGTCATCTTCCGTGCCATCCAGGGCCTGGGCGGCGGCGGCCTGATGATCCTGTCCCAAGCCATCATCGCCGACATCGTCCCCGCCAAGGACCGCGGCAAGTACATGGGCCCGCTGGGCGCCATCTTCGGACTCTCCGCCGTGGCCGGCCCCCTCCTGGGCGGGTTCTTCGTGGACCACCTCACCTGGGAATGGGCCTTCTACATCAACATTCCCATCGGCATCGCCGCCTTCGCCATCGCCTGGTTCACCCTGACGCTGCCGAACAAAAAGGCAGAAAAGCGCATTGACATCCTCGGGGTCCTCCTCCTCTCCACCGCCACCACCTGCCTGATCTTCTTCACGGACTTCGGCGGCAAAAAGGACGAAGGCTGGGATTCTCCGCTGACCTGGGCCTTCGGTGCCGGCCTTGTCCTGTCGGCCGCAGCCTTTGTTATGGTGGAGCGCCGCGCCGAGGACCCCATCATTCCGCTGAGCCTGTTCCGCAACCGGATCTTCGTCAACGCCACGGCCATCGGCTTCACGCTGGGCCTGGGCATGTTCTCCGCCATCGCCTTTGTGCCCACTTTCCTGCAGATGTCCTCCGGCACGTCCGCCGCCGAATCCGGCCTGCTGATGCTGCCCATGATGGTGGGCCTGATGGGCACCTCCATCTACTCCGGCATCCGGATCTCCAAAACCGGCAAGTACAAGATGTTCCCCATCCTGGGCGCTGCTTTCACCATGGCTGCCATGCTGTGGATGACCACCCTGGCCGCCACAACACCCATCTGGGTTATCTGCGTGCAGCTGTTTGTGTTCGGTGCAGGCCTGGGCCTGATCATGCAGGTGGTGGTCCTGGTGGTCCAGAACTCCGTGCCGGCAGAGCAGATCGGCACCGCCACCAGCACCAACAACTACTTCCGCGAAGTGGGTGCCGCCATGGGCGTCGCAGTGTTTGGTGCCATCTTCACCAACCGGCTCTCCGAATCGCTGACCACCGCCTTCACGGGGGCCGGCGCATCGGCTGACCAGGCCGCGCAGTCCACCAGCACCCTGGACCCGGCAGCGCTCAGCCAGCTCCCGGAGCAGCTGCGGGACGCCATCGTGAACGCTTACGCCGACTCGCTGGCGCCGGTGTTCTGGTACCTGCTGCCCTTCATTGCCGTGGCCCTGCTCCTGGCCATCACGCTCAAGCAGATCCCGTTGTCGGATACGGCCGGCATGGTGGCCCGCGGCGAGGCAGTGGGCGGCGAGGAAGCCACCCGGCTCGAGGCCGAGCAGCGGGCAGCAGCCGCCGGCGAAGCGCCCGCCAGGCAGGACGACCCTGCGAACAACGGCCGGGATGCCGCGGACGACGACGGCGGGCTGGTTTCCCAGCGACGCTGACGCGGGCTGCCACCACGGTCCGTCGGATCACGACAAGCAGGGACGCCGCAATCTTGGGGGTTGCGGCGTCCCTGCCTGGTTTTAAGCCGTCGGCTCAGGCCTCGAAATGCGCTGTCCCCGCCGGCGCGAGGGCACGACGGATGCTGGTGAGGTGGCCGGCCATCAATTCCGGCAGGTCCGTCGGGGCGAACCAGCCCACGGCAAGGGATTCGTCGTCGTTGATCCGGGCGGTCCCGGACACGTACCGGCACCTAAAAACAATGTCCAGGAATTCACAAACATCGCCGTTCGGGTAGGTGAACGGACCCACGGCGCCAACAGAGACCACGTGCTCCACCTCTGCCACCACGGCTGTTTCCTCAAACATCTCCCGCACCAGGCCGCGGGCGGGCTGCTCCCCCGGCTCCAGGATGCCGCTGACCAGGGCCCACTGCCCGTTATCGGCCCGCCGGGCCAACAGGATCCGGCCTTCCCCGTCCACCACCACACCCCGGACGCCGGGAAGCCACAGCAAGTCGTTGCCGACCTTCTTACGCAGGTTCAGGATGAAGTCAGGTGCAGGCATAAGCCAAGCCTATGCCTCCGGCGCACCGCCCTCAGGCCGGCAGGAGCAGGGCCAGGAAAGCACCGGCCAGCATAAACGGGCCGAACGGGATAGCTGTCTTCAACGTGCCGCGGCGTGCCACCAACAGGATTACGGACCAGGATCCGCCCAGCAGGAACGCCAGGAACGTGCCCGCGAACAGGTGGCCCCAGCCCAGGAAGCCCAGGTACAGGCCCAACACTCCCGCCAGCTTCACATCGCCGAACCCCATGCCCGGCGGGTACAACCGCCGCAGCACATAGTAGAACAGCCACAGCAGCCCCGCTCCCGCCAGCACCCGGAAAGTCTCCGTGGCGGCAAGCCCTCCGAGGTGGAGGGTACCGGAGCCGGCATCACCCAGCGCCGCGGCAGCCACCAGAAGCAGGCCGACAATGGCGTAGGAAGGGAAAATGATCCGGTTGGGCAGCAGGTGATGCCGGACATCGATGACTGTGAGGCGCACGGCCATGACCACAAAATAGGCGCACGCGGCCAGCACCAGCCAGAAGGCCACAGGGTTGCCGGCCCAAAGGCCGCCGAGTCGTCCCATCACCCCTCGGATGCTACTGGAATCGGGCCAGGCTCAGAACCGCGCCCGCGTAATATGTGGATATGGCCACATGGGACGCCCGGCACCGCCCGGATCCGGAGCACGGCGCCGGCCCGGCGGACACGGCAGCAATGTTCCGGAACCTCTGCCGGTCCTCGCCGTGGAAATGGCAGGCCCTGCAGTTCGAGTACTGGGATGAGCCCTTCACCGATGCCCCTGCCCCGGCGGCGCCGCTGGTGCGGGCGTCGCTGCGCCGGCCCGGCGCGCTCCGGTTGGAAAGCCCCGACGGACTGGTCCTCCACAGCACACCCGGAATCAACGACTCCCGCGACGGGTTTTACGTCACCTCGACACGGAAGTCCTGGCTGCTGCCGCCGCACCTTGTTACCCCGGTCTATGACGGCTCCGGCCTGGTCCGCCGCAGGCCCGAGGCCGCGTACGGGGATCCCGGGTTCGGCAACGGCCGTCTTTCGGCGGCCCTGGACCCGGTGGAACTGGCGGGCAATGCCCCGGTGCCCCTGGAATTCCCTGGCAGCAATGCAGTGCTGGTCCACGGCGTCCGGCGGCTGGACCACGAGGGCCGGCCCGCGCTCGAGGCCGAGGTGTCGCCTACGGCGGCGTACCACGCCGGCGATCCCGCAGCCCCGCTGTGCCTGCCTGGCAGGTCATTGGTCCGGCTGGACCTGCGGACCGGTGTCTGTGTGGCCAGCCGCTCCCTGGAACCGGAGAAGGACCAGTACGGCCACTGGCTGCGGATCCTCGCGGTGGACGGATACATGCCTGATGATCTGTTCCTGGCCAGCCCTGCAGCTCCGGCGGATGTCCGCCGATACATCAGCTGGAACCTCCCGGCCCAGGTGTGGCCCGAACCCTAGGTGCCGCTGGGCTAGGCTGGCCCGATGACTGCGATAACCCACCTGTGGCCCCTCGACGGCCTGGTCCTGAAGACACCGCGCCTGGAACTGCGGACCGTGACGGACCAGGACCTGCCGGCGCTGGTCGATGCTGCGGCGGGCGGCATCCACGAACCCGGCAGGAACCCGTTCAGCACGGCCTGGGCCGAGGCGCCCCGCGCCGAGCTCGGACCCCGGATGGCGCAGTGGCACTGGCGGAACCGGGCGGAGTGCGGACCGGAGTCCTGGACCATCCTGCTGGGCATCTGGCACGAGGGGGCGCTCGTTGGCTGCCAGGACGTTGGCGCCAAGAAATTCGCGGCCCTCAAGACCGTCAGCACCGGCTCCTGGCTGCAGCGCTCCGCGCACGGCATCGGCCTGGGCAAGGAGATGCGGGCCGCCGTTGTGCTGTGGGCGTTTGACTGGTTGGGTGCCGAAGTCGCCGAGTCCGAGGCCGCCGCGTGGAACGAATCCTCGCTGGGCGTCTCCCGTTCCCTGGGCTACGAACCCAACGGGGTGCACAGGACCCAGTGGGGCACCGAGGTGGAAACGGTCCAACAAGTCCGGCTCACCCCCGAATCGTTCAAACGCCCCGACTGGGAGTTGCAGGTGGCAGGCCACAACGCCGCGGCTGAGTTCCTGGCGATCTCCTGAGCCAAGGAGGATTTGGTGTCCGGGCGCGCCTTCCGGCAGCGTGCGTCAAAGGCGAGGAACGAGCCAGCACGCAGAGGAAGGGGCACCCGGGCACCTCCGCTTACCCTTCGAGCAACTCCGTCACCAGTGCTGCGATGGGTGAGCGTTCGCTGCGGGTGAGCGTGATGTGGCCGAAAAGCGGGTGTCCTTTCAGGGTTTCGACGACCGCGGCGATGCCGTCGTGCCGGCCGACGCGGAGGTTGTCGCGCTGGGCGACGTCGTGGGTGAGCACAATCTTGGAGTTCTGGCCCATGCGGCTCATGACCGTCAGCAGGACGTTTTTCTCCAGGGACTGCGCTTCGTCCACAATCACGAAGGCATCGTGCAGGGACCGGCCACGGATGTGGGTCAGGGGCATCACCTCAAGCATGCCCCGGTCCATGACTTCCTCCACCACTTCCTGGCTGACCAGCGCGCCCAGGGTATCGAAGACTGCCTGGGCCCACGGGTTCATTTTTTCGGACTCGGAGCCCGGCAGGTAGCCCAACTCCTGGCCGCCCACGGCGTACAGCGGGCGGAACACGATGACCTTGCGGTGTTCGCGGCGTTCCAGGACCGCTTCCAGGCCGGCACAGAGCGCCAGTGCGGACTTGCCAGTGCCGGCGCGGCCGCCGATCGAGACGATTCCCACGGCGGGATCCATCAGCATGTCGATGGCCAGCCGCTGCTCAGCGGACCTGCCATGCAGGCCGAAGACATCGCGGTCGCCCTTGACCAGGCGGACCTGTTTGTCGGCGCCCACCCGACCCAGCGCGGAGCCCCTGTTGGACAGCAGCACCAGGCCGGTGTTGACCGGCAGTTCCGCGGCAGCCGGGATAAAAACGGGTTCGTGGCCGTACAGGGTGGAGATTTCCTGTTCGTTGGCCTCCACCTCGGCCACGCCTGTCCAGCCGGAGTCCTTGACCAGTTCGTTCCGGTACTCGTCGGCAGTGAGGCCCATGGCCGAGGCCTTGACGCGCATGGGCAGGTCCTTGGACACCACCGTGACGTTTTTGCCTTCGTTGGCCAGGTTTTTGGCGACGGCGAGGATGCGGCTGTCGTTGTCGCCGCTCCGGAACCCCAACGGGAGCACCTCCGTGGAAATATGGTTGAGCTCCACAGTCAGGGTGCCGCCGTCGTCTCCGATGGGGATGGGCCGGTTCAGGCCGCCGTGCTGGACCCTGAGGTCGTCCATCAGCCGGAGTGCTTTCCGGGCGAAGTATCCCAGTTCCGGGTCGTGGCGTTTGGCCTCAAGCTCGGTGATGACCACCACCGGGATCACCACCTCGTGTTCGGCGAAGCGCAGCAGTGCCAATGGGTCCGAGAGCAGGACCGAGGTGTCGATCACAAAGGTGTTGATGGCTGGTTCCCTTCCGGAGACGGCAAAACCGGTGTCAGCATCTGGTGCTGCACCGGTTTGTGTGGTGGCTCGCGTGGCGCGAGAGGTAGCTTTCACTTCCTGGTCGGAAACGACCTCGGGCAGTGTTTCAGAAGTAGCCACATCGACTCCAGCCCCGGGCGCCAGCCCGGATTTCTTAATGGTGAGGCGGTTCGGCCACGAGGCCGGATCCGGCCTCCCATACATCCGGTGCGATGTTCCGCTCCATGTACTGGCCTCCCCGATCAGCCGGCGGTTTGCCTGCTGATGGATATAACGTAATTCCGCCGCGGGTAATTTCCGCAACCATTACGCGGCGATTCCTGTTGCCGCTGCGTGAACTTGGAGTTAACGGACCCTCAGGAACCGAAGCGGCGCTGCCTGCCGGCGTAGTCGCGCAGGGCGCGCAGGAAGTCCACCTTGCGGAACGCCGGCCAGAGGGCCTCGCAGAAGTAGAACTCGCTGTAGGCGCTTTGCCACATCAGGAAGCCGGAGAGCCGCTGTTCGCCCGAGGTGCGGATCACCAGGTCCGGGTCGGGCTGGCCCCTGGTGTAGAGGAACCGGGAGATGTCATCCACGCTCAGCGCGTCGGCGAGCCTGCCGATGTCCTCGCCCTTGGCCACGGCGTCGTGCAGGAGTTCCCTGACGGCGTCCACGATTTCCCGCCGGCCGCCGTACCCCACGGCCACGTTGACGTGGATCTTCTCGCGCAGTGTGGTCCGGGCGGTCAGGTTGTTGAGCCGCTCGGCCAGGTAGTCCGGCAGGAGTTCCGGGGCTCCCATGGCGTGCACGGAGATGTTGGCATCCTCATCCAGGCGGTCAAGGGTATTGGCGATGATGCCCATCAGCAGGTCAAGCTCCTCGCTGGACCTGTTCATGTTGTCCGTGGACAGCATGTACAGGGTGACCACCTTGACGCCGAGTTCCTGGCACCAGCCCAGGAACTCGTGGATCTTGTCCGCGCCGGCCTGGTGGCCCTGGCTGGTGGGGGCGTTGAACTGCTTGGCCCAGCGCCGGTTGCCGTCCACCATCACGCCGATGTGCCGGGGAATGCGGTCCCGTGCGAGGCCACGCAGGAGCCTGCGCTCATAGAAGCCGTAGAGGAACCCGGGCAACTCCACGCCTCCACTCACCTGACTTCCTTGCTGGACGTTCCTTGCACATCCTAGGCTACCGTCCGGCTTTGCTTCCGCCGTCCCACGCCGCTCCGCCGTGCCGCCGCCAGGTCCTACTCATGGGTAACTTACCGGATCGTAAGTTATTCTGGGACCATGAACAGCGAGATGCCGGAGGCACCCCGGACCCCGCAACCGGAGGACGGATCCACCACAGCAGGCGCCCCCAAGGGCACCGCCCTGGATGACGCGGCGGTGCGGCTGGCGGAGCTGCTGATGATCAAACCGAAGTGGCGGGGCTGGATCCACACCGTGGCGGCTCCGATGGCCCTGGCCGCCGGCATAGTGCTGGTGGTCCTCGCCCAGACGCCTGACCGGAAAATCACCTCGGCCATCTACGCTTTCACCGGCGTGCTGCTGTTCGGGATCAGCGCCATCTACCACCGCGGCAACTGGTCGCCGGGGGCAAAACGGGTGTTGAAGCGGCTGGACCACACCAACATCATGCTGGTCATCGCCGGCAGCTATACCCCGCTGGCCTGGAGCCTGCTGGAACGGCCGCAGGCGGTCCTGCTGCTGTGGGTGATCTGGTCCGGCGCCATCCTGGGCGTGCTTTTCCGGCTGTTATGGACGGACGCGCCGCGCTGGCTCTACGTCCCCATCTACATTGCGCTGGGCTGCGGGGCGCTGTTTTACCTGCCGCAGTTCTTCCAGGCCAACATCGCCTCGGCGGTCCTGATTTGCGTGGGCGGCGCGCTGTACATCACCGGCGCCGTGTTTTACGCCCTGAAGAAGCCCAACTTCAGCTACCACCATTTCGGGTTCCACGAACTTTTCCATGCCCTGACGGTCTTTGCCTTTGCGGCGCACTTCATCGCAATCGCCATGGCAGTGCTGGGCTGAGCAGGTACACGCGGGCCTGGGCCGGCCCCCCTGGGCGGGGCTCAGTCGCGGGGCCGGTGGTCCAAGGCGTTGGATCCGGTACCTTCGGGGCCAACGGGGCCGGGAGCTGCCAGGCCGTCGTGCTCGTCTGCGGCGTCAACGTCGGCCGCGGCGGCCGCAGCAAGCCGGTCCTCCTCCACCTGTGCCCGGTAGCGGACCCTGCGGATACGCCGCACCATGTCGATAATCAGCAGCGTGGTGGCCACCACAAAAAATGCCGTCATGATGAATCCCCACAGGCCAGGGGTCACCTGGTCCTCGGAGAGCCCGTCCCGGAGCCCCGGCGTGGGCATCGGCGACGGGGTGGTGGCCAGGCTAAGGAGCAGATGATGCACTGTTAAAACCTTCTGTGGAACGGCGGCAGCAGGCGCCGGCCGGCCTCCCGGCCGGTTCTTCTACGCGGCATAGAAATTGCCTGCTGGTTCTATCTTAGCCCGGCGAAGAGATCCTTTTCGGGGAGCTCGGAGGGAACCCGGGACTTGATCAGGCAGTAGTCCTCCCACGGCCATGCTTTTCGCTGCATCTCCGTGGAGACGGCGAAGAAGAAACCCAGCGGGTCGATCTGGGTCCGGTGGGCGCGCAACGCGTCATCCCGGGCTTCGAAGAAATCGCCGCAGTCCACCTGGGTGGTGGTGGCGTGCACCGTGACCGGCGGGGTGTGGCCCTCGGCGTCGGTTTCCAGCCAGGCTGCAAGCCGCTCGGCATACGGGGACTGCAGGCCTGCCTCCTCCAGGGCGAAGTGCAGGGCCCGGAACCGGTCGGGGCTGAACGCTCGGTCGTAGTACAGCTTGCTGGGCTCCCAAGCCGGTCCGGCCTCTGGGTAGCGGTTGGGGTCCCCGGCAGCCTCGAAGGCTTCAACGGCCACCTTGTGGGCCATGATGTGGTCCGGGTGGGGGTAGCCGCCGTTTTCGTCGTAACTGAGGATGACGTGCGGTTTGAAGGAACGCACCAGTCGGACCAGGGGGGCGGCGGCATGGTGCAGCGGCAGCGTGGCGAAGGATCCGGCAGGAAGCGGTGGCAGCGGGTCCCCTTCCGGCAGCCCGGAGTCCACGAAGCCAAGCCATTGCTGGCGGATGCCCAGGACTGCTGCGGCGTTCGCCATCTCGAGGCGGCGCGCGCCGGCCATGTCGCGCTTGGGGTGCGGTGCGTCGGCCATGGCGGGGTTCTGGATGTCGCCGCGGGAGCCGTCCGTGCAGGTGGCCACCATAACGTCCACGCCGGATGCTGCGTACATGGCCATCGTGGCAGCACCCTTGCTGGATTCGTCGTCCGGGTGGGCGTGGACTGCGAGCAGCCGCAGCGGTGCCGGGGAGTTGCTGGGCGCTGTCATTGAAGGACCGCTCCTCTTTCTTCTGTACTTAGGCTGGATGGAACAAAGCGGGCTGCAGTGGTGCGCTGCCGGCCGGAAAAGCCACCGGCGGAAAGGCACTAAACTGGTCAGGTGACTTCCCCGGACCAGCCGGCCCCCTCCGCGCCCGCAGACACCAGCCTAGCCAATCGCTATGGTGCAAAAAAACAGGGGCTTACCCCTCGCGCCAAACGCATCATTGCCGGTGCCGCGCTGGCTGTGGGCATTGGCTTTATGGCCTGGGTTTCCACGTCCAACGCCTTGGGTGGGGTGACGTTCAAGGACATCGGCTACAGCACTCCCGACGGCACGCTCGCAGAAGTTGATTTCCAGGTCACCCGCGAGCCCGGCACCGAGGTCAAATGCGCCGTCAAGGCGCTGGACTCGAAGTACGCGGTGGTGGGCTGGAAGGTTGTGGATATTCCCGCGGAGGCCACGGAGGACTCGTCCGACGGCGGCAGGACACTCGCGCAGCGGGTCTCCGTCCGGACCGAATCATTGTCAGTCTCCGGTGTGGTGGACAGTTGCTGGGTGCCCAAGGCGTAGCTTCCGTTGCTGTGACCTGCATCGCTCCGGCTTTGGGATAAACCTGCCGGACTGACTACACTGGTCCAATACCTTTACCCCGCTGAGCTGGTTGCCGCTCCACAAGTGGCCACCATGGCGGGGTCTTTTGCATGTAGGACCATATAGAGGAGAAGTCCGTGTCTACCACCAACAGCGCAGCTGCAGCCTGGCTTACCCAGGAAGCTTTTGACCGCCTGAAGGCAGAGCTGGACCACCTTTCCGGCCCCGGCCGGGCGGATATCGTCCAGAAGATCGAGGCCGCCCGGCAGGAAGGTGACCTCAAGGAGAACGGCGGGTACCACGCCGCCAAAGAGGAACAGGGAAAGATCGAGGCGCGTATCCGCCAGTTGACCGCCCTGCTCCGGGACGCCCACGTGGGCGAGGCACCCGCTGATGACGGCATCGTGGAGCCCGGCATGCTGGTGGTGGCCCGGATTGCCGGCGACGAGGAGACGTTCCTGCTCGGTTCCCGCGAAATTGCCGGCGACTCCGACCTGGACGTCTTCAGCGAGAAGTCCCCGCTGGGTGCCGCCATCCTGGGCCACAAGGAAGGCGACTCACTGAGCTACGTGGCGCCCAACGGCAAGGACATCACGGTGGAGATCCTTTCCGCCAAGCCGTACTCCGCCTGACCCTCAGCACAGCAAAGCGCCGCCGGGCCCCGAAGGGACCGGCGGCGCTTTGGTTTTTTAAGCCCGGTAACCGGGGTTGAACATCTCAGATGCCGGACCGGTTCCCGGGCGCCAGGGTTGCCGTCCGGTTCCGTGGCCGCAGCAGCAGGGCTGCGGCCACACCGCCCGCGGCACCGCCCAGGTGCGCCTGCCAGGAGACGAACCCGGCAACGGTGGGCAGGAGCCCGAAGAGGATGCTGCCGTACAGCATAAAAAGAACCACTGCCAGCAGGATCTGCTTCCAGCTGGAATTGAAGAACCCCCGCACCAGGAGGAACGCGAACAAACCAAAAACCAGCCCGGAGGCACCTACGGTGACCCCGGGGTCACCGATCAGCCAGACCGTCAGCCCCGATCCCAGCCAGCTGAAGCCAAGGGCGGTGAGGAACACCCGGATCCCGGACAGGAACACCAGGAAGCCGAAAATGATCAGCGGCAGGGCGTTGGAGAGCAGGTGGTTGAGGTTTGCGTGCAGCAGCGGGAAGGTCAGGATGTCCAGCAGGCCGTCAGCGCTCCGCGGCCGCAGTCCGAAAGTCCTGTTCAGTGAGCGCGTCAGCAGGAAGTTGATCACCTCGATGACAAACAAAACCGCCACAAAGCCACCCAGGACCAGCAGCCCGCCTTTGGCACGTGCGGCGATGCCCTGCCGCTCCCCCGCGGACCTGTCCCCCAACATTTTGGCCATGGTGTGCTCCTAGTGCACCACGATGGGCTGGAAACCCTCGGCGCGCAGTGCGCTGAGGACCTGTTCGCCATGTTCGTGGCCCTTGGTTTCCAGGTTGACCGTGATGGACACGTCCCCCATGCTGATCGCGCCGCCCACCCTGGTGTGGTCCAGGCCGGTGACGTTGGCGTCGTTCTCGGCGATGATCCTGGCGATGGTGGCCAGCGAGCCGGGCCGGTCATCCAGCATCATCCGCACGGTCATGTAGCGTCCCGCAGCCGACAGGCCGCGCTGGATGACCTTGAGCATCAGCATGGGGTCGATGTTGCCACCGGACAAAACCACCGCCGTGGTGCCCGGGTTTTCGATCTTGCCATCCATCAGGGCGGCGACGCCCACGGCACCGGCGGGTTCCACCACCATCTTGGCCCGTTCCAGCAGGAAGATCAGGGCCCGCGCCAGGGAGTCCTCACTGACGGTGACCACATCATCCACCAGTTCCCGGATGATGCTGAACGGCAGCTGGCCCGGGCGGCCCACTGCGATGCCGTCAGCCATGGTGGAAACTTTGGTCAGCGGCACCAGGGCGTCGGCTGCCAGCGACGGCGGGTACGCGGCAGCGTTTTCCGCCTGCACGCCGATGATCCTGATTTCGCGGCCCAGTTCCCGGGCGCGGGCCTTGATGGCCACTGCCACTCCGGCCAGGAGCCCGCCGCCACCAACACCCATCAGGATGGTGTCCACGTGGGGGATCTGTTCCAGGATCTCAAGGCCCAGCGTGCCTTGGCCGGCCACAACGTCCACGTTGTCGAAGGGGTGGACAAATACGGTGCCGGTCTCGTCGCTGTAGCGCTGCGCTTCCGCGAGCGCCTCGTCCACGTTGTGCCCGTGCAGGATGACCTCGGCGCCATGGCTGCGCGTGGCGGCAAGCTTGGGCAGGGCCACTCCCAGCGGCATGTAGATGCGGGCCTTGATGCCCAGGCTCTTGGCGGCGACCGCCACGCCCTGGGCGTGGTTGCCGGCGGATGCCGCGACGACACCGCGCTTCTTCTCCTCCGGGGAGAGCCGGGCCATCCGGACATAGGCGCCGCGGACCTTGAAGGACCCAGCCCGCTGGAGGTTTTCGCATTTGAAGTAGACCTCGCCGCCTACCAGCGCACCGAGCGCGCGCGACGATTCCACCGGTGTGCGCGCAATAATCCCGTCCAGGAGCTTCTGCGCCTCAAGGACATCGTCCAGGGTGACGGGAAGGGTTTCCAGGATATTCACGTACTGCTCTCCTTAGGATTCGTCCCCTGAGCCGTGCTCCGTGGCGGTGCGGGCATCAGGATCTGCTGCTGTGGTGCCGGGGGCGGCCTTCCTGCCGCGGCGAAGCGCAGCCGGACGTTCAACGTCTTTGAACGTGGTGTCCGCTCCGGCGCCTGCCATCAGGAGCGTCGCCGGCACGTCTTCATGTTCCCACGTTCTGGCGGCGATGTAGCGAATGGACGAGTTTGCGACGGCGAGGATGGGCACCGAGAACAGGGCGCCGGGGATCCCGGCCAGGTAGGAGCCCGCGGCGACGGCAAGGATGACGGCCACAGGGTGCAGTGACACGGCTTTGCCCATGACCAAAGGCTGGAGGATGTGGCTTTCGAGCTGCTGGACCGCCAGCACGATGGCCAGCATGATCAGGGCGTTGATGGGGCCGTTGGCCACCAGGGCCAGGAGCACGGCGATGGCGCCGGTCACCAGGGCACCCACCACGGGGATAAAGGAGCCGATGAAGACCAGGACGCTGAGCGGCAGGGCCAGGGGAACGCCGATGATTGCGGCTCCCACGCCGATGCCCACGGCATCCACAAACGCCACAAACAGCTGGATACGTGCGTAGCTGACCATCGATGTCCAGCCCTTGCGGCCGGCGCCGAACGTGGCCGCGCGCGCTTTCCTGGGCAGGAGGCGGACCATAAAGGCCCAGATCCGGCCGCCTTCAAGGAGGAAGAAGATCAGGATGAACAGGGCCAGCACCAGGCCCGCTGCGAAATGCCCCGCCGTGCTGCCGAAGGACAACGCACCACTGACGATGCTGCTGCTGTTGTCCTGAAGCGCGGTGGTTGCTTCCTTGAGGTACTGGTCAATCTGGTCCGCTGTCAGGTGCAGGGGCCCATCGGCCAGCCAGTCCTGGACCTGTTTCACCCCGGTCAGCGCCTCGGACCAAAGTTCGCCGAAGCCGGAGAACAGTTGCCGGCCCACCAGCGCCAAGGCCCCGGCAATAAGCCCGATGAAGCCCAGCACGGTGACGGCCACAGCCAGCCCGCCGGGGGTTCCGTGCCGTTTCAGCCAGGCCACGATTGGGCTCAGCAGCCCGGCCAGCAGTGCCGCCACCATAACGGGGATCAGCAGGAAACTGATGCGGGCCAGCAGCCAGATCAGGGTGCCGCCCACCAGCAGGATGAGCCCCAGCCGCCACGCCCACGACGCAGCGATCCGGATGCCGTAGGGAATGTCCTGGTCCAGCTCCCGGTCCGTGCGGACCCTTAGCGGCGGCACGGCGGCGGATCCGGGCTGCCCGGGGGATGGACTGCTGGAGTTTACGGCGTCCTCGGTTGGCGTCATAGCCTAATAATTCACCAGCCACGGCCGTATGGGAAACTGCGGGCCGGGCCCGGCGGCTAGGCGCCGGCGCTGTAGTCGATGCCCCACTCGATGGTGAAGGACTCCCCCGGCCGGAGCCAGCGGAGGCCCTCACCCGAGTTGAAGGCATTGGCGGGCCCGGTCATGGGTTCCACGGCCACGGCCCGGCTGCGGCCGGGGTACTCGGTGCTGACGAACACGTGCACGTACGCGCAGGACTCGTCCTGCCAAAGGCTCACGTGCCGGCCGTCCGGAGCGGAGAGGGTGTGCCGGGCTTTGCCGGCGGTGTACTTCAGGTCAGTCAGGGCAACATCGACGCTGAGCGCTGCCACCTTCCGGCCGGACCGGAAATCGGTGTCTCCCGCCACGGGCGCCGCGCTGCGGGGTATCAGGCGTTCATCGGCCACAAGCTGGGTCTCTGCGTCGACGGTCAGGACCAGGCCGTCGATGGGCGCATCACCCAGCCGCAGGTACGGGTGGGCCCCCAGGACAAACGGCGCCGGCGAGTCCGACAGGTTGGTGAGCGTCTGGCGGACCACCAGCCCCAGGTTCTCCGCCACTTCGTACTGGACCCGGTGGCGGACCAGGAACGGATACCCATGCTGCGGAAAGATCGTGGCTTCCAGTGATACGGAATGTTCGGTTTCGTCCACGAGGGCGTACGAGGCGTTGCGCAGCAGTCCGTGGCTGGCGTTGTTCCGCGAAACTTCCGTGATGTCCAGCTGCTGTTTTTTGCCATCCAGGAACCAGACCCCGTCCTCGACGCGGTTGGCCCAGGGGGCCAGCGTAATGCCGGTGGCCCCGGGCGGAATCCGGTCGTCCGCGTACGTTTCGGTCAGCAGCACGCCATCGCGGCTGTAGGAGCGCAGTCCTGCGGCGAGTTCGGTAACCACTGCCATGGCGTCACCCCGGCGGAGTTCGTATTGCCGGCCGGTGGCGTACGCGCGGGCCCCGCCATGGGTGGCCTCCAAAGGAAAAGTCATGGGACATACGGTACCCCGCCTGCCGCCGTCGGACGCCCCTGTTTGTTCTGTTTTGTTGTTAACTATTCTTTTTTGATCGAATATGCAAAAATTTGAAGATGACAGCCATCACCAGCACCACCCTCTCCGACGGCCGGGAACTGATCTATTTTGACGACGCCGGCACCACCACGTCCCGCGAAGCGAGCCTGACCACTGACCACCGTGGCCTCCCGCCGCGGGGCGAGCCGGGCGAGGTCCGCTACGACGCGCTGACGGATGAATGGGTGGCTGTGGCGGCACACCGGCAGGCCCGCACCCACCTTCCACCGGCGGACCAGTGCCCCATCTGCCCCACCACCGCCGCCAACCCCTCCGAAATTCCGGCAGCGGACTACGACGTTGTGGTGTTTGAGAACCGTTTCCCCTCCCTGGGCCCTGCGGTGGGCTCCATTCCGGCGCAGCCGGCCTGGGGTACCACCGGCCCTGCCTACGGCCGCTGCGAAGTGGTGTCCTTCACACCCGACCACACCGGGTCCTTCAGCGGACTGGGCAGCACCAGGGCCCGGACCGTCATCGAAGCGTGGGCCCACCGCACCGAAGCCCTGAGCGCACTGCCGGGCATCAAGCAGGTGTTTCCCTTCGAAAACCGGGGAGCGGACATCGGCGTCACGCTGCACCACCCACACGGCCAGATCTACGCCTACCCGTACGTCACACCCCGCGCCGGCACCATTGGCACGGCGGCGCGGAAGCACTTCGACGCGCACGACGGCCGCAGCACCCTGACCGGGTCACTGCTGCGTTCCGAACGGGAGGACGGCAGCCGCATGGTCCTCGAAGGAACCAACTTCAGCGCCTACGTTCCGTTTGCCGCCCGCTGGCCCCTGGAAATCCACCTGGTGCCGCACCGGCAGGTGCCGGACCTGGCCGCGCTCAGCGGTGAGGAGAAGGACGAACTGGCAGTGGTCTACCTTGACCTGCTGCAGCGCCTCGACGCACTGTACCCCACGCCCACCCCGTACATCGCCGCCTGGCACCAGGCGCCGCTGGACGCCCTTCTCCGGCCTGCAGGCTACCTGCACCTTCAGCTCACCTCGCCCCGCCGGGCCGCGGATAAGCTGAAGTACCTGGCCGGGTCGGAAGCTGCAATGGGCGCATTCATCAACGACACCACGCCGGAGAGTGTGGCCGAACGCCTCCGCGCGGTTGCCGTCCCGCCCGCCACCACCCCCGCCCTGGAACCGACGCCCGAAGGAGCCTCCGCTTGAACGCCGCCCCCGCCCCCAAAACTTCCCCCGGCCCTGCCGGGTCCGCTGACCTGGCCGCCCGCTTCACCCAGGCCTTCGGTGCCGTTCCGGATGGAACCTGGCAGGCGCCGGGCCGGGTCAACCTGATCGGCGAACATACCGACTACAACGAAGGTTTTGTCCTCCCGTTTGCGATCGACCGAACGGCCCGGGTTGCCATCGGCGTCCGCCCGGACACCACCGTCCGCCTGCTGTCCACCTATGGTGACCAGGGTGTGGTCACCACCACGCTGGATGCGCTCGAACCCGGATCGGCCAAGGGCTGGACCAAGTACCCGCTGGGTGTCATGTGGGCGCTGCGCCAGCGCGGAATCGATGTTCCCGGCCTCGACCTGCTGCTGGACTCGGACGTCCCGCTGGGCGCCGGACTGTCCTCCTCGCACGCCATCGAGTGCGCCGTTGTGTCGGCGCTGAATGAACTAACGGGCGCCGGGCTGACCGCCCAGGACATGGTGCTGGCAACCCAGCAGGCCGAAAACGACTTCGTTGGTGCGCCTACGGGCATCATGGACCAGTCCGCGTCACTGCGCGGCTCCAAGGGCCACGCGGTGTTCCTTGATTGCCGGGACCAGAATGCCAGCCTCGTCCCGTTTGAAACCGGGCCTGCGGGCCTGATCATGCTGGTGATCGACACCAAGGTGTCGCACTCGCATGCGGACGGCGGCTACGCCTCACGCCGCGCCTCCTGCGAGCTGGGGGCGGAGGTCCTTGGGGTCAGGGCCCTGCGCGATGTCCAGGTGGCGGACCTGGAGGAGGCCAGCGGCCTGCTGGACGAACTGACGTTCCGCCGGGTGCGGCACGTGGTCACCGAGAACGACAGGGTCCTGCAGACGGTGGAGCTGCTGGCGGCCCAGGGCCCGGCCGCCATCGGCGCACTGCTGGACGCCAGCCACGTTTCCATGCGTGATGATTTCGAAATCTCCTGCCCCGAACTGGACGTCGCGGTGGACACCGCGCGCGCCAACGGCGCCATTGGGGCCCGGATGACCGGCGGCGGCTTCGGCGGCGCGGCGATCGCCCTCACCCCGGTGGGCGACGAACAAAAGGTGCGGGACGCCGTCGTCAAGGCTTTTGCGGACGCCGGGTTTACTGCCCCGGACATCTTCACGGTGTCCCCCGCCGCGGGCGCCATGCGCATCTCATAGGCGCCACGGGCAACCAGGCTGTAACAACAAAGCAGGCCCCACCATTTGGTGGGGCCTGCTTTGTGCTTGCGTACGACGGCGGTGTGCCGGCTGGGGCGTCAGTCGTCCCCGCGCAGGATCGCCAGAAGGCGGATGATCTCCACGTAGAGCCACACCAGGGTGACGGTCAGGCCGAAGGCAGCCGTCCAGGAGAAGCGCTGCGGGGCGCCGCTGCGGACGCCGGCTTCAATGCTGGTGAAGTCCATGATCAGCGAGAAGGCAGCGAGGCCGATGGCCAGGATGCCGATCACCACACCCATAACGCCGCTGCGCAGGCCGAACGGCTCCTGCGTAACGCCGGTCAGCATCATTACCAGGTTCACGATGGAAAACAGTGCGTACCCGGCCATGGCGATCATAAAGAAGCGCATGGCCTTGGGGGTGGCGCGGACCTTGCCGCTCTTGAAGAGCAGCAGTGTGACGGCGAAGACGGACAGCGTGCCCACCACTGCCTGCAGGCCAACGCCCGGGAACTGGGCATCCAGGATCCGGGTCAGGCCGCCGAGGAAGAGGCCTTCCAGGCCGGCGTACGCCAGGATCAGCGCCGGTGAGGGCTGCTTTTTGAAGGTGTTGACCAGCGCCAGGACAAATCCGCCCAGGGCGCCGACGATCATCAGCAGCGAGGCCAGGCCCATGCCAACCGTCAGGGTAATGGCGGCGCCCACAATGACTGCGCCGAGGCAGGCTGCCGTCTTCATGATGACGTCGTCGAAGGTCATCCGGCCGGTGTCGGCCGGGCCCGCGGCAGGCTGGTTGTACAGGTCCTGGAGCTGTTCGTTGGACATGCCCGGCTGCTGGGTCTGGGTGTTCCAGCCCTGCTGGCCGTAAGGGGCCTGTCCGTAGGCAGCCTGCGGAACAGGCGGTGCCTGGGTGGCTCCACGGAAGTTCTTTCCGTTGAAGATCGGGTTGCCGCCAAGTGCCATTGCGGTATTCCTCCATGTGCGTGGGTGACTGTGAACCTTAAAGTTCACGCTACCAATTCCCACGCGGCGGCGCGCGGGAAAGTTCCCCGTACCCTGCTGGTGCAACCCAACCGTGACCCTGTGACGGGACGGCCCGGTGGACCCGGCCAGACCGATTGTTAAGAAATACCGGGACTCAACAAATGTTTCTTTAGCATTCCTACGGTGTTGAAACAATTTGGCTACACAGTTGTTATCCGATCGCGACCATGGCGGCCTGAACAGCAGCAATATCGGCGCGGTTGGCGCTGTAGCATAAGCCAAGCAGGGTGACGGAACTCACACCCGTGAAGGTGTCAGGCGAGTCTGCACCCCCAGCCCTGCGTCCGTTCGCAACGGTTGCAAAGGCGCAGCCTGGACCGTCCCCAAGTGGAGGTTTTTCAATTTGAGAAGTTCAACCCAAGGCCTCCGGGCCGGAGGTCGCCACAGGTTGCTGAAACTGATCGGAGCCATCAGCGCTTCCATCATGGCGATCCTCCTCGTGGCAGCACCGGCATCCCTGGCTGCTTCCCCGTCACCGACACCATCCCCGTCGACCGCCTCCCCTTTCAGCATCAGCGGCTTCCTCCGTAACGCGGGCGCGCCACTTGCTGACGTCAAGATCAACGTGTCCGGTGGAGGTTTTGAAGGCTCCACCACGTCCGGACAAAACGGTTCCTGGGCTGTTGGTGTCCCCGAAAAGGGCACCTACAAGGTGGAATTGGACGAATCCACCCTTCCCGAAGGAATCAAGCTGGCGGATGGGCAGGAGAACCCCCGTGACGTTGTCTTCGGCGGAACCACCACCCAGGGCACCGTCTTCGCGTTCGGCGAGGGCATCGTGGTCCAGCAGGGCAACTTCGGCCAGGACCTGATCAACCGCCTGGTGGCGGGCCTGAGCTTCGGCCTCCTCCTGGCCCTGGCCTCCGTGGGCCTTTCCCTGATCTTCGGCACCACGGGCCTGACCAACTTCGCGCACGGCGAGATGGTCACGCTGGGCGCGGTCCTCGTCTTCGCCTTCAACGCCATCGGCCTGCCCTTCTGGCTGGCCATTGTCCTGGCACTGTTGGGCGGCGGACTGTCCGGCTACATCCAGGACGCCGGCCTGTGGCGTCCGCTGCGAAAACGCGGGACCGGCCTGGTCCCCATGATGATTGTCAGCATCGGCCTGGCACTGGCGGTCCGCTACATCATCCAGTTCTACTTCGGCGGCGCCACCCAGCAGCTGCCCTACGCACAAAGCGCCGAAATCCAGCTCGGGCCGATCTCCATCTCCCCGAACAACCTGGCATCCCTGGTCATCAGCGCCGTGGTCATTGTGATCGTAGGCCTGGTCCTGATGAAGTCGCGGCTCGGCAAGGCCACCAGGGCCGTGGCTGACAACCCCGCACTGGCAGCGGCGTCAGGAATCGACGTGGACCGGGTCATCCGGATTGTCTGGATCACCGGCGGCATGCTGGCCGCCCTGGGCGGAATCCTCTGGGCGTACTACCGTCCCGGCGTGACCTTCAACATGGGCTCGCAGATCCTGCTGCTCATCTTCGCCGGCGTGACCCTGGGCGGCCTGGGCACAGTGTTCGGCGCCCTGATCGGCTCCATCATCGTAGGCCTCTTCACCGAACTGACCACTGTGTTCGGTGCACCGGCAGACCTCAAATACGTCATTCCCCTCGGGATCATGATCATTGTGCTGCTTATCCGCCCTCAAGGCATCTTGGGCCGGCGCGAGCGAGTGGGATAGGAAAACAACACCATGGACTTTTCAAGCATCCTTTCCAACGCGATGGGCGAGATCATCAGCCCAACAACCGCCGCCTACGCCCTGGCGGCGCTGGGCCTGGCCGTGCACTTCGGCTACTCCGGCCTGCTGAACTTCGGGCAGGCAGGTTTTATGGCAGTGGGCGCCTACGGGTTTGCCATTTCCACGCTGACCTTCGGGGCGCCTTTCTTCGTGGCGATGCTGATCGCCGTGCTGTGCTCAGCTTTGTTCGCGCTGCTGCTGGGCATCCCCACGTTGCGGCTTCGGGCTGACTACCTGGCCATCGTCACCATTGCCTCCGCCGAAATCATCCGCTACCTGGTGACCACCAACGGCTGGACCGCCGTGACCGGCTCGGCCAACGGCCTCGCCGCCTTCGAAGGTGGCTTCTACGCCATGAACCCCTTCCCTGAAGGCTCCTACATGGGGATGAGCAGCAGGGACTTCTTTATCCGCCTGGTGGCCTGGATCCTGGTGGCCGCCTGCGCGGTCCTGGTGTTCCTGCTGATGCGCAGCCCTTGGGGCCGGGTCCTTAAGGGTATCCGCGAGGACGAAAACGCTGTCCGGTCCCTGGGCAAAAACGTCTACGCCTACAAAATGCAGGCCCTCATCATCGGTGGTGTCCTGGGCGGGCTCGCAGGGATGATCTTCACGCTCCCCCGGGGCGCCGTGCAGCCGACCAACTATGGAACGGAACTGACGTTCTTCCTCTGGACCTGCCTGCTGCTGGGCGGAATGGCGACGGTCCTGGGGCCGGTGATTGGCGCCATGATGTTCTGGGTGGTGCTGTCCCTGACCCAGGGCATCCTGACAGGGCTCATCGATTCAGGCGTGGTCAGCTGGCTGACCACAACCCAGGCCGGTCAACTCCGGTACATCCTGGTGGGCGTCGCCCTGATGCTGCTGATGATCTTCAGGCCCCAGGGCGTGTTTGGAAACAAGAAGGAGCTGGCGTTCGCATGAGCCTGCACAGCGAAGAACCCACAGCCGCCACCGGCGAGCCGGACTACATGACGGACACCCGGCCCATTGCGGCCGGCGAAACGGGGCCCGGCTGCAAAAAACGCGATCCCATCGTGGTGGCCGAGAACGTGACCCGGACCTTCGGCGGCATCAACGCCGTGGACGTCGACTACCTCGAGATCCCCCGCCACAAGATCACGGCGCTGATCGGACCGAACGGCGCCGGGAAAACCACACTGTTTAACCTGCTCACGGGATTTGATACGCCCAACAGCGGCAAATGGCAGTTCGAGGGACATAGCCTGGCCGGCGTTTCGCCCTACAAGGTGGCCAGGATGGGCATGGTGCGCACCTTCCAGCTCACCAAGGTCATGGGCAAGCTGACGGTGATGGAAAACATGCGCCTGGGAGCTGCTAACCAGCCCGGGGAACGGCTGTCAAAGGCCCTCTTCAAGGGCATGTGGGGTGGCCGGGAAAAGCAGATCACCGCCGAAGCGGACGTCCTGCTGGCCAAGTTCAAACTGGATGCCAAAAAGGACGATTACGCTGCGTCCCTGTCCGGTGGCCAGCGCAAGCTCCTGGAGATGGCCCGGTCCCTCATGGTGCGGCCCAAGCTGGTCATGCTGGATGAGCCCATGGCAGGTGTGAACCCGGCACTGACCCAGTCGCTGCTGGACCACATCAAAAACCTGAAGGCCGAAGGCATGACCGTTCTGTTCGTCGAGCATGACATGCACATGGTCCGGCACATCGCGGACTGGGTAGTGGTCATGGCCGAAGGAAAAGTGGTGGCCGAAGGCCCTCCGGGTGAAGTCATGAAGAACCCGGCGGTCATCGACGCCTACCTGGGCGCCCACCACGATGTTGACCTCGGTGATTCCGAGGGCATCAAGGAGCTTGCAGCGGAACTGGTGGCGGACGACGAATCAATCGTTGGCACCGAAAACGCAGGCATCATCTCCCTGGATGTGGTGGCGGCCGAAGACGGGCCCGTGGAACCGGGCAACAGGCGTCCCCGGCCCCACGGCAGCAGTGACACCGACCGGACCGATAGGAACAGCCAATGAGCAGCACCAGCGCGGCACCCGCCGCCCAGCCCGTCAGCGACGGCGACCCGGTGGTCAAGGTCACCGACCTTGTGGCCGGCTACCTGCCGGGCGTGAACATCCTCAACGGCTGCAGCATCGAGGCCCGCAAAGGCGAACTCATCGGCATTATCGGGCCCAACGGTGCCGGGAAGTCGACGCTCCTGAAGGCCATGTTCGGGTTGGTGAAAGTACACTCCGGCACGGTGGTGGTACGCGGCGAGGACCTGACGGGACTCAAGGCCAACAAGCTGGTGACGCGGGGCGTGGGCTTTGTGCCGCAGACCAACAACGTCTTTGCTGCCCTGACCATCGAGGAAAACCTGCAGATGGGGATGTTCCAGCGGCCCAAGGACTTTGCCCAGCGGTTCGACTTTGTCACCGGCCTGTTTCCGGAGCTGGGCAAGCGCCGCGCCCAGCGCGCCGGTTCGCTCTCCGGCGGCGAGCGGCAGATGGTGGCGATGGGCCGCGCCCTGATGATGGACCCGGCAGTCCTGCTCCTGGACGAACCCTCGGCAGGCCTCTCCCCCGTCAAACAGGATGAGACCTTCCTCCGGGTCCACGAGATCAACAGGGCCGGGGTGTCCGTGATCATGGTGGAGCAGAACGCCCGCCGCTGCCTGCAGATCTGTGACCGCGGCTACGTTTTGGACCAGGGCCGGGACGCCTACACCGGTACCGGCAGGGAGCTTATGAAGGACCCGAAGGTCATCCAGCTGTACCTTGGCACTTTGGCGGACACTGTCGAATAGGCCTGCCTCTTTAGGAGCAACCACCCCGTGTGGGCTGTCTCCCGGAAAGTGGACCCGGATTCCGGGGGTCACTTTCCGGGAGGCAGCCCACACCTGCTTTAACGTCGCTGGTCCGCACTGCGGGAACGTGCCGTAGCCCGGCGGCCGCATCCGGCACCCCGCCGGGGCTGAGATCGGCGGTGCGTGCCGCCGTCGTGAGCTTCATCGGAGTCGGAGGGACCTCCATAACCCAGGTATGCCAGCACCTTACGACAATTCCCCGACCCGGTTCCGGGCACAAGAGAGGGCCTGAGCCCGGTGCTATACCGTTCTCAGGCCCTCCCGCTGCAGGCTCTTAGGGAGCCGGCGTTACTGCTTAGAGCTTGCCGAATTCTTCCTTGACGAGCTTGTACTTGTTGTCGGCGCTGTATTCGTAGACACCGATGGTTGCCTCGGAGGGGTCACCGCTGTCGGCGAAGGTCACCGGGCCGGACTGGCCGTCGTAGTCGATGTCCTTGCCTTCGCGGATCAGCGTGACGCACTGGCCGAAGCTGTAGCACTTCTCGCCGTCCTTGGACACGGCCTGCAGCTGGGCTGCAATGTCCACACCCTTGGTGCTCTTTGCAGCTTCCGCAGCCAGCGCCACCAGGTTGGTGGCGTCCCAGCTCTCGCCTGCGTAGGAGTAGTCCGTCAGCGCCGGATCGACCGCCAGCAGCTTCTTCTTGAAGTCATCGCCGGCACTGGTGCCCGGAAGGGTGCCGTGGGCGCCCGTCATGGTGCCTGCCGCGAAGTCCTTGCTGTAGTCCTTGAGGTTGCCATCAACCAGGAACAGCTGCTCCGGCTTGATGCCCTTGCCCAGGAGCAGCGGGATGATGCTCTTGCCTTCGTCGAAGGTGATCACGCCGATGGCGTCCGGCTTGGCCGCAACAATGGCATCCACCTGGGTGTTGAACTGGGTGTCGCCGGTATTGAAGAGCTGCTCGGCGACGATCTTGCCGCCTGCGCCCTCAAACGAGGACTTGACGGTCTTGGCCAGGCCGGTGCCGTAGGAGTCGTTGAGGACGATCATGCCCATGGTCTGGGCACCGCAGGAAACGGCGTAGTTGCCCAGCACGGAGCCCTGGAGCAGGTCGGACGGGGCGGTGCGCCAGTAGAGGCCCTTGTCATCCCAGGTGGTGAAGTCGAGGGACGTGTTGGCGGGCGAGAACTGGACCACGCCGGCACCGGTGATCTGGTTGATGACCGTCTTGGAAACGCCTGAGGATGCCGCACCGATGATGGCACTGACGCCCTGGCCCAGGAGGTTGGTGACGGACTGGGTGGCGACGTCGGTGGTGGTGTCACCGGAGTCGAGGTGTGAGACCTCCACAGGCTTGCCCAGGACGCCCCCGGCGTCGTTGATGTCCTTGATCGCCAGGTTGACGCCGGCGATTTCGGGCGGGCCCAGGAAGGCCAGCGAACCGGTGGACGGCAGCAGCGAACCGATCTTAAGCGGCGTCTCGGTAGTGGTGGTCGAGGCGGGCACTGTGCCGGCCGCAGGGATTTCAGGTGCAGGAGCGCCTGCTGCGGGAGCAGGACAGGCTATGGCGCCGGATGCGGCGGCCGTGGTGGTTTCCGTCGAGCTGGGGGTGGAGGTGCCACCGCAAGCCGTAGCCAGAAAGGCAACGCCGACGCCAAGCGCTGTGAGCTTGGCAATTCGGGGCGCCACCGGGGAACGTGGAATCATTGAGAATCTCCTGGATCGAAAGGTGCGAACGGCCTTTGATGCGCATGGTCAGGTGTTCCTGATTAGGCTTCAAGCTAATGCAAATACCGGCCGAAGATAAGTGACTGAGGTCACATCCTTATAACAGTCGTTGCCTATGCGGAATTAAGCGGACATCCGGCGCCTGCCGCGGGCTGTCCCGGGCACAGGAAAAGCCGCCCGCGTCGCGGACGGCTTCCCGATTTTCGGCTGATGCCGGGCCTGTACCCCAGGTGGGACTCGAACCCACAACACGCAGATTTTAAGTCTGCTGCCTCTGCCAATTGGGCTACTGGGGCAACTGCTCAATGGTATCCCGTCAGGCGAGGCTGAATGGCTCCGCGTACCGGAAGGTACCGTGCACTCCCCCGGGCCAGAGCGCCAGGGGCAGCAGCTGGAAATAGTCACCCCAGGCCTCGTCCGGAGCCAGGACCCCGAAGTTGGCCGCGGGCACAAAGCCGAACCGGGGGTAGTACTCGGGGCTACCCAGCAGCGCGATGCCTCGCTCCCCCGCAGCATTGGCCCTGGCGATGCTCTCCTGCACCAGCGCCGACCCCACACCGTGCCGCTGCAGCCGCGGCGTGACGGCCAGGGGGCCCAGGCCCAGGAGTTCGTGGTCCCCCACCCATCCGCGCGTGCTGATGACATGGCCCACCACTTCCCCGGCCAGGACGGCCACGACGCTGAGGTCCGGCAGGTACTCCTCCGCCTCGAACAGCCCCCGCAGCACGGCCACCTCCGCAGGTTCGCCCACCGCAGGAAGGCCAGTGGCCGGCGAGATGGCGAAGGCGTCGGCAACCAGGGCATAGATGGCGTCCCGGTCAGCCTCGGTTTCGCTCCGGAGCTCAAGGGTGGGACGCTCCTGCTGGCGGCTTTCCGCTGACAGTTCTGCCAGGACCTCCAGGGCCCGCGGCGCATCGGGCGCGGGGACCAGCAGGTGGTCGTGGTGCAGTCCCGCCAGGACGTTGCAGCTGATGTGCGCGTCCGCCAGCGCTTTGCCGAAGGCCGCCGTGAGTCCCACCGCGTCCAGCGCCGAATGGACCTCCAGGGTGATCCAGGCGGCCACGAAGCTGTACGCCAGCCCCTCACTGTCCGCTGCTGCCCTGGGCAGCACCACCGTCAGGCCCTCAGCCTCGCGCACGGCCGCTTCGGCTCCGGCCGGCAACGGGCGGCCGTCCGGCCACTGCACAAAAACGTATTCACCCTCCCGGAGTGTGGGCGCCATAGCGGCCAACAGGGTCTGTAGATCTTTTTCGGCACTCATCCGGCCAGTCTAGGAGCCAGGCACCGCCGGTGCGGGAGGAACCGGCGGCGCGTCAGGCAGAGCCGTTAAACGAACGACGGCGGCCATCCCCGTGATGGGAACAGCCGCCGTCGTGCGTTATGGGAAAGCCGTGGCGCTATTTGGCGTTCGCCGTGACAGCTTCCTTGGGGTCAACCTTGGTCTTTTCCGCGGAACCCGGGGCGCCGGCCACGGGGGTGGCGTCAGCGGCGGGTGCGGCCGCAGGCTTGGGTGCCGGGGTGGCTGCTGCCACAAAGGCGCCGCGGGGGTTGTCCAGGTCCAGCAGCTGGGTGGTGTCGCGCCCGGCGAAGAACGCGATGACCCAGTTGAGGACCACGCGGAACTTGCGCTCGAACGTGGGCATCGCCATGCCGTGGTAGCCGCGGTGTGCGAGCCAGGCCAGCGGGCCCTTCAGGCCGATGCGGCCCAGGAGGTTGATGTTGGCAACGCCCTTCCACTCGCCGAAGCCGGCCACAGCACCGAGGTTCTTGTGCTTGTAGTCCTTGAGCTGCTTGTCCCAGCGGGAGGCCCACAGGTTCTTGGCGAGGCGCTTGGCCTGGCGAAGGGCGTGCTGGGCGTTGGGGACGCAGGTGCCGTCGGGCAGGCCCTTGCCGGTGAGGTCCGGTACAGCGGCGATGTCGCCGGCGGCCCAGGCGTTGTCAACGATGCCTTCGTCGCCGCCGATCCGCAGGTCCGGCAGGACGCGGACACGGCCGCGGGGCTCCAGCGGGAAGTCGGTGGAGCGGACCATCGGGTTGGCCTGCACGCCTGCAGTCCACACCAGGGTGTCGGCTTCGAAATCCTGGGCCAGGGACTTGTCCGGCAGGTTGATCAGCTTGAGGCTGCCTTCGGCGTTGTCCAGGGAGGTGTTCAGCAGGACCTCGATGCCGCGGCTGCGGAGGTGCTCCACCACCCATTCGGCCTGGCTGGCCGTGACCTCGGGCATGATGCGGCCCATGGCTTCAACCAGCACAAAGCGGATTTCCTCCTGCTTGACGCGGGGGTTGTTGCGGACCGCGGCGCGGGCCAGGTCCTCCATCTCGGTGATGCACTCGATGCCGGCGAATCCGCCACCCACCACCACGAAGGTGAGGGCGCGGGCGCGTTCGGCCGGGTCCGTCATGGTGGAGGCAACTTCAATGCGCTCCAGGAGCTTGTTGCGCAGGGCAACGGCTTCCTCGATGGTCTTCAGGCCGATGCCCTTGTCCGCGAGGCCATTGATGGGGAAGGTGCGCGTGATGGCACCTGCCGCGAGGACAACATCGAAGTACGGGACCTCGATGTTGGCTCCGCCGTCGGCCGGAGCCACAACAGCGGTGCGGTTCGCGTGGTCGATCGACGTGACGCGGCCCTGGATGAGCTCGGTCTGCTTGAGGTGCTGGCGGTGGGAGACCACTGCGTGGCGCGCCTCGATGTTGCCGCCGGCCACCTCGGGGAGGAAGGGCTGGTAAGTCATGTAGGGCAGTGGATCCACGAGGGTGACGATGCCACCGGCATTCGCGATCTTCTTCTGCAGTTTGAGTGCTACGTACAGGCCGACGTACCCGCCGCCGACGACGAGTACCCTGGGACGGTCCTGGAGCTCTGTGGTGGTTGCCATGATTTAAGGATACAGCAGTTTGTGAAAATCTTCACTAACTACGTTGTCCGCCGGAAATGCTACGTTTTCCGGCCCGAATCAACCCGTTCCATGGTGCCCGTGTCAGGTTCCTCCCGCAGCAGGGCGGGATTCCTGGCCGTCCTGCGCAGTTGGATGACGGCGGCAGCAATGATGAACACAATGAGCAGGGCAAACCCGATCACGACGGCGGCGCCAATGGCGGTGTCCCGCTGCGAGGGCGCCACGGCTGCGGGTACTTTCGCTTCGGGCAGCGTGGGTGCCGCGCTGGGCACCTCCGCGGTGGCCACGGGGGCCGGGGTGGCGGGGATCCCGCGCCGGTGGACCCTGATCCATTCGGCGATGGAGCCCAGCGGGTTGCTGCTGGCTTCCGGAACCGTGTCCCTCAGCGCAGCCTCCGCGTTGAGGATGCCGTAACCGTACAGCGGGTCCTTGCCGGGCGCGCCTGCATCCTTGGCCGTGGTGATGATGCGGTTGATGACCTGCTTGGCGGTCATGGCGGGCCACTTGGAGCGGATCAGGGCAGCAACGCCGGCCACGATCGGTGTGGAGCCGGACGTGCCGGCCCATTCGGTGTAGCCGCCGCCGGGCAGGCCGCCCAGCAGGTCCTCGGCCGGGGCTGCCACGCCGATGCTGATGCCCTGGGAGGAGGCATCCACGCTGGCCACGCCGTCCCGGTCCAGCCCGGCAACTGTGAGGATGCCGGGGATCGTGGCAGGCGCACCCACCTGGGTGTTGCCGCCCACGCGGTTACCGGCGGCCGCCACGATCACCACGTCCTTTTGTTCGGCGTAGAGGAACGCCGCGTCCCAGCTCTGGGGCCACTGCGGGGTGGTGCTGCCCAGGGAGATGTTGATGACCTTGGCGCCGTTGTCCACCGCCCAGCGGACGGCTTCGGGGATCTGGTCCTGGTCGCTCTTACCCGAGGGGTTGGCGGATCCCAGCCAGGTGGAAACGGACAGGATCTGGGCTTCGGGGGCCACACCGATGATCCCGTCCGGGGCAGGGTTCGCCGGGGTGGGACTGGGTGACGGGCTGGGGCTGGCGCTGGGGTCCACCGGCGGCTGGTGGCCGCGGCCTGCCAGCATGGTGGCCACCAGGGTGCCATGCTCCGGTTTGGCGCCGACGCTCTTCTGCCCGTTGGCGGCGCCGGACCCGGACGCGTCATACCCGCCCGCCAGCGCACCCTTAAGGTCCGGGTGCTGGCCGTCGATGCCGCTGTCGATCACCGCGATCTTGACGCCGGCGCCTTTGGAAACCTCCCAAGCCTTGGTGATGCCCGATTCGGCGAGCCAAAATTGCTTGTCGCGCCAGTCGTCGGCCCGGGCAGGCACGGCGGTGGCCAGTCCGGCGCAGAGGAAGCAGGCCGCGAGGCCTACGGCGAGGACAGCGGACGTGGCTTTTCGGAGCGGGGCGCCCGCCCGGAGCAAAGATGAATGCATGCTCAGCCGATGCTCAGCGCAATGCCATCGAGGATATCGTGCTCGCTGGCAGTGGCGGTGGTGATCCGGCCGCCGCTCAGCTCAGCCACGCGCTCCAGGATCCGCGCCCACACAAGTCCCCCGGCGCCGATCACGTCCACGCGGCCCGGGTGCATGTAGGGCAGCGCGGCGCGTTCGGCGCGGGTGAGCTGCAGCAGGTCGCCGGCGGCGCTGCGGACGGTGGCCAGGGGCAGTTCCGCCCCGTGGATGGCGTCCGGCGAGTATTCGTCCAGGCGGAGGGCATGGGCGGTGATGGTGGTCACTGACCCGGCAACGCCCACGACGGCGGTGGCGCGTTCCAGCGGAACGTACCGGCCCGCGAGGACGATTGCGCTGTCCACGTCGGCCTGGGCGGCGGCGATCTGGCCGGCGGTGGGCGGGTCGGAGCGCAGGTGGCGTTCGGTGAGGCGGACGCAGCCGATGTCCACTGACTTGGCAGCCGTCACGCCGGCTGCGGTGCCCAGGACGAATTCGGTGCTGCCGCCGCCCAGGTCCACCACCAGGACTTCCTGGCCGTCGAGGACGGGCAGCACGCTGCTGGCCCCGGCGAAGGACAGGGCAGCTTCCTCGTCGCCGGAAATGACTTCGGGTTCGACGCCCAGCAGGTCCCTGATGCCGGCCACAAAGACGTCCCTGTTGCTGGCGTCCCGGCTGGCCGAGGTGGCAACAAACCGGACAGCGGCGGGACCGTGCCCGGCAATCAGCCGGGCATAGTCGGCGGTGGCGGCAAAAGTACGGTCCAGGGCGGCCTGTGACAGTTCGCCGGTGGCATCGACGCCTTCACCGAGCCGGACCACCCGCATCTCGCGCACCACGTCGGTCAGGGTGGTGGTGCCGTTGGTCCGGTCGATGTCGGCGATGAGGAGCCGGATGGAGTTGGTGCCGCAGTCAATGGCAGCAACGCGGCTCATGCGGTCTCCCCCGGCTGCTGCGCTGTCTTCCGGATGGGCGCCGGTCGGCCAACGATGTCCGGCAAACCCTGCGGACCGTGCCGGCTCAGGTCCTTCGAAGGTGCCAGGCCGGAGGTGTCCCAGGCGCCGTCGCAGTAGCACCTCTCAACAGTCCACCATTCGGCGATCTGTTCCAGTGCGGCGTCGCCCAGCGGATTGGTTCCGGGACCGGCGGCCAGCGAGTGACCCACCAGGACGTGGAGGCATTTGACGCGGGTGGGCATGCCGCCGGCAGAGATTCCGTCGATCTCCGGGACGGGGCCGATGCCGGACCGCTGGCCGATGGCGTCACGGGCCGCCAGGTACTGTTCGTGCGCGCCCCGGTAGGCGCTGGCCAGTCCCGGATCTGCGGCGAGGAGTTCGTTCATGTCGTTCATCACGCCGTTGGCTTCGAGGCGCGACACGGCGGATGTGATCACCGGGTGGGTGAGGTAAAAGGTGGTGGGGAAAGGGGTCCCGTTGCCCAGCCGCGGTGCCGTGGCGGCCACCAGCGGGTTGCCGCAGACGCAGCGGGCAGGAATTTCCACAACATCGCGGACGGGGCGGCCCAATTGCCTGCTCAGTACGTCAAGGTCGTGGGCTGATGGTTGGCGGGTTTCATCCCGGGCGGCTGCCGTGTGGTGTTCCATGCGCGGGCCGTCCTTCCTGTTGCGGTTCAGTCTGTGGCCGCGCGCGTGATGGACTCCCACAGGGAATCCACCCACGGCAGATCGGCGGGGTCTGGTGTTGCTGCACCGGGTTCGCTGCTGCTTTCGCCGGCCGGCTCATCGCCGCCGAACACCCAGTAGCCGGTTTCGCCCGGCATAACCATGTTAATGCGGTCGCGGGCCTGCTGCTTCACGTAGTTGGGGTCCTGCCAGCGTGAGACCTGCTGACGCAGCGCTTTTCCTTCGGCCTGACGTGCGGCGATGTCGGCGTTCAGGGCATCCAGTTCGGCTTTTTTATCGAAGAAGATCTTCACCGTTGGCGCGAGGAGGATGGTGATGGCCACCATCACCACGGCCAGGGCCAGCATCCTGCCGGAGAACGCTTTGGCCGGGACTGGCTGGTGGTCCGCGTCCCGGTCTGCTGATGTGGCGGCGGCTGTGCGGCCGCTTGCCGGAGCTTTACTGCCCGGCGTCTTACCCGCGGGGCCGGGCCTGCCGGGCTGTATCTTGCTGCTGCCGGCCGGTGCTTTAGTGGCGGCCTGCGCGGGCCGGGTGCCGGACGCGGTGTTGTCTGCGCCGTCGGAGGTTTCCGGGGCTGGGCGGGAGGGGGTGACCTTGGGAACTTTGGGACGGCGGGTGGCCATTACACTCCTGGAACGCGCAGCCTGCCGGGGCCGCCGCTGGCTGGGCTGGGACGGGTGCTGCTGCTGAAACAACAACGGTGGCTATGGTCTTTCAACCATAGCCACCGGTTATTGGTTTACGCGGCTACTAGCCTTTGAAACGCGGGAACGCGCTGCGGCCGGCGTAGCGTGCGGCGTCGTCGAGTTCCTCTTCGATGCGAAGCAGCTGGTTGTACTTGGCAACCCGCTCGGACCGTGCCGGGGCACCGGTCTTGATCTGGCCGGCGTTGGTGGCCACCGCGATGTCGGCGATGGTGGTGTCCTCGGTCTCGCCGGAGCGGTGCGAGGTGATGGTGGTGTAACCGGCGCGCTGGGCCAGGCTGACGGCGTCCAGCGTTTCGGTCAGGGAACCGATCTGGTTGACCTTGACCAGCAGCGAGTTGGCGGTGCCGGTGTCGATGCCGCGCTGCAGGATGGCGGGGTTGGTGACGAACAGGTCATCTCCCACCAGCTGGACCTTGTCGCCGATGGCGTCGGTGAGGGTCTTCCAGCCGTCCCAGTCGTTCTCGTCCAGCGGGTCTTCGATGGATACCAGCGGGTAGTCGGCCACGAGCTCGGCGTAGTAGGCGCTCATCTCGGCGGAGGTCAGGGCCTTGCCTTCGAACTGGTACGCGCCATCAATGAAGAACTCGGAGGAGGCCACGTCGAGGGCCAGGGCGATGTCCTTGCCCGGGGTGTAGCCGGCGTTCTGGATGGCTTCCTGGATCAGGTCCAGGGCGGCGCGGTTGGACGGCAGGTTCGGCGCGAAGCCGCCCTCGTCGCCCAGGCCGGTGGCCAGGCCCTTTTCCTTCAGGACGGACTTGAGGGCATGGTAGACCTCAACGCCCCAGCGGAGGCCTTCGGAGAAGGTCTCGGCGCCGAGCGGGACAACCATAAATTCCTGGATGTCGACGTCGGAGTCGGCGTGTGAGCCACCGTTGAGGATGTTCATCAGCGGGACGGGCAGGACGTGGGCGTTGGGGCCGCCCAGGTACTTGTAGAGCGGCAGGTCAGCGGAGGCTGCGGCGGCGTTGGCCACGGCCAGGGAGACGCCCAGGATGGCGTTGGCGCCGAGCTTGCCCTTGTTGGGGGTGCCGTCCAGGTCCAGCATGGCCTGGTCGATGCTGCGCTGGTCGGTGGCGTCGAAGCCGGTCAGGGCCGGGGCGATCTGGTCAATGATGGCGTCGACGGCCTTCTGGACGCCCTTGCCAAGGTAACGGCCCTTGTCGCCGTCACGCAGTTCAACGGCTTCGTGCTCGCCGGTGGAGGCGCCGGAAGGAACTGCTGCGCGGCCAATCTGGCCGTCGGAGAGCAGGACTTCAACTTCTACTGTCGGGTTGCCGCGGGAATCGAGGATTTCGCGGGCGTGGATGGCATCGATAAGCGCCATGAATTTGCTCCTTATGGGCGATTAACGGGGGATGTTGCAGAAAATGTTGACGTCCTCGTCACGGACAAGCGTAGTCCAGAGTGGCCCAGGTTACGGAAACCTATCCAGCCCCCGGACGTCACGGCAGGGGTGTGGCGGCGGGCCGGGGTTCCGGGGCGTCCTGTTGCTGGTAGCGCCTGATGGCACCGCGCAGGGCGCGTTCGGCGTCCAGGCCACCGGCGGCGGCGGAACGGACGACGCCGAACAGCAGGTCCCCGAGCTCGTCCTCCGTCTGCGGGGCAGGCCCCGCCGGCGGCAGCGCGAGTCCGGCGCGGGCCGCGCGGTCCAGGGACTTCTGCGCCCTCGCCAAGGCGGGAAGGGCCTGCGGGATGCCCTCGAACGGGCTGGCCCGGCCGGGCCGTTCGGTGCGTTTTACGGCGTCCCAGGTCTGGACGATTTCCTCGATCGAGGCCGGGAAACTGTCCTGCAGCGAACCGTCGGGACGGAACACGTGCGGGTTGCGGCGGACCATTTTGGCAGCCAGGCCGCGAGCCACGTCGTCGAACGCAAAAGCGCCGCGCTCCTCCGCGAGCCGGGCATGCAGGACCACCTGCAAAAGGACGTCGCCCAGTTCACCGCAAAGTTCGGCGTCGTCAATCCCCGCAGCGTGGTCCGCGCCGTCCGCGACCTGGCCCGAAGCTGCCGGGGTACCCGCCTCGATGGTCTCGGCGAGTTCGTACGCCTCCTCGAGGAGGTATTCCACCAGGGAGGCGTGCGTCAGGGCGCCCATCCAGGGGCAGTGCTCCCGAAGCGCGGCGATTATCCCAACTAATTCCTGCCCAGCCAGCAGCTCCCCCGCAGGGGAGCCGCCGGGCGTTGCAGCGTGCTGGTCAGCCAAGGTTGGCGTAGGCGTCGTTGATGTACTCCACCAGCGCTTCCTTCTCCTCGAGGGGCAGGAAGGAGGCCTCGGCCGCGTTGAGCGTCAGTTCCAGCAGGTCATCGAGGTCGTAGTCGAACGTCTCCACCAGGAGGTCGAACTCGTCGGTGAGCGTAACGCCGCTCATAAGCCGGTTGTCGGTGTTGATGGTGACGTTGAAGCCCAGCTGGTACAGCATGTCCAGCGGGTGGCTCTCGATGCCCTCGCCGAAGCCGGAGATGGCGCCGGTCTGCAGGTTGGAGGACGGGCAGATTTCCAGGGCGATGCCGCGGTCGCGGACCCAGCTGGAGAGGTCGCCCAGGGTCACCATTCCGATGGTGTCCCCGGCGTCGTCGTCCTCGTCGAATTCCACGGTGATGTCTTCGGCGATCCGCACGCCGTGGCCCAGCCGGAGGGCCCGGCCGTCCACCAGTGCCGACTGGATGCTCTCCAGGCCGGCGGCTTCGCCGGCGTGCACGGTGGCGGGGAAGTTGTGCTGGGCAAGGTAGGTGAAGGCGTCCTTGAAGCGTGCGGGCAGGAAGCCGTCCTCGGCGCCGGCGATGTCGAAGCCCACGGCGCCCTGGTTGCGGTGCCTGACGGCGAGCTCGGCGATCTCCTGGCCGCGGTCAGCGTGGCGCATCGCGGTGATCAGCTGGCCTACCTGGATCTCCCGGCCCGTTTCGCTGACTGCTTCGACGCCGGCTTCCAGGCCTTCCTGGACGGCTTCCACTGCTTCGTCCAGGGACAGTCCCTGCTGCAGGTGCTGTTCGGGGGCCCAGCGGACTTCGCCATACACCACACCGTCGTCCGCGAGGTCTTCGACGAATTCCTTGGCGACCCGGAACAGGCCTTCGGCGGTCTGCATCACGGCCACCGTGTGGTCGAACGTTTCCAGGTAGCGGACCAGGGAGCCGGAGTCGGCCGACTCGCGGAACCACTCACCCAGGGCCACAGGATCGGTGGAAGGAAGGGTGTGGCCGGCGGCCTGCGCCAGCTCGATGATGGTGGCCGGACGGAGTCCTCCGTCCAGGTGGTCATGCAGGGAAACCTTGGGCAGGCTCTTCAGGTCAAAATCGAGGGCAGGGGCAGCGTCAAGAATAGGCTCAGTCACGTTCCAACCATAGGGTGGCCGGAGATGCAAAGCCAGCCGCTACTTGGCCGCGCCGTCCCCCGGGGTGGGTGCCAGGATGCCGGTGGATCCGCCGGCGGACTCCGGGGCGCCGGCGCCGCGGCCATCGGTTCCAGCGTCGGCACCCTGGGCGTCGTTGCGTGCCAGGTGCTTGTGCCACCAGCGGAGCACGTGGTCGATCACGATGCCCAGCAGGACGGCGAAGACCACGGCGATGCCAACACCGAGGAGCGGGTTGTGGTGGACCCACTGGCCCGCAAGCAGCCCGATGCCGATCGAGTAGCCCACCCAGGTGACGCAGGCGAAGGCATCGAGCCAGAAGAAGGTGCGGTGCCGGAAACCTGTCTGTCCCGCCACATAGTTCACTGCCACCCGGCCCCAGGGAATGTAGCGGGCGGTGAAGATCAGCACGGCGCCGCGTTTTTCCAGCTCATACTGGGCCCAGCCAAACATCTTTTTCACCTTGGGCCGGCGCATCCACCTCCAGCGGTCCAGGCCGATCTTTTTGCCCAGCATGTACGCCATGTTGTCCCCGGCCATGGCGCCCACAAGGGCCGTGGCCCCAAGGATCCACAGGTTGGGCTGCCCGGTGTGGAGCGACAGCGCCGAAAGGCCTACAATGGCGGTTTCGCTGGGCAGGATGGTGGCGAAGCCGTCAACAAAAAAGAAGACCAGGAGCACAGGATAAATCCACGGCTGCTCGGCTGCTGACTCGAGCATTTGGTTCAGGAAATCCACGCGGACTTGCTCCTCAGGGACAGTCGCCGAAAACGTCGGCAGAAATCGCAATAAGTGTCCCACGGCCGGGACGTCGTTCGCTACGCCCCGGCCCCGGAACACCTGTTCCAACGGTATCCCGGCCTGCCCCGCGGCGGCGTCGTCCCAGCGGGTGATATCCGGGGTCCGAGCTCCTCCACCCAGGGGCTGATCCGCGCGGGGCCTACGCCTCCGGTTCGCGCATCCGTTCCACCATGGGGGCCTTGCGCCGGACCTTGTTGATCACCAGGTCCACCACCACACCCAGGGCCACGGCGCAGACGATTGCGATGGCCGCCCCCAGCAGGTGGTTGTCCTCGAACCACTGGCCAAAAAACAGGCCGATGCCCACGGAGTAGCCGGCCCACAGCGTGGCCGACAGCGCGGTCAGGCCCACGAACCGCAGGTGGTGGTAGTGGGTGGCTCCGGCGGTGAGGTTCACGGCAACCCTGCCGATGGGGACAAACCTGGCCACCAGCACCAGCGAGGCCGGGCGTTTGCGAAGCTCACGGCCGGCCCACCGGAACGCGTTCTGCATGCGGGGTCCGCGCATCCAGGCCCAGCGCTGCACGCCCACCTTCCGCCCCAGCAGGTAGGCGATATTGTCCCCCGCAAACGCCCCGAAGCCCGCCACCAGGACCAGGAGCCAGGGGTTGGGCACGTCCGCGGTGGCAGCCACCGCGGCCAGGCCCACCACCACGGACTCGCTGGGGATGGGCGGGAAGAAGCCATCGATGATGCAGCACGCCAGGACCAGCGCCAGGACCCACGGTTGTCCGGCGGCGGCGAGGATGAAATCGTTGATGGCCTGCATGGGTCCCTACGCGATGCGGTCGATGATCAGCTGCTGCGCGGGCCGGGAGCCCTCCGGGGCGATGACCACTGCGTGTTCCAGTGCTTCCCTGGCCCGGGCAAACCGCTCCGGAGTGTCGGTGAGCAACGTCATGAGCGGCTCCCCCGCACGCACCAGGGCGCCGGGTTTGGCGTGCAGCCGCACCCCGGCTCCGGCCTGGACCACGTCCTCCTTGCGGGCGCGGCCGGCACCGAGGCGCCAGGCCGCGACGCCGACGGACAGGGCGTCCAGTTCCACCAGCACACCGTCGGCGGGGGCGTAGACGACATCGGACTCCCTGGCTTCCGGCAGCCTGGCGGCGGGATCGCCGCCCTGGGCCCGGATCATCCGGTTCCACACGTCCATGGCCCGGCCGTCCTTGAGGGCGGCTGCCGGGTCGGCGTTGTGGACGCCGGCGCAGGCCAGCATTTCCTCCGCCAGGCGGACCGTCAGCTCCACCACGTCGGCGGGGCCGCCGCCGGCCAGCACCTCCACGGACTCGGCCACCTCGATGGCGTTGCCGGCGGTCAGCCCCAGCGGGGTGTTCATGTTGGTGAGCAGGGCCACCGTGTTGACTCCGGCGTCCTTGCCCAGCGCCACCATGGTCTCGGCGAGTTCGCGGGCGGTGGCCTCGTCCTTCATAAACGCGCCGCTGCCCACCTTGACGTCCAGGACCAGGGACCCGGTGCCCTCGGCGATTTTTTTGCTCATGATCGAGGAGGCGATCAGCGGAATCGCCTCCACGGTACCCGTCACGTCCCGCAGGGCATAGAGCTTTTTGTCGGCAGGGGCCAGGCCGGCGCCCGCAGCGCAGATCACGGCCCCCACATCCTGCAGCTGGGCCAGCATCTCCGCGTTGCTGAGGTCCGCCCGCCAACCCGGAATCGCCTCCAGCTTGTCCAGGGTGCCGCCGGTGTGTCCCAGGCCGCGGCCGGAGAGCTGCGGGACAGCCACGCCGAAAACGGCCACCAGTGGTGCCAGCGGAAGGGTGATCTTGTCCCCCACACCGCCGGTGGAGTGCTTGTCGGTGGTGTACTTCAGGCCGCCGTCGGGCCGCCGGAGGCTGGAGAAGTCCATCCGATCGCCGGAGGCGATCATGGCCGCCGTCCAGCGGGCAATTTCGGTCCGGTCCATGCCGTTGAGCAGGATGGCCATGTTCAAGGCGGCCATCTGCTCGTCGGCGATGGCGCCCCGGGTATAGGCGTCGATGGTCCAGTCGATCTGTTCGGGACTCAGGGTCCCTTTGTCCCGTTTGACGCGGATGATGTCAACGGCGTCGAAAGCTTCGGATGTACGGTTCGCTGTCACCGGGTTTCCTCCAGGTGTTCGGGACCGAAGGCGTCTGGCAGCACCTGGTCCATGGTTTTGATGCCGTGGGTGGTCATAAGCTCCATGTCCGGGGCCCGGAACTCATAGAGCAGCTGCCGGCAGCGGCCGCAGGGCATCAGCACGTTGCCGGCGCCGTCCACGCAATAGAACGCCCGGAGCCGGCCGCCGCCGCTCATGTGCAGGTTGCCCACCAGCGCGCACTCGGCGCAGAGGGTCAGGCCGTAGCTGGCGTTCTCCACGTTGCAGCCGCTGACAATCCGGCCGTCCGCGGTGAGCGCCGCGGCGCCCACCGGGAACTTCGAATACGGGGCGTAGGCGTTGCCCATGGCCGCCACCGCTGCCTGTTCCAGGGCGGCCCAGTCCACCGCCGTTCCGTTGTCCACGGCCGTCAACCCTTAACGTACGGGATGCCGCTGGCCGCCGGCCCCCTGGATTTGCCCACCAGGCCGGCGACGGCGAGGACGGTGACCAGATAGGGCAGCATGGCCATGAACTGGCTCGGCACCGGGGTGCCGATGATGGTCACGATGCTTTGCAGGTTGTCGGCGAAGCCGAACAGCAGCGCTGCGAAGAACGCCCCGATGGGGTTCCAGCGGCCGAAGATCAGCGCGGCCAGGGCGATGAAGCCGCGTCCGCCGGAGATTTCCTTGGTGAAGCTGTCGATGGCCACCAGGGTGAAGAACGAGCCGCCGATGCCTGCCACGGCACCGCCGAGGGTGACGTTCCAGAACCGGGTGGCGTTGACGTTGATGCCCAGGGTGTCGGCGGCCTGCGGGTGCTCGCCCACGGCCCGGACGCGCAGGCCCCAGCGGGTCTTGAACAGGCCTACCCACACCACCAGGACGGCGGCGTACATCAGGTAGCCCACCAGGGACTGGCGGAACAGGATGGGCCCGATGATCGGGATGCCGGACAGCAGCGGAATTTCGATGATGTCCAGTCCCGGTGGGGAGTTGAACTGTGCCTTGTTGGCCTGCATGACGGTGCTGAACAGGAAGCCGGTGACGCCGGAGACCAGGACGTTCAGCACCACACCCACGATGATCTGGTTGACCACGTACTTGATGCTGAAGACGGCGAGCACCATGGACACCACGGCGCCGGCGGCAGCCGCGGCGATGAGCCCGATGAACGGGTTCTGGGTGATGGTGGCCACGATGGCGGCCGTGAAGGCGCCGCCCAGCAGCTGGCCTTCGATGGCGATGTTAACCACACCCACCCGTTCACACAGCACGCCGGAAAGGGAACCGAAGACCAGGGGCACGGCCAGCGTCACGGAACCGGCGATGAGGCCGGCCAGGGAGATGGCCGGGGTGCGGGCACCGCCCACCACCCAGATCAGGAAGGCTGCGACGAAAAGGACAATAAAGGCCACGTTGAGCCAGCCGGGGGCAGGCCGGTCCTGGGTCTTGAGGTAGACGGCATAGCCGGCCAGGGCCAGCAGCACAATGGACAGCACCAGCCCGCCGGCGAAGGCGTTGATCTCCAATGCCGGCAGCTGGAAGAAGTCGCTGCCCGTGGAGATGCCGAAGCTGGCCGTTTGGTTGGGACCCATGAGCCCGAAAAACACCAGGGCGATCAGGGCGAAGGCGGCGAGGATGACGGGCGTGCGCCAGCCCACGGGTTTGGCGGAGACCGCGGCTGCCCGCTCCCCCGCTCCGGCGTTTACGGGCCGCGGGGTACCCGGGTTGGGTGAGGAAACTGTTGTGCTCATGCGGCACCTCCGGTGGTGGCTGCGCGGCGGGACTTGGCTGCGCGGGCGGGTTTCTTCCGCCGCGGGTTCAGTCCGAAGACGGCGCGGACCAGGGGCGGTGCCGCGATGAAGAGGACGATCAGGGACTGGACCACCAGGACGATGTCAATGGGGGTGCCGGTCTGGATCTGCATCTGGACGGCTCCGGCGCGGAAGGCGCCGAAGAGCAGTCCGGCCGCGAAGGTTCCCCACGGCGTCGAGCGCCCCAGCAGCGCCACGGTGATGGCGTCGAACCCGTAGGTGGCTGCGACGCCGTCGGTGAGGACCTTCTCGGTGCCGGCCACCTGGGCCACGCCGGAGAGGCCGGCGAGGCCACCGGCGATGGCCATCACCAGGATGGTGGCGCGGGAGACGTTGATGCCGGCGGTCTGGGCAGCCTTGGGGTTGGCGCCCACGGCCCGGAACTCAAAGCCCACGGTGGAGCGGTTGAGGAGCCACCACACCAGGACGGTTGCGGCGATGGCCAGGACAAAGCCCAGGTGGAGGCGGAACTGGCCGCCCAGGATCTGCGGGTACACGGCGCTGGCGTCGAGGATGGGTGAGATGGGGTTGGTCTCCCCCGGCCGCTGGAACGCGGGGGTGTTCAGCAGGTAGCGCAGGAAGTACAGGGCGATGTAGTTGAACATGATGGTGAGGATCACCTCATGGGCGCCGGTGCGGGCCTTGAGCAGGCCCACCAGTCCGCCCCACACCGCGCCGCCGATGATGCCTGCCACAAGGACCAGCAGCAGGTGCAGGCCCAGCGGCAGGTCCAGGGCGAAACCCACCCAGGCGGCCAGGATGCCGGCCATGATGATCTGGCCCTGCGCGCCGATGTTGAACAGCCCGGCCCGGAAGGCCAGGGCCACGCCCAGGCCCGCCGTGATGAGCGGCGTGGCGATGGTCAGGGTCTCGGTAAACGGCGCGAACTGGGCCGCGGCGGTGTTGCCGCGCGGGTTGAACACCGAGCCCTGGAACAGTGCGATGTAGGACCGGGTGGCCGCGTTCCATACCGCAGCCAGGAAGTCGGCGGGCCGGGCGAACAGGTACGTCGACGTGGCGGCGACCTGTTTGTCGGTGCTGGCGATCAGCAGGCCGCCAATGACCAGTGCCAGGAGGACGGCCAGGACGGAGACCATCCCGCTGCCGGTGAAGATTTTTCGGAGCACGGTGTCCGGGCCGCCGGGAAGCTGCCCGCTTTGGGCGGTGGCGGGGACTGCAGACGGTTCCATGGCACCGCCGGCGGTGTCCACGGCGGCCGCGGCTGCGGTCTGCTCCGGAGCGGTTTCCGGCGTTTCGCCGGCTGCGTGTTGGGGTTTGGGATTCTCAGGCATGGTCGCCTCCCTCGGTGTCGGCGGTGGCGGCGGGCTGGGTGCCCGTGGACGGGCTGGCGGTGTGTTCGCCGGGGGCGATGCCTGCCATCATGAGGCCAAGGACGTCCCTGCCCGTGCCGGCCGGGACGATGCCCACCAGCTTGCCCTTGTAGAGCACCGCGATGCGGTCGGCGAGTTCCATCACCTCGTCCAGCTCGGTGGAGACGATCATCACCGGGGTGCCCTGGTCCCGTTCGGCCACGATGCGCCGGTGCAGGAATTCGATGGAGCCCACGTCCACGCCGCGGGTGGGCTGGGAGGCAATAAAGAGGCGCAACGGCCGGGACAGCTCCCGGGCCATCACCACTTTCTGCTGGTTGCCGCCGGAAAGGGTGCCGGCGGCGGCAGCGGCGGAGGGGGTGCGGACGTCGAATTCGCCGATCCGTGCCTTGGCGTTTTCCATGATCTTTGCCGGGCTCATGCTGATGCCCTTGGCGTAGGGGGGCTTGTCGTAAAGGTCGAGGACCAGGTTTTCCGCCACGGAGAAGGTACCGACGAGGCCGTCCACTTTGCGGTCCTCCGGGACAAACCCGACGCCGGCGCCGAGGACGTCCTTCACGGACCGGCCCAGGAGTTCCTTGCCGTCAAGGGTGACAGATCCCGAAACCCTGTCCTGCAGGCCCAGGATTGCCTCGGTCAGTTCGGTCTGGCCGTTGCCCTGGACTCCGGCGACGGCGAGGATCTCGCCGCGGGCGATGTCGAAGCTGAGCCCGTCCACCATGTGCTGGCCGTTGGGGGCGATCACCGTCAGGTCCCGGACCTCGAAAGTGGTTTCCTGCGGTGTGGCCGGCTCCTTGTCCAGGGTCAGGCTCACCGCACGTCCCACCATCATGGACGCGAGTTCGGTGGTGGAGGCTGCGGGATCCGCTGTGCCCACCACTTTTCCGCGCCGGATCACGGTGATGGTGTCGGAGACGGCCTTCACTTCGCGCAGCTTGTGGCTGATGAAGACGATGGAGGTGCCGCCGGCCTTGAGCTGGCGCATGATGTCCAGGAGCTCGTCCGTTTCCTGGGGTGTCAGGACGGCAGTGGGCTCATCGAGGATCAGGACGCTGGCGTTGCGTACCAGGGCCTTGATGATTTCCACCCTTTGCTGGACGCCGACGGGCAGGTCTTCCACCAGGGCGTCCGGGTCCACGTCGAAACCGTACTGGTCCGAGATTTCCCGGATCCTGCGCCGGGTTTCGTCCAGGTTCAGGAAGCCGGCCGCCTTGGTGGGCTCGGCACCCAGGGCCACGTTTTCGGCGACGGTGAAGACGGGCACCAGCATAAAGTGCTGGTGCACCATGCCGATGCCCGCAGCCATGGCATCACCCGGGCCACGGAAGGAGACGGGTTTGTCGTCGACGAGGATCTCGCCTTCGCTTGGCTCGTACAGCCCGTACAGGACGTTCATCAGGGTGGATTTGCCGGCACCGTTTTCGCCGAGCAGACAGTGGATCTGACCGGACTCAACCACCACGTCGATGTGGTCGTTGGCAATCAGGGTGCCGAAGCGTTTGGTGATCCCTCTGAGTTCAAGTTTCAAAACTCTGACCAATCTCGAAGCGTCCGGTGATCGACCGGACGGGATATGTGGCTGCAGGACCAGCCTAGTGGGTGCGGTCCTGGGATGGGCGGGGGTGTGCCCGGTGGCGCGGCCAGCAAAAAGCGCCACCGCCCGGCGGGTCAGTGACCAACCGGGCGGTGGCGCTTACAGGCAGTGCTCAGACCTTCGGGCTGGACTCGGACACAACCTTCAGTTTGCCGTCCACGATGTCCTTGCTGATCTGGTCCAACTCGGCCTTCAGTTCGGCCGGGACCTGGGATTCGAAGTCATGGAACGGTGCCAGCTTCACACCCTCGTTGGCCAGCGTGCCAACGTACGGGGTGTTGCTGAACTTTCCGTCCTTGTCTTCCTTGACCACCGTCTCCACGGCGTCGCCCATCTCCTTCATCACGGAGGAGAGCATGATGTCCTTGTAATCGGGTGCCGTGAGGTATCCGTCGGAGTCAACCCAGATGAGCTTGACGTCCTTTCCGGCGGCCTTGGCTTCCTTCAGCGCCGCGCCGGCGCCCTTGCCCACGGGGCCGGCCACGGGCATCACAATGTCGGCACCCGAGTCCAGGAAGTTCTGCGTGAGCTGCTTGCCGACGTCCTGCTTTTCGAAGTCGCCGGTGAAGCTGCCGTCTTTCGCTTCCTTGTTCCAGCCAAGGAGCTTGACGTCCTTGCCCTTCTGCTCGTTGTAGTACTTGACGCCGTCCGCGTAGCCGTCCATAAAGATGGTGACGGTGGGGATCTTGATGCCGCCGAACGTGGCGACCGTTCCGGTCTTGGTGGACCCGGCAGCAAGGTAGCCGGCCATAAACGCAGCCTGGGCCGTGTCGTAGATGATGGGCTTGACGTTGCTGATGGGGGTTTCATAGCCGAAGTCAATGATGGCGAAGTGGCTGTCCGGGTTCGCCGTTGCCTGTGCCTTGGTGGCGTCGCCCAGCAGGTAGCCCACCGTGACGGTGAGGTCGCAGCCGGCGCTGACCATGGCCCGCAGGTTGGGGTCGAAGTCGTTGTTGGTTTTGGATTCAACCTGGTTGACCTTGATGCCCAGGTCGGTTTCGGCCTTCTTCAGGCCCTCGTAGGAGGACTGGTTGAAGGACTGGTCGTCAAACCCGCCGGAGTCGGAGACGATGCAGCCGGTGTAGTCCGTGGCGCCGGCGCTTGGGCCGCTGCCTGCCTCGGGTGCCGCGCCGCAGGCGCTGAGCAGGAGTGCGGACGCGCTGATGGTGGCCAGCCCTGCCAGTGAACCGCGCTTGAAGGGTGCACGCAGTGATGTCTTCAATTTTCCTCCAGGATGAAGAGAGTGGCGCTACGGCTGGAATTCAATGAGTGTCCGTTTCTACACTGAAATTCTGTTTTCACTGAGGGCCCGCAGCACTGCGCCGGAGCGCACTGATGCCATTACTTTAGTGGCCTGCGCCACTCCCCTGTAGCACAGGGGCACCCGTTCCCGGAGATTGTTTACAAGTTGTTACCAACCAGTAGGCGTGCCGCGCGGTGGCGGCACGCCTACTGGCTGCGGAGGCGTTTAGCCCTGGGGCTGGATCCGCACCAGCATCTTGCCGGTGTTGGCGCCGTCCAGCAGGTCCATAAAGGCCTGCGGGGCGTTTTCGAGTCCGTCCACGATGGTTTCGTCGTAGCTGATGGAGCCGTCTGCAAGCCACGCTGCGGCCTTCTCCATAAACTCGTCCTTCAGGTGCCAGTAGCCACCCACCAGGAATCCGCGCAGGGTGAGCTGCTTGCCGATGGCCAGCATGAGGTTCCGCGGCGCCGGTGTGGGCTCGGTGGAGTTGTACTGGGCGATGGCACCGCACATGGCAACGCGGCCACCCACGTTCAGTACGGACAGTGCTGCCTCGAGGTGCTCTCCGCCGACGTTGTCGAAGTAGACGTCGATGCCGTTGGGGCCTGCGGCTTTTTCGAGCTGGTCCCGGACAGGTCCGTCGTTGTAGTTGAAGGCGGCGTCGAAGCCGAGCTCCAGCAGGCGGGCCACTTTTTCCGGGGTACCGGCGGAACCGATGACCCGGGAGGCGCCCATGGCCTTGGCGATCTGGCCTACCAGCGAGCCCACGGCCCCTGCTGCGCCGGAGACGAAGACGGCGTCGCCGGCCTTGAATTCGGCCACCTTGAGCAGGCCGGCGTAGGCGGTCAGGCCCGTCATGCCGAGGGCGCCAAGGAAGGCGGACTCCGGGGCGAGCTCGGGGCGCACCACTGCGGTGGTAGCGACGTCGACAACGGCGTACTCACGCCAGCCCAGCGAGTGCACCACCGTCTCCCCCACGGCCCGGTCAGCTGACCGGGACGCGATGACCTCGCCCACGGCGCCGCCGTCGAGCGCCTGGTCCACGGCGAACGGCGCCGAGTAGGACTTGACGTCGTTCATGCGGCCCCGCATGTAGGGATCAACCGACATAAAGGTGTTGCGGACCAGGATCTGGCCGTCCTGCAGCTCCGGCAGGCCCGACTCGGCGAGGCGGAAGTTCTCCGCCGCCGGCCGGCCTACCGGGCGGGAGGCGAGCTGGATTTCGCGGGTGCTGGTGGGAAGTGTTGTCACGCTCATGCTGCAAACTCCAATACCTTGATGTCCACCGTGATGTTGCCGCGGGTGGCGTTTGAATAGGGGCAGACCTGGTGGGCTTTGGCGACCAGGTCTTCTGCGGTGCCCAGGTCGAGGGCGGGCAGTGCGATTTCGAGGTCGACGGCGAGGCCGAAGCCGCCGTCGGGAAGCTGACCCAGGTGCACCTTGGCGGCGACGGCGGAGTCCGCGAGGTCGGCGCGTTCCTTGCGGCCCACAAGGCGCAGGGCGGAGTGGAAACAGGCCGCGTAGCCGGCGGCGAAAAGCTGCTCGGGGTTGGTGCCTTCGCCGCTGCCGCCGAGTTCAACGGGGCTGGCCAGGTCAACTTCGAGTTTTCCGTCATTGGTGCGTGCGGTGCCGTCGCGGCCTTCGCCGGAGGCCAGTGCCTCGGCTGTGTAAAGGGTCTTCACAGGAACAGTTCCGTTCTGTAGGTGATTGCTTGGAAAATGGGGGGTCCTGCCGCGGGTCAGACGGCGGAGTGCAGGGCTGCGGTGAGCTTGCCCAGTGTGGTACGGAGCTGCTCCAGCTCATCGGCTGAGAGGCCGGCAGCATCTGCGAGCCGCTGCGGGATGGCACTGGCCCGGACGCTGAGTTCCCGGCCTGCGGCGGTGAGGTGGACGGCCACCCGGCGTTCGTCCTCTCCCGACCGGCGGCGCTCCACAAAGCCCAGGGCTTCGAGCCGCTTGAGCAGGGGCGACAGAGTGCCGGAGTCCAGGCCAAGTTCCTCGCCCAGTTCCTTGACGCCCCGGGGGTCGTTCTCCCAGAGGACCAGCAGTACCAGGTACTGCGGGTAGGTAAGGCCGAGGTCTTCCAGGACGGGCCGGTAAACGGCGGTGGCTGCCCGGGATGCGGAGTACAGCGCAAAACACACTTGACGGTCCAGCCTGGGGGTTTCGCTCATGCATCTACCGTAGCCCACAATTGAATTGTGCACAACTTAGATTGTGGCGGACAGCCGAGCTCCCCCACCGGCCGCGTCTACAGGTCCCGGATGGTCCGCAGTGCCGCAGCGGTCAGGACCCGGATGCCCAGTCCCAGGGCGCGTTCGTCCAGGATGTAGTCGCCGCGGTGCAGGTCGTACTCCTCGCCGCCCGGGGTCTTGGTGCCCAGCCGCATCATGGCGCCGGGAAGTTCCGCCAGGAACCAGGCGAAATCCTCCCCGCCCATGGACTGCGGGGTCAGCACCACGGCGCTTTCGCCGATTTCAGCGCGGGCGGACGCTTCGATGATTGCCGTTTCATGCTCGGAGTTGACCACCGGCGGCACGCCGCGGGTGTGTTCCAGCCGGACATCAACGCCGTAGGGGGCGGCCACCTGGTGGACCACCTCGTCCAGCAGTTCGCCGGCAGCGTGCCAGGCGTCACGGTCCAGGCAGCGCATGGTGCCCGCCATGTACCCGGTGCCGGGAATGGCGTTGGGGGCGGACCCCGCTGAAATCTGGCCCCACACCACGGACACGCCGCTGCGGACGTCCACGCGGCGGGAGAGGACTGCGGGGACGTTGACGGCGATCTGCGCCAGCGCAAAAACCAGGTCTTCGGTGAGGTGCGGGCGGGAGGTGTGGCCGCCGCGGCCCGAAAGTTCGATCCGGATGGTGTCCGACGCCGAGGTGATGGCGCCGATGCGGGTGCCGATCTTGCCCACCTCGATCCGCGGATCGCAGTGCAGGGCGAGGATCCGCGGAACACCTTCCAGGACGCCCTGTTCAATGCAGGAGTGCGCGCCGCCGGGCATGGTTTCCTCGGCCGGCTGGAAGATGAGGCGGACGGTGGCGCCCAGCGGGGTGGCCTGGTGCATTTTCTGCAGGACCAGGGCGATGCCCAACATGGTGGTGGTGTGGACATCATGGCCGCAGGCGTGGGTGACGCCGTGGTTCTTTGAGGCGAACGGCAGGCCGGTTTCCTCAATGATGGGCAGGGCATCGATGTCCCCGCGCAGGGCCGTGGCGATGGGGCCCTCCCCTACGTCCACCGTGAGCCCGGTGCCTTCGAGGCGGCGCGGGCTGAGCCCGGCTGCCTCCAGCCGCTCGGCCAGCTTGTCGGTGGTGCGGAACTCCTTGAAGGACAATTCCGGATGTGCGTGCAGGTCCCTGCGGAAATCGATCAGTTCCGGCAGGAGCGGCTCCAGCCATGGAGCCACCAAAGCGGTGGGTTCGGCTTCAGTAGTGTAATTGCGCACTGGTTCACTCTAGCGAGCGCCGCCGCTTTACGGGCATCACGGCCGCCGCGTTACTTCCCGCGGCCTCCCGCCGTCGTCGGGTTGACGACGGCGGGAGGTTGGCGAGGGCGGGAGGTTGGCGAGGGCGGGCGGCCGGTTTCAGAGGACGTCGGTGTCGCCGCTGGCCTTCAGGGCGTCCACGGCGGCTTTAACGCGCTGCGAGTTCGCCATGGTGGTCACCAGCAGGGCGTCGGGGGTGTCGACAATGACCACGTCCTGGATCCCGATCAGCGCGATGACGCGCTTGGTGTCAGTGACCACCACGCCGCTGGAGTTTTCGGTGAAGACGCGGGCGCCCTCACCGAGCACCGTGACGTCGTCAACTTCCCTGGCGGAGTTCAGCCGGCCCACCGAGGCGAAGTCGCCCACGTCGTCCCAGCGGAAGGAACCCGGGACCACTGCGACGTCGCCGGCTTCCGCGGCGGGCTCCGCCACGGCGTAGTCAATGGCGATCTTGGGCAGGGTGGGCCAGACCCTGGCCGTGACCTCGTCGCGGTCCGGGGTGTCCCAGGCGCGGGCGATTTCCTGCAGGCCGTTAAAGAGGCCGGGCTGGTTGGCTTCGAGGTGCTTGAGCATCAGGGCCACGGGCGCCACGAACATCCCGGCGTTCCAGGAGTATTCGCCGCTGTCCACATACTGCTGGGCGACTTCCTCGTCCGGCTTCTCGACGAACTCCACAACGTCCAGCGCGCTGGGCGCGCCGTCGATGTTCAACGCCTTACCGGAACGGATGTAGCCGAACCCTGTGGAGGGGTGCGTGGGCTTAATGCCGATGGTGACGATCTTTCCGGCGGCAGCGGCGTGGATCGCTTCGCGGACCGCTTCCTGGAAGAGGTTGTCCGGGCTGATCACCTGGTCTGCTGCGAAGGAACCCATGATGGTGTCCGGGTCCCGTTCGTGCAGGATGGCTGCGGCCAGCCCGATCGCGGCACCGGAATCCTTGGGCTCGGATTCGAGGACCAGGTCCGAATCCTCCACCTCGGGAAGCTGGCGGCATACAGCCTCGCGGTGGGCCTGGCCGGTGACCACCAGGACCCGGCTGCCGGCCAAAGGCTGCAGCCGGTCAAAGGTGGCGCGCAGCAGTGTGCTGCCCGAACCGGTGAGGTCGTGAAGGAACTTGGGAGCTGCGGCTCGTGACAGGGGCCAGAGGCGGGTCCCCACTCCGCCAGCCGGAATCACCGCAATAAAGCGGTCAAGGGGTGATACCGGGCTTGTCACTGTGTCTTTACTCATCAGGGCCTACTTTAGCCGAACCGGCACCGCTGCCCCGGTAAAGTGCCCCCGGCACGACACATCAGGGCCCGGCCGCGCAACCCACTGTGGGGTTTGTCTCACAAAATCCACCGAACCCGCGCCGCTGCTGGTCACTAAGTGGCTCCTAAATTGAATAAGCTGTAAGCGGAGCCTAGATTTAGGCTCGAGCTACGAGTGCTCTCGCAGCAGGCGTTCCCCCCGCGTGGATCTCATGCCAGCGCCGCTGTGTTGCAGGGAGGTTTATTCAGTGCCGACAAAACCAGCTGGCACCTTGTACCGCGGCCGTGAAGGCATGTGGTCCTGGGTAGGACACCGGATTACCGGTGTAGTGATCTTTTTCTTCTTGTTGGTCCACGTCCTGGACACCTCCTTGGTGCGGGTTTCGCCTGAGGCGTATACCGCCGTCATTGGCGCCTACAAGAATCCCCTGATGGCGCTGGGCGAGACCGGCCTTGTTGCCGCCATCGTGTTCCACGCCTTCAACGGCCTGCGGATCATCGCCGTCGACTTCTGGAAGAAGGGCGCCAAGTACCAGCGCCAGATGCTCTGGGTTGTCCTGGGCCTCTGGGTAGTGACAATGGTTGCCTTCTCCATCCGCCACCTGTCCCTCGCCCTCGGAGGTCACTAAGCCATGACTGCAACAATCGACAGTCCGCGCAGCGGCCGGATCGCACCGCAGTACCGCCGCAACGGCGGCAGCCGCGGCAACTTCGAGATGGTGGCCTGGCTGTTTATGCGCCTCTCCGGCGTGGTGCTGGTGGTGCTGATCTTCGGCCACCTCTTTGTGAACCTCCTGGTGGGCGAAGGCATCCACGCGATCGACTTCGGCTTTGTGGCCGGCAAGTGGGCCGACCCGTTCTGGCAGTTCTGGGACCTGGCCATGCTGTGGCTGGCCATGCTGCATGGCACCAACGGCGTGCGCACCATCATTAACGACTACGCCGAGAAGGACTCAACCCGCCGCTGGTTGAAGACGGTCCTTTACAGCGCAACCGTTGTCATCATCGTCCTGGGCACCCTGGTGATCTTCACCTTCAACCCGTGCCCCGTCGTCGACGGCGTCCCCCTGCCGGGCGGTTTCTGCCCTGCCTAGCAGCAGCACTTTCCAGGGCCCGCGGGCATAACCGCGGGCCCTGTTGTGCGGGGCAGCCAACGCCGCCCCGTTGTTTTACAGGAAATTTGAGAGAAAGAGCGTCTGGTATGCAGGTCCATAAGTACGACGTCGTCATCGTCGGTGCCGGTGGCGCTGGCATGCGCGCCGCGATCGAATCCGGTCAGCGCGCCCGCACAGCAGTACTGACCAAGCTCTACCCCACCCGTTCACACACGGGCGCGGCGCAGGGCGGTATGTGCGCGGCCCTTGCCAACGTCGAAGAAGACAACTGGGAATGGCACACGTTCGACACCGTCAAGGGCGGCGACTACCTGGTTGACCAGGACGCCGCCGAAGTCATGGCGAAAGAAGCCATCGACGCCGTGCTGGACCTGGAAAAGATGGGCCTGCCGTTCAACCGCACGCCCGAGGGCCGCATTGACCAGCGCCGCTTCGGTGGCCACACCCGCGACCACGGCAAGGCTCCCGTCCGCCGGGCCTGCTACGCCGCTGACCGCACCGGCCACATGATCCTGCAGACCCTGTACCAGAACTGCGTCAAGCACAACGTCGAGTTCTACAACGAGTACTACGTCCTGGACCTCCTGACGGTCGAAGAGGACGCGGTCCGCGAGGACGGCACCCCGTACAAGCAGAAGCGTGTTGCCGGCGTCGTCTCCTACGACCTGGCCTCCGGCGAACTGCACGTGTTCCAGGCCAAGTCGGTGGTCTTCGCCTCCGGCGGCGCCGGCAAGGTCTTCAAGACCACCTCCAACGCCCACACCCTCACCGGTGACGGCATGGGCATCGCGTTCCGTAAGGGAATCCCCCTCGAGGACATGGAATTCTTCCAGTTCCACCCGACAGGCCTGGCCGGCCTGGGCATCCTGCTTTCCGAGGCCGCCCGCGGCGAAGGCGCGATCCTGCGCAACTCCGAGGGCGAGCGGTTCATGGAGCGCTACGCCCCCACCATCAAGGACCTGGCGCCCCGCGACATCGTGGCCCGCTCCATGGCCAACGAGGTCCGCGAAGGCCGCGGCTGCGGCCCGAACAAGGACTACGTCCTTTTGGACCTCACCCACCTGGAGCCGGCGCACATTGACGCCAAGCTGCCGGATATCACCGAGTTCGCCCGCACCTACCTTGGTGTGGAGCCCTACACGGAACCCGTCCCGGTGTTCCCCACGGCGCACTACGCCATGGGCGGCATCCCGACGAACATCACCACCGAGGTCCTGCAGGACAACGACACCATCATCCCGGGCCTGTACGCCGCCGGTGAGGTGGCCTGCGTGTCCGTGCACGGCTCCAACCGGCTGGGCACCAACTCGCTGCTGGACATCAACGTGTTCGGCAAGCGCGCCGGTGTGGCCGCGGCCGAGTACGCCAAGACCGCCGACTACGTGGAGCTGCCGGAGAACCCGCTGGCTTACACCACGGAACTGCTGGACATCGCCCGCAACGGCGAAGGCGACGAAAAGGTGGCCCTGATCCGCAAGGAACTCCAGGACACCATGGACGCCAACATGCAGGTGTTCCGCACCGCGGACACGCTGAACCAGGTCCTGGCCGACATCGCCTCCTTCGAGGAGCGGTACACGCGGATCAACGTCCAGGACAAGGGTAAGCGCTTCAACCTGGACCTGCTGGAGGCCGTGGAACTGGGCTTCCTGCTGGAGCTGGCCAAGGTCATGACCGTGGCGGCCCTGCACCGCGAGGAATCCCGCGGCGGACACTTCCGCGAGGACTTCCCGGACCGCAACGACGAGAAATTCATGAAGCACTCCATGGCGTACAAGGATGACCACGCCCCGGCAGACGGATCGGCTGAAGCAATCGCCGGCATCCGCCTGGCCACGAAGCCGGTTGTCTTTACCCGCTACGAGCCGATGGTGAGGAAGTACTAAGATGACCGCTGAACTCGCTGAGCCAGCCTCAAAGATCGAACTGCCCGCAGGTGTGGGCGGCGGCGGGGAAATCCCCACGTTCGACGTCCACCTGCGTGTGCGCCGGTACAACCCGGAAGTCTCGGAAGAGGCCACCTGGGATGACTTCCACCTGACCATGTACGGCACGGACCGTGTCCTGGATGCCCTGCACAAGGTCAAATGGGAGACGGACGGCAGCCTGTCGTTCCGCCGGTCCTGCGCCCACGGCGTCTGCGGTTCCGATGCCATGCGCATCAACGGCCGCAACCGCCTCGCCTGCAAAACGCTCCTGAAGGACCTGGACACGTCCAAGCCCATCACCGTGGAACCCATCAAGGGCCTGCCGGTGGAGAAGGACCTGATCGTGGACATGGAACCGTTCTTCCAGTCCTACCGCGAGGTTATGCCCTTCCTGATCAACAAGGGCCACGAGCCCACCAAGGAACGCCTGCAGTCCGCCGAGGACCGCGAACGCTTTGATGACACCACCAAGTGCATCCTCTGCGCCGCGTGCACCTCGTCCTGCCCGGTGTTCTGGACGGACGGCCAGTACTTCGGTCCCGCCGCAATCGTCAACGCCCACCGCTTCATCTTCGATTCACGCGATGACGCCGGCGACATGCGCCTGGAAATCCTGAACGACAAGGAAGGTGTGTGGCGATGCCGCACCACCTTCAACTGCTCCGAAGCATGCCCCCGCGGCATCCAGGTCACCCAGGCCATCGCCGAGGTCAAGCAGGCAATCCTCTCGCGCAAGATCTAAGGATCCAACGCTGACGACGGCGTCCCCCACCCCATGTGGTGAGGGGCGCCGTCGAACTTTTAAGATGCCCTATCACCTATGGTCCCCAAAACCCCCTTTTAGGGACCATAGGTGATAGCGCAAGCCGTCCGCACAAACGAAAGGGGACACCGTGTCCCGCTCCGAAAAGGTCTCCTTCACCGGCTCCACCGGCGAGGTGCTCTCCGGCATCATCGATGTCCCCGAGGGCCCGGTGAAGGGCTGGGGCGTGTTTTCGCACGGCTTCACCCTGGGCAAGGATGCGCCGTCCGCGTCCCGGATGTGCAAGGCGCTGGCTGACAGCGGCGTGGGCATGCTCCGCTTCGACAACCTGGGCCTGGGCGGCTCCGCCGGCGAATGGTCCGCCGGGTCCTTCAGCCACAAGGTGGCGGACACGGTCAAGGCGGCAGAGTACATGCGCAGCGTCGGCAGGGAGATCTCCCTGCTGGTGGGCCACTCGTTCGGTGGAGCCGCCGTGCTGGCAGCTGCCAAGGAGATTCCGGAGCTCGACGCCGTTGCCACAGTCGGGGCGCCCTTCTCACCCAAGCATGTGGCGCACGTCTTTGACGCTGCCCTGGACCGGATCCTTTCCGAAGGCAGCGCCGAGGTGGATCTGGGCGGAAAACGCGTGGAGATCCGCCGGCACTTCGTGGAGGACCTGGAGAACGCGGACCTGACCGACTGCATCCGGCAGCTCCACAAGCCGCTGATGGTGCTGCACTCCCCCACAGACAACACCGTCGGGATCGAGAACGCCAGCACCATCTTCCAAACGGCCCGTCATCCGCGGAACTTTGTGTCCCTGGAGGGCAGCGACCACCTGCTCACGGGCAAGGGCCAGGCGGCACGCGCCGCCCGGATCATCGCTGCCTGGGCCGACCAGTACCTCGACGCCTGACGCTGCCCGCGACGGCCCTGCCGGGAACCGGCGTGGTGGCCACCGGGACCTTGCCCGGCTGGACCTGCCGGGCGCCCCAGGCGGCCTTCTCGCCGTTCGCGGCGCCTGCGGCCAGGTCACCTTCGCGGATGGTGGCCCAGGACCCGGAGAGCAGGTAGACCTGGCTGACCAGGTTGAACCAGATCAGCAGGCCGATGATGATGGCGAACGGGGCCAGCAGCGGGTTCCGACCGGCGCCGGCCAGCAGCTCGGTGCTGAACAGCTGCAGGACCGTGGTGCCCACGGCGGCGATGATGGTGCCTTCCAGGAGGGCCCGGCGGGAGAATTTGAGCCTGGCTGCCAGGCGGAACATGATCACGGCCGTGACCCAGCCCAGCACCAGTGGCACGGCGATTTTGACGATGGTGGTCAGCGGGCCGGCCACGGCGTCGCTGAGGCCCAGGAAGTCGGTGACCCACCCCGCAGCGGTGCCGAACACCAGCGATGCGCCGGAGCTGACCACCAGGGCCACCCCGAGGAGCACCAGCGTGCCGGCGTCGCCCGCTTTGAGCAGCACCGGGCTGATGACCAGCGGCGGCAGCTGGTTGACGCCCCGCAGGCCTTCCCGGACGCCGTTGATCCAGTTCAGCGCCGTGATGATGGTGACGACGGCGGCGATGACCGCGGTCCAGCCCAGCCCGCTGGGGTTCAGCAGGTCCTGCGGGTCCACCAGGCCCTCTCCGCCGTTGACCTTGAGCAGGCCCGGCGCGCTTTGCGCCACGCTGCCCACCACGGTGTCCAGGAGCTGCGGCTGGCCGCGGAGGACCAGCCCGGCAATGGAGAAGCCGGTGGCCAGCAGGCCCGTGATGGAGAAGAACATCACAAAACCGATCCCGGCGGCCATCAGCGGGCCGTGCTGCCGGTTGTAATGCGCGAAGGCGCGCATGGGCAGCAGCGAGTTCAGCCGGGCCAGGAACAGCATGAGCGTGGCCAGCGGGACGGCGAACGGGCCGCCGCCGGAACGGCGCGCCTTGCTCAGCTCCACCCGTTTGTGGCTGACCTCCAGCCGCAGGCCGGCCAGGTCAGTGGGAAGCGGCGGCGTCCCCGGCGTCCCTTGCTGAGTTTTTATGCCGGGTGCCGGCGTTGTTGTCTGTTTCGGTCCCAAAGTCCAGCTCTTCCCGTAGCTGCCAGATGCCATCGGCACCGTGCTCGTAAAGTCCCATGCTAGCCACCGGGAAGCTTGCCCTGTAGCTCTTCAGCACCGTTTCGGCTTCGTCGAGGCTTTCCGGGGCCACATCGTGGGCGATGGTAACGTGCGGGTGGTAGGCGAACGGCAGGTCGCGGTGCAGCGGCCCCTGCTGGAGCTTGCCGTGCAGGTCCACGCACTCGGCGAACCCGTCCTCCACCTTGATGAACACCACCGGGGAGACCGGCCGGAACGTCCCGGTCCCGGAAATCGTGACCCGGAAGGGGCGCTGGCCCCGGGCCACGCTGCGCACGTGCGCCAGGGTGGCGTCCCAGTCCGTGGTGGGGGTGGTGGTGACCAGGGTGATGTGGGCAGGCACCACCTCCGCCAGGGGGTCCCCAAATGAGGCCCGCCAGCTTTGCAGTTCGCTGGCAACCTCAGCCGGGAAGCCCAGGATTACGCCAACGCTGATGTCTTCCTGGCGGGAACCGTCCCCGCCGCCGGCAGGGCCGCCGTGCGGGGTGGGCGCGGTTCCCAGCGAGCCTGGGCCCCGGGTTCCTTCCCGTGCGGTGACGTTGCTGGCAGACATGGCTCTAGCGGACTCCGGCGAGGCTCAATGACGGCAGGAACCCCATGCGCTCGTACACGCTGCCCAGGGTGACCGAGGCGATCTCCCGTGCCCGTGCAGCCCCTGAGGCCAGCAGCCGGTCCAGTTCGGCCGGGTCCGTCATCAGTTCATTGGTCCGGTCCCGCAGGGGTGTCACAAAATCAACCACCACATCGGCAAGGTCCACCTTGAGGTGGCCGTACATTTTGCCTTCGTATTCGGCTTCGAGGCTGGCCACTGTTTTGCCGGTCAGGGCCGAGTAGATGGTGAGCAGGTTGGAGATGCCCGGCTTTTCCCCGGTGTCGAAGCGGATCTCCGTGCCGGCGTCTGTCACTGCAGACTTGATCCGCTTGGCGGCGACCTTGGGGTCCTCCAGCAGCTGGATGGCACCGTTGGGCGACTCGCCGGTTTTGGACATCTTGGCGCCGGGGTTCTGCAGGTCGTAGATCTTGGCGCTTTCCTTGACGATGGTGGCCTCGGGGACGGTGAACGTGTCCCCGAACCGGGTATTGAACCGCTGGGCCAGGTTCCGGGTCAGTTCCAGGTGCTGGCGCTGGTCCTCGCCCACCGGAACCAGGTCCGTCTGGTACAGCAGGATATCGGCTGCCATCAGCGTGGGGTAGGCGAAGAGGCCCAGCGTGGCGGAGTCGGCGCCGGACTTCTGCGATTTGTCCTTGAACTGGGTCATCCGGGAAGCCTCACCGAAACCCGTGATGCAGTTCAGGGCCCAGGCCAGCTGGGCGTGCTCAGGCACGTGGGACTGGACAAAGAAGATGCTGCGGTCCGGGTCGATGCCGGCGGCGATGTACTGCGCCGCGACGGTCCGGGTGCGCTTGGCGAGCTCCGCGGGGTCGAAGTCCACGGTGATGGCGTGCAGGTCAGGGATGAAGAAGACAGCGTCGTACTCCTCCTGCATGTCCACCCAGTTGCGCACGGCACCGATGTAGTTGCCCAGGTGCAGCGAATCGGCGGTGGGTTTGGCGCCGGAGAGAATGCGCTTTTTAGCGGCCGGAGAGGTCAGGCTAGTCATGGTGGAACTTTCGGGCTTAGAGCTGGTAGTCCACTACCAGCGGTGCATGGTCAGAGAAGCGGGTGTCCCACGACGGCGCGCGGTCCACTACTGCCGAGAAGGCAGCATCGGCCAGGGCCGGGGTGGCCAAGTGGTAGTCGATCCGCCAACCGGTGTCGTTGTCGAACGCCTTGCCGCGCTGGGACCACCACGTGTACGGGCCGTCCACCGGGCCGGACAGGTTGCGGTGGACGTCCTGCCAGCCGATGTCCCCGCCGAGGTACTTGTCGAAGTAGGCGCGCTCTTCGGGCAGGAAGCCGGCCTTTTTGACATTGGCTTTGGCGTTGCGGATGTCCAGCGGCGTGTGGGCCACGTTGAGGTCCCCCACCACCAGGGCGTGGTCGCTGTGCTTGGCCAGCTCGGGCAGCCGGGTGGACATGATGTCCAGGAAACGGAACTTGTCGTCCTGCTTGGGGGTGCCCACCTCGCCCGAGTGGACGTAGGCGCTGGCCACGGTGAGCTGGACCGGGTTGCCGGCGGCGTCGCGGAGCCGGAAGTCGGCTTCGACCCAGCGTCCCGCCGTCGCGAAGTATTCGTCGCCGATGCCGATGCGGGTGGCCAGTGGTTCCTCGCGGGAGGCGATGGCCACGCCGGCGCGGCCCTTCGCCTCGGCTTCGGCGTGCAGGATGTGCCAGCCCGCACCGAGGAGCTGGTGAATAATCGCATCCGGGGCGCGGACCTCCTGCAGGCAGAGGATGTCCACCTCACGCGGTTCCAGCCAGGCTGCCATACCGTTCCTGTAGGCGGCGCGGAGGCCGTTGACGTTGACGGATGCGATGCGAAGGTGGTCCTTCTTCAATGCCGAGCTCACCCGCTCCACTCTAGTCGATGATGGTTCCGCTGACCGGCTCGCCGGAGCCGCCGGAGGACTTCATCATGTCGCGGGCGTTGGTGGCGGTGATCTCGATGGTTTCCAGGGCGCGGTGGATGGTGTCCTGGTTGGCGGCGGCGCCCTTGGCACGCTCTTCCTCCACCACCCGGACCTGCACCTGGACGATCTTGAAGGAGTGGTCCAGCTTGAGGTCGCGGACCTCATCGGCTTCGCTGCGCTCGTACACCACGCTGGTACCGCCGTGGTTCGCTGCCGTGGGCGAGGGGGCCCGGCCGGCTGCGGTGTTGAAGGCGTTCTGGGCCTCGGTCAGCTTGGCGCCCGCCTTCTTGGCGGCACGCTGGATGCTGACCACCACGAAGGTGGCCAGGACCAGCCAGAAGAGGGCGATGATGGCCACTACCCAGCCCACCACATCGTTCTGGTTGGCGGCGAAGATGACGGCCACCACAAACGCGGTCACCAGGACCATCAGCCCCGGCCCGCTGATGCGGAACATGGAGAAACGGGGTTTGGCTGATGAGTTGGAACTGCCCACTGATTGCATGGAGATATTCTCTCAAATCCCGGCGCCGATCCGGCACGCTTCCACCGGCGGCGAACACAACAACGGCGGCCCCGCACCTTTCCGGGAAGGTGCGGGGCCGCCGTCGCGCGTTTTAACCCACGTGGGCTAGGCGATGCCTGCCTGGCGTTCCGCCGCTTCAACCACATTGGTCATCAGCAGCGCCACGGTCATGGGGCCAACGCCGCCGGGATTGGGCGAAATCCAGCCGGCCACCTGGGCGGCGGCGGGATCGATGTCTCCGTGGACGCGGCTCTTACCTGTTTCCGGATCGGTTTCCCGGGTAACCCCCACGTCAAGCAGGGCAGCGCCCGGCTTCACGTCCGAGGCCTTGACGATGTGCTTGACTCCGGCGGCGCCCACAATGACGTCCGCCTGCTTGAGCAGCTCCGACAGGTTTTTGGTGCCGGTATGCGTCAGCGTCACCGTCGCATTGACGGCCCGCCTGGTGAGCAGCAGGCCGATGGTCCGGCCGATCGTGACGCCACGGCCAACCACCACCACGTGCTTGCCGGCAAGGCTGTACCCATTGCGCTCGAGGAGCTCGATGACGCCGCGGGGTGTACACGGCAGAGGAGTGGTGATCTCCGAGTTGACGTTGAGCACCAACCGGCCGAGATTGGTCGGGTGGAGTCCGTCGGCGTCCTTGGCGGGGTCGATCCGCTCAAGGATGGCGTCGGTATCCAGGTGCTTGGGCAACGGCAGTTGCACGATGTACCCGTGGCAGTCGGGATCCGCATTGAGTTCATCAATGAGGGCCTCGACGTCGGCCTGGGTGGCGTCAGCCGGCAGTTCGCGCTGGATCGAGTTCATCCCGATCTGTTCGGACTGCTTGTGTTTCATGGAGACATACAGCTGCGAGGCGGGGTCGGCGCCCACCAGCACAGTTGCGATGCCGGGGGTGACGCCCTTCGCACGGAGCGTGGCCACGCGTCCGGTCAGCTCGGCCTTGATGGCTGCGGCGGTGGCCTTGCCGTCAAGGATTTGTGCAGTTGCGGTATCAGTCATTGGTTACCACTGCTCGTGCTGCGGGTACAGCGGGAAGTCGGCGGCGAGCTTGTCCACGCGGGACTGGAGCGCCTCGACGTCGGTGGCGGTGCCGGCCTTCAGCGCGCTGGCGATGATCTCTGCGACCTCGGTGAACTCGGCGGCGCCGAAGCCGCGGGTGGCCAGGGCCGGGGTGCCGATGCGCAGGCCGGAGGTGACCATGGGCGGGCGGGGGTCGAACGGAACGGCGTTGCGGTTCACGGTGATACCCACGGAGTGCAGGAGGTCCTCGGCCTGCTGGCCGTCCAGCTGGGAGTTGCGCAGGTCCACCAGGACCAGGTGCACGTCGGTGCCGCCGGTGAGGACGGAAACGCCGGCCTCGGCAACGTCAGCCTGGTTGAGGCGGTCGGCGATGATTTTGGCGCCTTCGAGGACGCGCTCCTGGCGTTCCTTGAACTCCTGGGTGCCTGCGATCTTGAAGGCCACGGCCTTGGCGGCGATGACGTGCATCAGCGGACCGCCCTGCTGGCCGGGGAACACGTTGGAGTTGAGCTTCTTGGCCCACTCCTGCTTGCCCAGGATCACCCCTGATCGGGGACCGGCGAGGGTCTTGTGCACGGTGGAGGTGACAACGTCGGAGTACGGGACGGGGCTGGGGTGCAGGCCCGCTGCCACCAGTCCGGCGAAGTGCGCCATGTCCGTCCACAGGAGGGCGCCCACCTCATCGGCGATGGAACGGAACGCAGCGAAGTCGAGGTGGCGCGGGTAGGCGGACCAGCCGGCGATGATGACCTGCGGCTTTTCGGCGATGGCCTGCTCGCGGAGCTTGTCCATGTCCACGCGGAAGGAATCTTCCTCCACCTGGTAGGCGGCCACGTTGTAGAGCTTGCCGGAGAAGTTCAGCTTCATGCCGTGGGTGAGGTGTCCGCCGTGCGCCAGGGACAGGCCCAGGATCTTGTCGCCGGGGGTGATCATGGCGGACAGGGCGGCGGCGTTGGCCTGGGCCCCGGAGTGCGGCTGGACGTTGGCGTACTCGGCGCCGAACAGGTCCTTGACCCTGTCGATGGCAAGCTGCTCGGCGATGTCCACGTATTCGCAGCCGCCGTAGTACCGGCGGCCGGGGTAGCCCTCGGCGTACTTGTTGGTCAGGACGGAGCCCTGGGCTTCCATCACGGCGCGCGGCGCGAAGTTTTCGGAGGCAATCATTTCCAGGGTGCCGCGCTGGCGGCCAAGCTCCTGGTTGAGGACTGCAGCGATTTCGGGGTCAAGCTCGGCCAGCGGCTGGTTGCTGACGGCTGATGTTGTGGTGGCTGTGGTAGTCACAAAGAACTCCTGGCTCGGGATTCGGGCACTGCTTAGGTCAGGCTACCGGCTGGCACGCCTTACCGCCGTGTTGGTTACTGGCATCAGGCGGGTGGCACGGGACGCGGCTGCGCACAGGCAACTGGTGCCCCGTTTCCGGCAAAACATGACCCTCGGCCCAGGCGTACGATCCGTGGTCTTCGTGATTGCCGCTCCCTGGTGGTTAGCCACCCAACGCCAGTTGCGACCCGACCAGCCTACCAAAAGCACACCCTGGCGCGCGGGTAGGCTTGACTGCGTGAAAGATGAGCAACTCAACGATGCATACGTAGTCACCCTGTCCTGCCCGGACACCCAGGGAATCGTCCACGCTGTGGCTGGCGCCCTGCTGGTGGCGGGGTGCAACATTACGGACTCCCAGCAGTACGGCAGCCCCGCCACGGGAACGTTTTTTATGCGCGTGGAGGTGACCACGACCGCCACGCAGTCAGAGCTCCGCGCGGCCCTGCAGCCCGTGGCTGACGCGTTCGGCATGCAGTGGAGCCTGAACCCCGCGGGCCGGAAGGTCCGGACCCTGGTCCTGGCCAGCACGTCGGCGCACTGCCTCAACGACCTGCTGTTCCAGCAGCGCAGCGGCACCCTGCCCATCGACATCCCGGCCATTGTCTCCAACCACAAGGACCTGGCCGGGCTGGCCGAGTTCTACGGCATCCCTTTCCACCACATCCCGGTCACCGCGGACACCAAGGTCCAGGCGGAGGACAGGCTGCGCGCCATCATGGCGGAGCACAACATCGAGCTGACCGTCCTGGCCCGCTACATGCAGATCCTCTCGGATGAGCTGTGCACCGACCTCACGGGCAAGGCCATCAACATCCACCACTCGTTCCTGCCCTCCTTCAAGGGCGCCAAGCCCTACCACCAGGCCCACACCCGCGGCGTGAAGCTGATCGGCGCCACCGCCCACTACGTGACGGCCGCCCTGGACGAGGGTCCGATCATCGAGCAGGAAGTCATCCGCGTGGACCACAGCCGCACGGCGCAGCAGCTGGTCCAGATGGGCCGCGACGTGGAGGGCCGCACGCTGGTCCAGGCGGTGCAGTGGCACGCCGAGCACCGGGTGCTGCTGGACGGGAACCGCACGGTGGTCTTCAACTGACTCGCAGTTGTTGTCGTTTTGAGCCCTCAAAACGACAACAACTGCGAGTCAGTTGGGTGGGGCGCGCAGGCCTGTCACATCCGCACCGGAAACCGGCCACGCGCAGGCGTCGCTAGAGTGAACCCATGGCTCCCTTGTACCCCTTCGCCGGGAACACCCCGGCCGTCCACGAGACAGCATTCGTCGCCCCCACGGCCACGATCATCGGCAATGCCAGCCTGGCGGCGGACGCCAGCGCGTTTTACGGCGCCACGGTCCGGGCCGACACCGCCAAGATCAGCGTCGGCGCCGGCAGCAACCTGCAGGACAACGTGGTGCTGCACGCGGACCCGGGCTTCCCCTGCACGGTGGGTGAGCGGGTCAGCGTGGGGCACGCAGCCGTCGTCCATGGTTCAACGGTGGAGGACGACTGCCTGATCGGCATGGGCGCCACCGTCCTGAACGGCGCGGTGATCGGCGCGGGTTCGCTGGTGGCGGCCGGCGCCGTGGTCCTCGAGGGCACGGTGGTGCCGCCGCGGTCACTGGTGGCAGGCGTCCCGGCCAAGGTCCGGCGGCCCCTTACCGACGAGGAGTTCGACGGCGTCCGGGCCAACGCCGAACGCTACGTCGAGCTCGCCAGGGCGCACCGCGCCCTGCACGGCTGACCCCACTCCCCCAAAGAATCAGTCCAGGCTGACCGGCCCGATCGAGTCGAGCAGCTCGCCGGGACCGGGGTTGCCCGGCGCCGCCGACCCGCCCAGGTGGTTCACCACGCCCCACACCGCGTTCAGGCCGGTGGTCACGGCGCCCTCGGCCCAGCCGGCAGTGAAGGAAACGTCGTCGCCGGCCAGGAAGATGCCGCGCTGGTAGTCGGGCAGCGCGTCCTGCTTGAAGTGCGTAAAAAGCCGCTGCTGGTAGCGGTAGTGCCCGGGCAGGTTGGCCTTGAACGCGCCCATGAAGTTGGGGTCCGCTTCCCAGGACACGGTGATGGGCTGGCCCACGATGTGGCTGGCGATGTCCACCGTGGGGTAGATCTGCTCGAGCGAGTGCAGCATCAGCTCCACGCGTTCGTCGGCGTCGAGCGCCAGCCACTTCAGCGCGTCGTCGTTCCAGGTGTAGGAAAGCAGGATGACCGCGGGCTGGTCCGGGCCGTTGTCCAGGAGGTAGGTGGCGCGGTTCAGCCGGTCCGTGAGGGTCATGGACAACACCTCGTGGCCCGTGGCCGGATCAATGTCCTTCCAGAACGGCCGGTCCACCATCACGAAGGTCTTGGACGACTGCATGTAGTGCGAACGCTCGATCGCCGTCCACAGCTCCGCCGGGAAGAGCGCCTCTTCGGTATGGATGCGGGTGGACAGCAGCCAGGACTGGCACGTGGTGACCACTGCCGGGTAGGTGGCTTCGCGGCCCCAGCGTTCGCGGATCCGCAGGTTGCCGTCCGGGTCGCGGCTGATTTTGCCCACGGCGCCGCGCGGGGACCCGGAGTGCAGCGAGGCCAGGGAGGTGCCCTCCGGCCAGTGGGCAAGGCCCGACGGCGCGTGCTGCCAGAGTGCCTCGGGGAGCCGTTGCGCGCCGCCCCGGATCAGCCGGTGCCCGTCGTCAGCGTCGGTGTAGACCACCCGCAGGATCTCGAGGATCGAGTTGGGGAAGTCCGTGTCCCAGCCGCCGGTGCCGAAGCCCACCTGGCCAAACGCCTCCCGGTGCGTGAACCCGGCCTTTTTGAAGGACTCGCTGGCGGCGATGAAGCCGTAAAAGGTCTGCTCGTCCATCAGCGGCAGCAGCTCGTTCCAGAGTTCCTTGATCCTGCCCGTGTCCCGGGTGCGGATGGCCTCCTGCATTTCGGTGAACTTGGCGCCGTCGTTCACGGCAGCCTTCCAAGCGTCGGCCACCTCACGGAAGAACGGCGGCAGGTCCGAGGGCTTTTCGGCATAGTACTTCCTGCCGGCGAGCTCGATCACGGTGCTGGAGGTGGCGTTGGAGAGCGGGTTGGGGAATTCCTGGGTGTCCAGGCCCAGCAGGTCCACGTAGTGGTAGAAGGCCTTGCCTGACACCGGGAACCGCATGCCGCCCAGGTCCGCCACGACGCCGGGTGCCGCCGGGAAGTTGGCGGTGCGGAGCCGGCCGCCGATCTGGTCCGCCTCGTACACCACAGGCCGCAGGCCCAGCTTCATCAGTTCGTAGGCGGTGACCAGGCCGGACAGGCCGGCCCCGATGACTGCCACTTCGGTGCCCAGCAGCTCCGGCGGCACCGAGCCGAGACCATCCGGGTGGGCCAGGTAGTGGTCGTAGCTGAACGGGAAGTCCGGGTTGAGCATGGTGATGGGGGCAGCCGTCCCGGCATCGGCACCACCCTGTGAGGGGGCGCCTGCGGGGCTGGAGGGCGGAAGTTCTGTGGCGATGGTCATTGAAGTCTGCCTTTGGAAGGTTTGGGACGGTCCGGATCAGGAATGCTGCGGTGCGGGGCAGGCGGCGGACACCTCAAGGTAGTCCGCGGAGCTCATCGCCGCCACCTTGGAATGGCGCCGGCCGTAGGAGAAGTAAGCGGCAATGCCCACCAGCATCCACAGCGCGAACACCACCCAGGTGTCGGCGCCGAGGTTGGCCATGAGGTAGCCGCACATGATGGCGCCGAGGATGGGGGTGATGGGGAACAGCGGCACCCGGAAGGTCCGTTCGAGGTCCGGCCGGCTGCGCCGCAGGTAGATGACGGCCACGTTCACCAGGCCGAAGGCGAACAGGGTGCCGATGCTGGTGGCGTCCGCCAGGGCGCCGAGCGGGATCAGCCCGGCAGTGAGCGCGACGGCGGTCCCCACCAGGAGCGTGCCAACCACGGGGGTGCCGGTCCGGCGGGACACCCGGCCGAAGACGGCGGGAATCAGGCCGTCCCGGGCCATGGACAGCAGGATGCGGGTCTGGCCGTAGAGGACGGTCAGGACGATGCTGGCGATGGCCAGCACGGCGCCGACAGCAAACACGAGCCCGATCCAGGGCTGGCCGGTGGTCTCTTCAAGGATTTTCACCAAAGCGGCCTCGGTGCCGTCGAACCAGCCCCACGGCCGGGCGCCGATGGCGGCAACTGCCACCAGGACATAAATGGTGGTGACAATCAGCATGGACAGCATGATGGCCCGGGGCAGGTCCTTTTTGGGGTTGCGGGCCTCCTCACCGGCTGTGGAGGCGGCATCAAAGCCAATGTAGGAGAAGAAGACCCGTGAGGCTGCGGCGGAGACGCCGGCGGCCCCCATGGGCAGCAGCGGCTCGAAGTTGCCTGCGGTAAAGGCCGTGAAGGCCACGGCGCAGAAGAAGAGCAGGATGCCCACCTTGACCACCACGATGGACGTGTTGATCCAGGCACTTTCCTTGGCGCCGCGGACCAGGAGGGCGGTGGCGAGCAACACGATGACCATGGCGGGGACGTTGACCATGCCGCCATCGCCCGGCGGCTGGGACAGCGCGTCCGGGAGTGCGGTTCCAAAGACGGCCAGGGCCTCGTTGACATACTGGCCGGCGCCGACCGCGACGGCGGCCACGGAGACCGCGTATTCCAGGACCAGGCACCAGCCGCAGATCCAGGCCATGCCCTCCCCCATGGTGGCGTAGGTATAGGAGTAGCTGGAGCCGGAGACGGGCACCATGCCGGCCATCTCGGCGTAGGAGACGGCGGACAGCAGCGCGGCCAGGCCGGCGATGGCGAAGGAGATCCAGATGGCCGGCCCCGCCAGCGGCACTGATTCGCCGAGGATCACCAGGATGCCGGTGCCAAGGGTGGCGCCAACGGAAATCATCGTCAGCTGGAGCACGCCGAAGCTGCGGACCAGACGGGGTCCGTCCTGTGCGTCGCCGGCTTCGGTGACCATCTGCGCGATCGGCTTGCGGCGCAGCAGTTGCGCGCCGAGTGAAGGCCGGCCGGCTGCCCGGGCCGGCCCCCTGCCGGAAAGTGTTGGCACAGTCATCGTTGACGTCCGTTCCTGTTGGTGGGTGGTTGAACTGGTTTTCCCTTTCCCCAGATTAGGGGTGTGAGCAGCATCTCAATGGTGTGCAAAACAACCTGTAGGCTTCCAGCATGAGACACAATGCACCAGAGAACGATGGTAGCCCGGAGCAGCTGGACGCAGTAACCCTGGGCCGCTTCCTGGCCGCTCTGCCTGCCGGGGTGACAGTGGTGCACCATGCCGGCAACGGTGCCGCGCCGCTGCGCTGGGTGGAGCCCAGCGAACTCGGTGACCCCACGCCGTACCTGCTGGACGGCGAATTTGTGCTGACTGCGGGCCTGCCGTTCCTGGCCGGGGGCCACACCGGCGATCACGCTGGTACCGGAGGCAGCGGGCGCAGCGGCGGGCTGCGGAGCGGCCCGGCAGCAGGCCCGGACGACGACGGCGCTCGCCAGGGTGCCGGCGGCACGCACCAGGGTGCCGACGCGGTGGTGGATGGCGGTCCCCCGGCGCAGGCGGACGCGTACGTCCGGCGCCTGGTGGCAGCAGGGGTCGCGGCCCTGGGGTTTGGCCTGCAGCCCTACTTCGACGCGGTCCCCGAGGCACTGGTGGAAGCCTGCCGGAACCACGGGCTGACGCTGGTGGAAGTTCCGGCCAGCGTCCCGTTCGCTGCGCTGGGCCTCGAATTCTCCAAGCTCCTGGAATCCGGAAACGCCCAGGTGTTCCGGCACCTGGCGGAGACCAACAGGCACCTGATGCGGGCCGTCCTGTCCGCCCGGCCGGAACACGAGCTGCTGGCGGCGCTCACCGAACGCGTGCCGGTGTGGGCTGTCCTGGTGGGGGCTGACGGCAGGGCGCGGGCCCGGGCTGCCGCCCAGGCGGGCCCCGGCACCAACCCCAGGGCCGCCGTCGAGCATTCCCTCCTCCAGCCGCTGGTGGCCAGGCTCCTGGCCGGCAGCGGGCCCCGCATCGAAACCGGCTCCGTGGACACCCCGGATCCCACCCTGCTGTTTGGGCATCCGCTGCGCAGCACCCGGGACGCGACGCTGGGCGCCCTGGTGCTGGGGGCCGGCAAACCCCTGACGCCGGCCCAGAACAATGTGGTGTCCGCCGTGGTGGGACTGCTGGAGCTGCTGGTCCGGCAGCGGACCAGCGGGTCCCTGGCACCCAGCCAGCTGGCCACCGCCCTGCTGCTGCACCCGGACAGCCTGGCCGGTGGCAGCTCCCGCCGGCTCAACGGCCTGAAGGACCTGCTGGCCCAGAGCGTGGGCGGGACCCGGTCGGCCCCGGTCCGCGTGGTGCTGGGGCTCCGGTCCGGCACACCGGCAGCGGCTCCTGCCGCCACGGAAGGCGCCGTCCGCGACCTGCTGCACTGGCGGCGGATTTTCGACACCAAGCTGGTGGAACTGACCGATGACGGCTTCGCCGCCGTGACGCGCCTCAAGGTGGACGGGCCGCTGCTGGCGGAGGTGGAGCAGCTGGGGTGGCGGCTGGTGGTGGGCGCCCCCACGGAACTTCCGGGCCTTGCTGCCGCCTACCAGCGCGCCACCGCGCTTCGCCCGCGGGTCCTGGCCACCGCATCGACGGTGCGGGAGGAAGACCTCACCTGGTCCGTCGCCGGTTTGCTGGGCGCCGACGCCGGCGCGTTGCTCGCCGCCCGGCTGCTGGCCCCTGTCCTTGAACAGGAACCGGCGCGCCGGGACGCGCAGTTGCTGGTGCTTCGCTCGTGGCTGGCCGCCAACGGCAGCTGGGATGCCTCGGCCAAGGACCTGGGCCTGCACCGCAACAGCGTGCGCCGGCAGATCACCGCGCTGGCGGAACTCCTGGACCTGGACCTGGCGCAGGCGGCAGCGCGGGCCGAACTATGGTTTGCGCTGCAGTTTGTGGACTCTGCCGGTCAGTAGCCCCAGTCCCGGTACAGGTCCGGGCGACGCTCGGCCAGGTACGGCACCTCGGCCCGCTCCCGCCCCGCCGCTGCGGGATCAACCTCGGCAAAGAGGACAGTGGCTCCGGCTCCGGCAGCGGCCAGCAGTTTGCCGTCCGGCCCGGCCACCACGCTGCCGCCCAGGAACCGAAGGCCGTCCTCGACGCCGGAATGGTTCGCGTAGGCGATGCTGACCTGGCTTTCCAGCGCCCTGGCGCGGAGCAGCACCTGGGGTACGTCGTCAAAGCCGTGGGCCAGCGCCGTGGGGACCAGGAGCAGTTCGGCTCCGCGCGATGCCGCGGCCCGGACGGTTTCGGGGAATTCGACGTCGAAGCAGATCACCATCGAGGTGGGGATTCCGTGGAAGTCGACGACGGCGGGCGGCTGGGTGGCGGGGCTGAAGGCCGCCCGCTCGTCCGGTCCGAAAAGGTGCACTTTGCCGTACTCCAGCAAGCTGGCGCCTTGCGCGTCGAGGAGGGTGGCGCTGATTTGCCACTCCCCCTGGGCGGTGAGGCGGGGCAGGCTGTACACCAGCGCAATCCCGTGCCGCCTGGCAATGTCAGCCAGCCGCTGGCGCAGCGCCGGGAGAATGTCCGGGTCCAGGCCGGACCGGATGCGCCGCGGCGCGTAGCCCACCAGGAACAGTTCCGGGGTGACCAGGACGGCTGCGCCCCGCGCGGCGGCGGTGGCTGCCGCGGCTTCAAGGGAATCGAGGTTGGCATCAGGGTCAAGGACTGCGGCGTTTGCCTGCAGGAGTGCCAGCAGCACCGCTACCACCTTCCATCGCGGGACGGCCGGGGGATAACGGCCTGGCTCCAGCCTAACCAGCGCGCGCCGGGATGCGTCCGGGCCATTTGCACCCGCAGCATGCCATCGGGGCCGAATCGTCCTATGCCCAAAAAGTTACCGCTAACCGACGCATGCGTTAACTTCTTGACTACAAGCCGGGAAATAGGGCACTGTACATAGCATGTCCGGAACCCCGCGCTCAACGAGGAGCAAGCCAAAGAATCCCGGCTCACAGTCCGCACTGCGGCAGCTGAACCAGCAACGCATCATCGAAAGCCTGCGCGGCGGGCCTTCAACCCAGGCTGAACTCGCCCGGCAGACAGGCCTCTCCACGGCGACGGTCTCCAACATCGTCAAGGTCATGCTGGACTCCGGCCTCGCGTCCACGGAACCGATTACCAGTTCCGGCCGCCGCGCCCTCAACGTGAGACTCAACAGCAACGGCGCCGTGGCTGTTGGCATCGACTTCGGCCGGCGGCACCTCCGCGTGGTCCTGGCCTCCCTGAGCTACCGCGTGATAGCCGAGGAATCCGTGATGCTGCCACTGGGCCACCAGGCGGAGGACGGCATCCAGGCGGCAGTGACCCTGCTGGACAAGCTGTTGCGGGAAAGCAACATAGAGCGGACCGCCGTGGTGGGTGCCGGCGTCGGAATTCCCGGCCCGATTGACCGGCGCACGGGAACCGTTGCGCAGGGCGCGATCCTGCCTGAGTGGGTGGGCATCAACATCCTGCAGCACCTGGAAGAGACGCTGCAATTTCCCGTCTTCATTGACAACGACGCCAATCTCGGGGCCTGGTCCGAGGTCACGTGGGGCCGGCACAGCGGCGTCAGCAACCTGATGTTCCTGAAGATCGGATCAGGCATCGGCGCGGGCCTGATCCTCAACGGCGCGCCGTACTACGGCAACGTGGGGATCACCGGCGAGATCGGCCACGCCACCATCCACGAACAGGGCCTGGTGTGCCGGTGCGGCAACCGCGGCTGCCTGGAAACCATTGCCTCCACCACCACCATGATCGAGCTGCTCAGCCGTGGCGAGGACCGTCCGCTGACGCCCGCTGACATCGTCCGGAAGGCCCTGGCCCGGGACCCCGCCACCCTGCGCGTGGTTGACGACGCCGGCCTGTCCGTGGGCCGCGCTTTGGGCAACGTCGCCAACCTGATCAACCCCGAAGTCATTGTGGTGGGCGGGCCGCTGGCCGGGCTCGGAGACCTGCTGCTGGACCCGATCCGCCGGGGCCTGACACGGCACGCAGTCCCCGTCATCGGGGAGACCACCACCCTCACCATGTCCTCCCTCGGGGACCGTGCCGAAGCCCTCGGAGCGGCCGCCCTGGTGTTCCAGAATGCTGGCATCCGGAAAAACTAGACCATTTCGTTATCCGGTAATTGCGTTCAAGACTTGACGACAATAGCTGTGATCCAGTTTACTTTTGCATCAGACGGCCCTGCGCTTTGCCGGCCGGACAACGGAGTCATTTTTTAATGGAGGTTAGGGCCCATGACGTCCCAGACCACGCACACGGACCCTGTCATCCTCGAGATGCGGTCCATCACCAAAGAGTTTCCCGGCGTTAAAGCCTTGTCGGAGGTCAGCCTGCGGGTAAAGGCCGGCGAAGTCCACGCCATCTGCGGCGAGAACGGCGCCGGCAAGTCGACGCTGATGAAAGTCCTCTCCGGGGTCTACCCGTTCGGCAGCTACGACGGCGACATCGTCTACCAGGGCCAGACCCAGCAGTTCCGGGACATCAGGGCCAGCGAGCAGGCCGGCATCGTGATCATCCACCAGGAGCTGGCGCTGATCCCGGAGCTCTCCATCATGGAGAACATCTTCCTGGGCAACGAACCCACCAAACGTGGTGTCATCGACTGGGCCGAGGCCCGCATCCGCTCCACCGAACTCCTGGCCCGGGTGGGCCTGCGCGAAAACCCGGACACTCCCATCAAGGAAATCGGCGTCGGCAAGCAGCAGCTGGTTGAAATCGCCAAGGCCCTGAACAAGTCCGTGAAAATCCTGATCCTGGACGAGCCCACCGCAGCGCTGAACGAATCCGACTCCCAGCACCTGCTGGACCTCATCCTGGGCCTGAAAGGCCGCGGCATCACCTCGATCATCATTTCGCACAAGCTCAACGAGATCGAGCAGATCGCCGATTCCATCACCATCATCCGCGACGGAAAATCGATCGAAACGCTCAACGTCAAGGCGGACGGCGTTGATGAGGACCGGATCATCAAGGGCATGGTGGGCCGCACCCTCGAGTCCCGGTTCCCGGACCACACCCCCAAGATCGGCGAAGTCTTCTTCGAAGTGAAGGACTGGACGGTGGCCCACCCGCAGATCCAGGACCGGCTGGTCTGCAAGGGCTCCAACTTCTTTGTCCGACGCGGCGAGATTGTGGGCTTCGCCGGGCTGATGGGGGCCGGCCGGACCGAACTGGCCCGGTCAGTGTTCGGCAGGTCGTACGGCCACTTCGTTTCGGGCCAGGTATACATCCACGGCAAGGAGACGGCGCTCAAAAACGTTCCCCAGGCCATCGATGCCGGGCTGGGCTACGTCACCGAGGACCGGAAGTCGCTGGGCCTGAACCTCCTGGACGACATCAAAACCACCACCGTTTCGGCCAACCTCCAGAAAATCAGCAAGCGGAGCGTTGTGGACACCGACAAGGAGTTTGCGGTGGCCGAGCAGTACCGGAAGTCCCTGCGGACCAAGGCCCCTTCGGTCCAGGAAGGTGTGGCGAAACTTTCCGGCGGCAACCAGCAGAAGGTGGTCCTGGCCAAGTGGATGTTCACCGACCCGGAGCTGCTGATCCTGGATGAACCCACCCGGGGCATCGACGTCGGCGCCAAATACGAGATTTACGGCATCATCCAGCAGCTCGCCAACCAGGGTAAAGGCGTGATCGTCATTTCCTCGGAACTGCCGGAGCTCCTGGGACTCTCCGACCGCATCTACACCATCTTCGAAGGCGCCATTACCGGCGTCCTCGACAAGGCGGAAGCGAGCCAGGAAAGCCTGATGAAGCTCATGACCTCCGCCCGAAAAGCCGCCTAATCCTCTGGAGCTTTCCAGAACCTTCCAGATACGAGGACCGAAACAATGAACGCGCTCAAGAAACTCTTTGGCGGCGACACCCGCCAGTTCGGCATGATCTTTGCCCTGGTGGCACTGATCCTGCTGTTCCAGTGGCTCACAGGCGGCATCACCCTCACCCCGGGCAACGTCATCAACCTCTTCAACGGCAACTCCTACATCCTGATCCTCGCCATCGGCATGGTGCTGGTCATCATCGCCGGCCATATCGACCTGTCCGTGGGCTCCGTGGCAGCCTTCGTGGGCATGGTGGTGGCGATCGCCATGCGCGACTGGAACCTGCCCTGGTTCCTCGCCATCCTGCTGGGCCTGGGCCTGGGCGCCCTGATCGGTGCCTGGCACGGCTGGTGGACGGCCTATGTGGGCATCCCGGCGTTCATCGTGACCCTGGCCGGCATGCTGATTTTCCGCGGTGCGCAGCAGTTTGTGGGACAGTCCAACTCCATCCCCGTCCCGCGGGAATTCCAGTTCATCGGCGCCGGCTACCTGCCGGAAATCGGCCCGAACACCGGCTTCAACAACCTCACCCTGCTCCTGGGCCTGGCGGCAGCCGCCTTCGTGGTGATTGGTGAAGTCCGCCGCCGCCGCTCCGCCAAGGCGCTGGGCGCGGAGGTTCCGGAAACCTGGGTCATGGTCCTCAAACTGGTCCTGATCTGCGGCGCCATCCTCTACGCCACCTACCTGTTCGCCACCGGGCGGCCGGGCACCTCGTTCCCCATCCCCGGCCTGATCCTCGCCGTCCTGGTCCTGGTCTACGGCTTCATCTCCTCCAAGACCGTTGTGGGCCGCCACGTCTACGCCGTGGGTGGCAACCGCCACGCAGCCGAGCTGTCCGGCGTGAAGTCCAAAAAGATCAACTTCCTGGTGATGATGAACATGTCGATCATCGCCGGCCTGGCCGGCATGATCTTCGTGGCCCGCTCAACCTCTGCAGGTCCTTCCGACGGCACCGGCTGGGAGCTGGACGCGATCGCCGCTGTCTTCATCGGCGGCGCTGCGGTGACCGGCGGCGTGGGCACCGTGATCGGCTCGATCGTTGGTGGCCTGGTGATGGCCGTCCTTAACAACGGCCTGCAGCTGCTCAGCGTCGGCGCTGACTGGCAGTCCATGATCAAGGGCCTTGTGCTCCTGGTGGCAGTTGCCATCGACGTCTACAACAAGTCCCAGGGCCGGGCCTCGATCATCGGCCTGATGATGAAGAACTTCAACCGGTCCTCAAACGGCCCCGGCACGCCGCTTCAGCCCGATGAAGTCACCTCCACCAAAGCAACCATTTCCCGGGAAGCCTGAGTACTCAGCTTCCCGTCCCACCACCCCATAAAAGAAAGTAGCGAAAACATGCGAATGTTTGGAAAAGCAGGGAAGGCGGCAGCAGTTGCTGCCATTGCAGCACTGGCGCTGACCGGCTGCGGACGCGCCGAAACACCCTCGACGGGCGGCTCCAGCGAAGGAACCGGAGGATTCGCGCAGGACTCAGCCATCGGCGTCGCACTTCCCAAGAAGACCAGCGAGAACTGGGTCCTGGCGGAGAAGCTGTTCAACGACGGCCTCACCAGCGCCGGATTCAAGCCGACGGTCCAGTTCGCCAACAACGGTGTGGCCGAACAGCAGAACCAGATCAGCGCCATGATTTCCAAGGGCGCCAAGGTCATCATCGTGGGTGCCCTGGACGGGTCCCAGCTGGGCACGCAGCTCCAGCAGGCCAAGGACGCCGGCGCCACCATCATCGCCTACGACCGCCTCCTGCTGAACACCGAGAACGTGGACTACTACGTGGCGTACGACAACTTCAAGGTTGGCGAGCTCCAGGGCCAGGCCCTGCTCGACGGCATGAAGGCCAAGAAGCCGGCCGGACCGTACAACATCGAACTGCTCGCAGGCTCGCCTGATGACGCCAACGCGAAGGTCTTCTTCGACGGCGCCATGAAGGTCCTCAAGCCCAAGATCGACGACGGCACGCTGAAGGTCCTCTCCGGCCAGACAACCTTCGAGAAGGCAGTCACCCAGGACTGGAAGGCTGAAAACGCCCAGCGGCGCATGGACACCCTCCTCACCGGTTCCTACGGCACCGAATCCCTGGACGGCGTCCTCTCCCCGAATGACACCCTGGCGCGTGCTGTCATCACGTCCGTCAAGGCGGCCGGCAAGCCGCTCCCCGTCATCACCGGCCAGGACTCCGAAGAAGAGTCCGTCAAGTCGATCCTTGCGGGCGAGCAGTACTCCACCATCAACAAGGACACCCGCAAGCTCGTTGAGCACGCAATTGTGATGGTCAAGGACCTCCAGGCCGGCAAGACGCCTGAGATCAACGACGACAAGTCCTACGACAACGGCGTCAAGACGGTTCCCGCCTTCCTGCTGCCCCCGGTGATCGTCACCGCGGAAAACGTCAAGACGGCCTACACCGACGATCCGGTACTCGGCCCGCTGACCAAGTAACACCACGCACCGGACAGCCCGGCTCCCTGGCGGGTTCTAGCGGTCGTTGCAACACCCAGAATTTTTGGGAGTTGCAACGACCG